>JALOOL010000163.1 GCA_025454425.1 Hydrococcus sp. Prado102 | reverse complement strand
GATTCAATATCTTTTAGAGGAATAAAAAATGAAATTGAATTAAGTAAGTTTCCATCTTACCCCATTTGTGTATTTTTTGATTCGAATTTGCAAGCTTGGAATATGGAAAGAGTTTATTCTTTATTGAAGGATTGTCTCTCCATTAAATTGGTTGATTCCTATCTTTCTAAAGAATTTGATTTTTCGGAAATAGTAGCTTTAGAGGAATTGGATATGAATTGGGCGAAAGGGTATAAAAATTACGGATCAGACAAGTTGAGAAAATTGATTCTGAGAAAATGTAATAAAACTCGATTAACGTACTAAAAGCGCTCTTAAAAAGGCCACCAACTTGGTTGATAGCGTCCTCCAGGAAGACTAATTAATTGTCCCCTAGAGCGGGGGCATTGTAAAGGCTCAATATTTTCCATCAAACATCTAAGCGATTGATAGCTGCTGTTGAGACTAAACAAGTAGACACTGTTGCGAGAATCGCATCCTTCACCTTGTTGCGATACTAAACAAATTTTCCATCTCTCATTTGTCCAATCCCCAGCTAATAAGTAATCTTGTTGTCTATTGTATTGACTTTGTAATTTTTGCGCGGTTCGTTGGCACAGTTCTATCGCCGAGTCTCCTGGAAATAGATATTCAGAACGCCAACTCATAAGCGGTTCTAATTTGACTTTTCCCGCAATATGTGCATAAGTCGTTGGCGGTTTTCGATCTCCAGCACAGACAAACGTCATTGTAGGCTTGGAGGTTTGACTCAGCGTGGCCTTAGTACTCAAACCGATTGTAGCGAACAGCGCGATCGCGACTAGAAAAATAATTGAAATGACTTTCCATTTCATCTCAGTATGCTCCTCGTCTTTTTTCGATGTTAGCTCGGCTCGCAATCGTTTTGAGCGATTGTTAGTCGCGATCGAGCGGCAGAGAACGCTTGTCGCCTTGGGTTCAATCGGTAAAATAAAGTGCGCGGCAATCAAACATATTTATGACAAATTAAACTTTAGAGCCACAAACATAAGCTTTGGGTACCTATCGAGTTAAATTAATCTTCACGATCGCTTGAGTCGGGCAGCGTTTTAAAAAATCGTTAAGTGGCTAATGATGAATATGAAGGTAGAGGGAGACTTTATCAGTTACCAGTTACCAGTTTCATCTTGACGCACGACTGCATTCCGAATTCCGACTTCTAATTGTCTTTTGGACAGTCGCAAAACCGATCGGGAAAAGCAATCGCGTAGCGCGAGCTTTTCAGGACAGCGCCAATGGCGATCGCCAACCTTAATTTATTTAATCAAAGTAAAACAGAGTAACTAGCTTGCGTTGCTCCTCTGCTTCCTGGCAAGTTTGCAGTAGCGTCTGACTATCATGAAAGGCAAAGCAGATAAGCTGTTGGCAGCGAGAAACGATATCTCGATTGCATATAGCACTGGCTTCGGCTAAAGACAGGCGATCGTGTTCTGGGCTTTCTACTAAGTGCATGACTTGGCGCAGTTGTTCCTGTGATTCTTTTGGCTGACGATCTAAACTTTGGGGCAAAATCACAGTTAAAAGATTGGGATCTGCTCGCATGGCTCCTTTGATGGCAGCGGAGTTGGTTCCGGCAGCACCAGATGTCATCAAACGATTGCCTGATAGCACGATGGCATAGCTCATCATTTCAATTAACTGCTGGTGAGTGATAGGAACGTGACGCGATCCTAACAAAGCAATGCGCTTAGAACCAGTTTGCTGAATAGCCGCTAGTTCTTGCGCTAATGTATCGGGGGTGAGAATCTCTACTGATTGACTCAAATATCTTTAACTCAGGCTGAATGACCGCATGTTATTTTAGCAAAACCCCGCTCGATCTTTATCAAAAAGTTTTTTAAATTCAAAAAGTTTTTGAGAAAAATAGACTTGAAGGGCTGAGAGTCAAACCAAATTGCTGTAATTTATCAATCGCGATCGCCAATAATAGCGAGCGCTAGAATTATGAATAGACAAAACACGGCAACTAAGCTCAAAGCTCTCCTTTTGTCTATGTTTTGTTATATAATTAACGGGCTTGGAGGGTGTCGAACCCCCTCGTGTTATCATAGATGAAATCCCTCTTTTGTTAAGTTAGGGTATAAAATAAAGAGTTAACCAGAATTAGTAAAGTCGTTAGCTATGGTAACTCCTCAAGGGAGATGCTGCGCCAACCGTCGCTTTTGTCGATCGTTAATGCAGATGAATTACAGGTTCTAGATTAAGCGTAATCATTGCATACCTCAGCGTAAGATCAAAAAATTACTCTCCAAAAATATCCAATTGTTCGATCGCCCGACCGTTATTTTTTCGATCTTTGATTGGATTAACTTTCTCAATTCCTTTGCGCAATCCCAAGGCGATTTTACTGTGCTTTTCGATTTGTCCCATGACTTGCTTGGCGCGAGTAATTACAGAGGGAGGCAAACCCGCCAAACGTCCTGCTTCGATACCATAGGATTTATCCGCACCCCCCGGACGAACTTGATGTAAAAAGATAATTTCATTGGGCATTTCTTTGACCGTGACTTGATAATTTGCCACGTTAGAAAGGATGGAAGCTAACTCATTCAATTCGTGATAATGCGTTGCAAAAATCGTTCTCGCTTGAATTTCTGTAGCGAGATATTCTGCTACCGCCCAAGCAATCGATAAACCATCAAAAGTAGCCGTTCCGCGTCCGATTTCATCTAATAGAATCAAAGAATTGGGCGTAGCGTGATTGAGGATATTAGCAGTTTCGTTCATCTCCACCATAAAAGTAGATTGTCCGGTGGCGAGGTCGTCTACTGCACCGACGCGGGTAAAAATGCGATCGCAAATTCCTAATTTTGCCGATTTCGCAGGAACAAAACTCCCCGTTTGCGCCATTAATTGTATCAATCCTACCTGTCTTAAATAACAGCTTTTTCCACTTGCATTGGGCCCTGTAAGAATAATTAAATCGGGATAAACTGCTGTATCGCCCCCTCCCATATTGGTAGAATTGGGAACGAATAATCCCACTGGAAGCGATTGTTCGACAACTGGATGTCTGCCATTGGTAATTTCAATTAACCTTCCCGTATCGATTTCAGGACGACAGTAACCTTGATACACTGCTACTTCTGCTAACCCTGCAAGAACGTCAATCGCCGCTACTGCTTTGGCAATCGAACGAATCTCTTGTACTTTCTCGGCAACTTGCGATCGCAACCCAGAAAAAATTTCGTACTCTAACTTGTGTAAATCCTCTTTGGCGGTTAGAATTCTGCTTTCTTTTTCTTTTAGTTCTGGGGTAATATATCTCTCTTCATTGGTTAAAGTTTGTTTGCGAATATAGTCGCTCGGCGCTTTATCGGCTTTGCTGCGAGGCAAACTAATATAATATCCAAAGGTTTTATTGTATGCGACCTTTAAATTAGTAATTCCCGTTCTTTGTTTTTCAGTAATTTCTAAATTTGTTACCCAATCATAATCTTCTTTAGCAAGGCGACGCAGTTCGTCTAATTGAGGGTTAACCCCATCGCGAATAATTCCGCCTTCTTTAAGATGAAGCGGCGGCGTTTCTATTAAATGTGCGATTACATTTTTGCCTAATTCTTCCAAATCTGGAGGAACTTTTTGTAAAGCTTTTAAATAAAGAGATTTCCCATAACTTGCCAACTCTGCTAAATCGGATAACCTAACCAAAGAATCTGCCAATGCTAATAAATCTCTAGCATTCGCCGTCCCCGCGCCAACGCGACCTGCAATTCTTTCTAAATCGTAAATATTGCGCAATAACTGTCGCAAATCTTGCCGAAGAGAGGTATGTTCCATTAACTCTTCAATCGTATCTTGTCTAGCGCGAATGCCTTTGATATCTAGCAACGGTTGCAACAACCAACGACGCAGCGCCCTTCCTCCCATCGCCGTACAAGTTCTATCTAGCGCCCATAATAGCGAACCATGATAGCTGCCATCCCTAACCGTTTGAGTAATTTCAAGATTGCGTCGCGTTTGATAATCGAGGATAAGATAATCGACGATGCTATAGGTGCGCAGCAGTTGTAGGGGAGTTCGATTGGCTTTTTGAGTATCTTCGATATATTCTAACAACCCCCCAGCAGCGCGGATAGCTAGGGGAAGATGTTCGCATCCCAATCCTTCGAGAGAACGAACTCGAAACGTTTCTATCAATCTCGATTTGGCTTCTGCTAGAGTAAAAGGAGTTTGCGATCGCAGCGAATAACAAAAACTATCCGGCAAACAAGCCGCTAAATGCTCCGATTTCTCCCCAGGACGCAGAATCGTTTTAAGATCGGGTGCATTAGTAGGAATAAGGGTTTCTGATGGCTGTAAGCGCATTAATTCTAAACTAAGCGTTGCTAAATCGCTTGCTTGCGTCGTAAAAAATTCCCCCGTCGAAATATCTGCATAAGCAAGTCCCCAATGTTCCCCCGCAATAACCACCGCCGCTAAAAAATTATTGCGACGGGCGTGTAACATCCCATCGTCGGTGAGAGTACCAGGCGTGAGTAATTTCGTTACCTGTCTTTCGACCAACCGCTTCTCGGCAGCAGCTTCTGCTGAATCTTCAACTTGGTCGCAGATAGCAACGGCATAACCTTTTTCGACTAACAATCTAGCATAGCGATCCAGGGCGTGATGGGGAACTCCCGTCATGGCGACTCGTCCGATTTCTTGACCCCCATATTTACTCGTTTGAACCAATTCCAGTTCTCTAGAAATAATGACCGCATCTTGAAAGAAGCATTCAAAAAAATCTCCAACTCGATACAATAGCAAGGCATTGGGATTCTGTTCTTTAACTTCCACGTAATGCTGGTGCATCGGGGATAGCTTTTCGCGATCTAGCGGGCGATAATCGGTATGTGGAGATTGAGCAGATCCTAGTTCTGGCGGTGTCGGCGTAGCGTCAGCAGAGGTGGTCATGGAACGTTTAAGAATGGCGAACTGCAATAAACGATCTTACCCTTCCTTTAGCCCAAACCACCAATAAATATGGTTTCTTAAAAAACGAAATACGACAAAAGTTCGATGTCCGAATCTGTCCCCGTAACTCCAAAACTTGGATGCGAGGCGATTCCACTTTGGCAGTCTTTTAACCATCAATAAACTATTCTATCTTTCAGGAGTAGAGAAGAAAAGGAATAATGTTGTGAGAAAAAAACTGCCTTTAGTCGAACAATGGGCTTGGTTGTTATTTGCGATCGCCCTTGCCTACAAAATCTATGCTTGTTTTCAAGTCCCCGTCGTTACATCTGATGTGCTTCGACATCTAGGCTATTCTAGCCATGCTTTAGAGAACAACTTTGCCATATACACCACAACGGCAGATGATTTTATCCCTGAGAGTTGGACTAGATATTGGAGCGAGCAACCCTACATTTATCCACCTACCACTCTTATATTTTATTATTTGTTTTCGCTTTTTCACCTGGGCATTTTTTGGGTCAAGGCAGTTCTTACTTTAATCGATCTTGGTTGTACTTATCTTTTTTATAAACATATATCTAAACTGGCTGCTCTTTTATTTTTTTGTGCGCCTGTCTCGCTATGGTATACCTCCCATGAAGGACAATTTGAAATTTTACAAACTCTGTTTATTATTCTCAATGCGATCTCCGTAAAAAAGCAGCAATGGCGTTTAGCAGGCTTCTGGTTTGCTATATCAGTCCAAGTCAAACAGTTTGGAGTGTTGCTCCTTCCGTGGATGTTATACGAAATGTGGGAAAACAGAAATGAAGAACATCAATCGTTTATTAACATAGTAGGTAAAGCTCTTCAAGGATTAATATTAGGATTTATTCCATTTTTGGCTTTTTATATTCAAGCTCCCAATCTTCTATTCTTACCAATAACCAGCGGTTCAACTCTTGCTTACAATCCCTTTGCTTGGAATGTGTTAAATCGAAAGTTATTTGACTGGAATCCCAAATGGTTAGTTTTATGGAATGCTTTATTTAGTTATGCTCCTTTGATAATACTAATAATTGTGGGGATAATAGCTTGGAAAAAACGAAAATTTGCTACGAGCATTTCTACAGTTCCACTAACTTTGTTTTGGTTCATCACTAAATCATTAAAATGGGGACAATTTTGGTATACCATTGTTGCACCGGGTTTTTTATTTTGTTTATCTCGAAAATCTCTTATTCATTTGCTCCTATTGCTTCATCTAATGCAGTGTTTGCATAGTATAGTTGCAATAGCGATCGAACCGATTGGAGCTCGAGAATCGCAATCTTCTTTTACTTTGATGAATTCGTGTATGTTCGTCTGCGATCTACAGCGTTTGGGCAAGCGAACATAAATTAGTGGCGTTGCTCAATTAAATGCAAATAACCTTCTAACTTAAATTTAGCTATGTTTGATTTCGATCGTTAGTAACTTAAATATTTTTTAGCTTATCTATGGCTGTCGAAAAATTGCGAAGGCAGAAGTATAGCCGTGTAAAAATGTGCGATCGCCAACCGGCCCGATTTCTCCGTTGCAGAAAAAGCCTCCCAGGGGAATTTGATTTAAATAACGTTGAAATAGACCAGAATCAAAATTAGGTAGCCCGTAGAGAGTTTCTCCGCGTCCCAAACACGAAAACATAAGAGCGCCCGCAGCGTGAGAAACGCTGTTTTGTTGCTGCTGATAAGATTCCAAAAGCAATTCTAAATCTTCTGCCGAAGTATTAGAATCTCGCAAATGAAATTGTACTCTTTGACCGGGACGAATGCGATCGCCCACCGCCATTGCTCCCTGTCTGGGATCGACTCCTAACAAATTGCGAATCAAAAAGTCGCCTTGTCCGAGTTGAAATTTAAATTCATCTCTAGCAATGCCAATAAACAAAGAATGCTGTGCTAACTCTTTATCTTTGTCGTTTAGGGTTTCTAGCACATCCCTCAGTACTTCTAGCGGCGGACGCGCTTTAGAAGTCTCAATGCTTTCATCGCCGTTTTCGACCTCGCTCAACTTCAGAATAACATTGCGCTCGCCTCCACTAACTTGATAGAGTTTGCCAATCGGACGGCATCCCTGCGCCACTATCGTTTCCAGCACCAGATTGCCACTTAAGGCTACGCCAACCGTTCCCTCTCGATACAACGATTGTCCCGAACGATCGCGAGCGTGATAGAATAAGGCGCTTGGAACCCCCATCATTCCAGCACTTGCTAGTCCTCCAACTTTAGTCGAACCTGGATAGGCAAAATCGAGTCCTTCGAGCAAATCATTAACTTTTGAAGTGAAAGGGTCACACAGCAAAATAAATTTTGGCTGGTCTTGAGGGGAAACGCCTACTAACTCTACCCAAGTTTGGGGCGGACTATCTAAATCGGGTAAAGCTTCAGCCGAGAGGTGAAACGGATGAATTTCCACTCCAGGCAACTGCGCCACACTGAGGCTTATAGCAGGATTAGCTTCTATTTCAACCGCGCTATCGTCCTGGCTCATCCCAATAATTCCCCCTCCTCCACAGCCAATTAAAACAGGTATGGATAGTTTTTCTAGCAGCAAAGGAATGACGCGAGGAAAGTCAGTGGCATAAGCAGAAGAAATAAACAAAATCCCAAAGTCAGGGTTTCCTGACAAAGATGGCTTAATCCTTTCGACAACCTCTGTAATGGCTGTTTCTAAAGAAGGACTAGTTGATAGGGCGTTTGTCCACTGCATCCGATCGCTCATGAGTTTAACGACAATTAAGGCTTGCGATTGCGAAAAATGAAAAGAGAAAAAATTTGTCGATTGAGACAGATCTTTAATCTTTTGAGCTATAGTCAAATCTTAAGACATCAAGTTCGATTCGGCACAAAACAACAGAATACTACCAGACTGAGGAATAGAACCGTTCTAGCTCAAAAGGCAGACTCCTAACTCAATCTTCGATAGAATCTGTAAATCCTTAATAATTTTTTATACTGGATCGAGTTACTGACATTTCGAGGAATTATGAGCAATATAAAAGACGAAATCGCAAAAGAAATCGAGAACGCTAAAAACGTTTGTGGTGTGGACTCTACTTCTGGCGAATGTGCGGCAGCTTGGGATGCCGTTGAAGAATTGCAAGCTGAAGCCGCTCATCAACGCCAACAACATCCCAAGAAAAATTCATTGCAGCAGTACTGCGACGACAATCCCGATGCGGTTGAGTGTAGAGTTTATGAAGACTAAGATGGTTGGTCGCTATTAACCTAATCTTCCGCAAAAGCAGTGAGAATTCTTTTTGTAGAATTCCACTGCTGATTTTTTGGGAAGAATATCTTTAAAATAGTTGAGGACATTTAAGCAGCAAGCAAGACAAGATGGACGAAACTTGGCTTAGACCTTTGGTATGGACAGATTATAGACTGGCGGTTATGTTTACCGTTATCGTGCCCGCAATTTTGCTAATTTGGGCGTTGGTTCGTCAATCTGATGCCATCTTACGGCTGCTGATTATCTACTGGCGAGTATCAAGTTTATTGATGATTACGGTTTATTTAATGATTCCGTCTTGGTCGATCGGTTATATTACTAGTTTTGCGGCTCGCGTTCTCATTCCTATTTCTTTATGGTTTTGGGTCGATCTCAACGACGAAATTAAAGATTTACCCCAAAGTTCTCTCAAGTTTGCCGCGACTTCTTGGCGCTGGGCAGTAACGATTTATTCTAGTTTAGGCGCGATCGCCACTCTTCCGTTTTTATCATGTGCCTTTTCCAGCAAAACCATAGATACGCCTTTTTGTCAAGTTTGGCTTGAAGCGCCTTGGAGATATAAAGAGGTTTTTCATGCTAATTCTACGCCAGGATTCTTGGGATTTGTTGGCATGGTGGGATTGATTGTTTACACTATTTATTTCGCTTATTTTCTCTTCATTCGTTTGGGCAAGCAAGGGCGATCGGCGCTTGAGCAATAGAGTTCAACCCGCTAAAAGTTATTAGTTTATTGTTATGAAAAATAAGCCGCAACTAAAGCGTCAATCGCCTTGAAATCGCAATACAAACGAACAAATAACTACCTCATACCAATTTTCTATGAAGTTGCACTTAATAAAGCAGTTGTGATGTAATCCCATCCACAAAGGAGCAGCGATCGCATCGGGTGAGAGAGAATTGAGAACAATTTTTAACTTCGCCCTTAACTCATTTAAATTTGTGCAATGTTCCCAAGTCAATTCATATTTGATATGTTCCCATCTCTCGTTGAATTACACGGTTGAATCGTTTCGTTCGAGTCGTTGTGATAGTTTGGCTCTTGTAGCGATCGCGTTAGTTTTTATCCAATAGAGCATCTGTAGTCTTTCTTTTGACGATCGCTTATTCAAAGTAGTAACCCCGACTGTTACAGTTTCTGCAAGACGGGAAATCGACGGTTTAAATCCAATCTCAGTCAGGGTGTAAGGGCAAAGGCGACAGTAAATTTCGCGTTTCGTTGCTTAACCCCGACTACTTTTCTAGGAAGGTTATATCGAATATATTTGCCTGAAAAAAGATGCGATTGTTATTTTGACGGATTAAATCGCTCAATTTGAGTTCGACATCGTTTAATAATACGCGATCGTTTGGCTATGATAGAAGCTAGAACGATATGCAAATTAAAACGCCTCAACGCTTAACGTCTAACTCTTATGGCAGTTAAAAAACAGTTTTCTAGCTTTCAAGAACTCCTCGCTAACACAAACACCCCAGTTTTAGTCGATTTTTACGCCACTTGGTGCGGCCCTTGTCAAATGATGGCTCCGATTTTAGAACAAGTTGGCGATCGACTGAAAAATCGCTTGCAAATTGTAAAAATAGATACAGACAAATATCCTGGTTTAGCATCGCAATATCAAATTCATGCGCTGCCGACGTTAGTTTTGTTTAAAAACGGTCAACCTGTCGAGCGCATTGAGGGAGTAATGGTAGCACCTCAATTAATTCAGCGCTTACAAACATTACTTTAGTCTGAGATCTTACACCTTTCTCAAGTCAGCGATTTAAATCGCTGTTTCATACTTAAAGTCGTCTTCATACGACTGAGTAAGTATTTCAGTCTATTTTAACGATCTCTATCTGTATTATCTTTTTTAAACTGCTAATTAGATAGCAGTAAAATTTTGTTGTCGATCTGAAACGATTAATGCGATCGCTTTAAAATTATGAATTATGAATGATGAATTATGAAACTCTCTATTAAAAAGTTAAAAAATTATCAATAGGTAGATGAAAACCTTAAGTTTTTTAACTCTAAAGGTAAATAACTTTGATTGTATAAAAAATTACCATTTTATTAATTTGTATAAAATTAAAACTCGGTAGAAATAATCATGGCAAATTTATTTAATAAAAACTCAGAATTGCCTACTAAACGAGAATTTGCGGGAAATCTTCAGATTATTAGTCGAATTAGCTACTGGATACATTTATTATTAGGAACTGCTTCTGGTATTACTTTATTGTTGGTTTCCTTTAGCCGCAGCTTTGCCGATGTTAGCAGAAGTATCTTTTTTAGCATTAGTATTTTTCTAGCCATTGCTGCCCTAATTTTAGTGGGATTTAGAGTGTACTGGGCTTTACGCTATACTCGCATGGCTAAACAATTACAACAACCCAATCCAAATTTACACCCAAAGAGAGAGGAAATAATCCGCGTCCTCCGCATAGGATTAATCGTCAGTTTAGCTGGATTAGTGCTGGCTTTTGTGGCATCGGAAATTACTACTGTAGCAGTATTAGCAAAGGCGATCGCGCAGCCGCAAGGAGTAGCCGTCTACGATCCAGAAAAGATAGTCAGACAAATGGATCTTTTGTTAATACTCGCTGATGTTAATTTGATTGGCGCTCACATCCTTGGAAGTGTCGCTTCTCTTGGATTACTTAATTGGATAACCAAAGAATAATTGAAGAGCCGAAAAACTATGACTCAATAATTCGTAATTCGTAATTGTAGGTCACAAGCCTCTTCTTTTAAGAAGAAAAACTTACAAAATCCATTCCTTATTTTAAGCTCCAGACGCTACTGAGAATCGTTAATTACGAATTGAAGAGAAGCGACTTGACCGACGAATGACTAATAACCAACCCGAACCAAGTCCTAATCGGCGTTTGTGGCTTATCATCTTAACCCGTACCAGTATCGCCCTCGGTGCAATTTTGCTCGTCGCCATTCTTGGGGGTGTTTTGTATGCTTGGAATTTTCTTAACTCTAGGTTAGCGCCGTTAATAGAAAGCGAATTAGAGCAATTACTCGGAAGACCTGTAGAAGTTGGGGAAGTCGAGCGTTTTTCTTGGAATAGTTTGCGATTTGACTCCGCAGCAATACCCGCTACTCCAAACGATCGCGATCGCGTAACAGCAGAAGCAGTAGAAGTCCAATTTAACCTTTGGCGACTCCTGACGAATCGAACCCTAAAATTAAATGTTACGTTAATTAATCCTGACGTTTATCTGGTACAAGCAAAAAACGGTCGCTGGGTCGATACTGAAATTCAGACTCAAGAAGGAGAAGGAACCGATTTCATTGAGATTGAGTTAGAGACGATTCGGGCGGAAAATGCCGATTTAGTGTTAGTCCCAACTCCCGAACCCGGTAGACCCACAGGTGCAGTCGCGATCGCGCAAGCAGATGGGATCGTTCGATTTGAAGAGCAAGATGAGCTTATTCGATTTGAAGTAAGCGGTCAACCGACTAGAGGCGGCAAAATTGCTATTGATGGCAATTATTTACCCTCAACAGAACAAATTGGACTTGCGATCGCAGGACAATACTTAGTAGCTTCCGATATTAGCCGCTTAATCGCGTTACCTGTCAATCTGCAAGCGGGTCGCGTCGATGGTAACTTAACAGTACAACTAGATCCCAAACGAGAGCAACCTGTAGTTATAGGTACGGCAAGCCTGAATAATTTAACTGCTCAAATCGAGAATATTCCCCAAAATTTTGTCAATACTCAAGGAAAACTGCTATTTCAAGAAAATCAAAATATTGTTTTTGAGAATGTCTCTACTCGTTACGGTACAATTCCCGTGCGGATTGAGGGAGCGATAAATACGCTCAAAGGTTATAACCTTTCAGGTCGGGTTACAGGGGTTAGTATCAAAAATGTATTAAATACGTTGGATGTTGAGTTTCCCTTTCCAACAACGGGCACAGTTGGAGCAAATCTCCGCTTACAAGGTGCAATAGAACGACCAATCTTAACTGGAAGCGTTAATACGATTCAAACTGCGACCGTCGATCGCGTTGAATTTAATAATCTTAGCACTCGCTTTCGCCTGGTTCCAGAACAACTTACCTTTACCAACATTCGCGGTACGCCTGCGGTAGGGGGTTTGATAACGGGTAGCGGTCGCATTGACTTACAAGAACCAACAGAACTGGTTTTTAATTTTGAGGCGCAAAACGTACCAGGAAACGCGATCGCGCAACAATACGATACTTTCCCCGCTTTTACCATTGGCGATGTATCGGGAACTGCAACAATTGCTGGTACTCCTGACAATATACAAACTATCGCTCGATTGCAAGCGCCGCAAGGTACTTATCCAGGTACTGCG
>JALOOL010000493.1 GCA_025454425.1 Hydrococcus sp. Prado102 | reverse complement strand
CCCAATAACGGTTAGTTTGTCGTTCGACTGCGGTTGCTTCTTGTGCGGAGGAAGTTACGTTATAGAGAATTTCCTGCATCTTTTCGCTTGAGAAAGGCAGTTCTTCGCCGCGAAGACGAGCTTTTATTTGAAAATGAGCCAATAAATCGGTATAGCGACGAATAGGCGAGGTTACTTGCGTATAAGTATCTAACCCTAAACTCGCGTGACGAATGGGCGAGATGCCGATTTCGCTACGAGGCATACATCGACGCAAAGCGCAAGCCCTGACAGGCCCGGCTGGTAAAAGTAAAAGTTCTTCATCGGAGGGGAGTTCTGGCTGGGGTTGTCCCCGAAATGGAACGGGCAAGTTATGCTCTTGACAGTATTTCCCTGCTACTTCTCCCGCTAAAATCATCATTTCTGCAACTAGCTGACGCGATCGCGAAATCTCAAGCAATTCAATAACAATTTCATCATCGGCTCTAACTTTAATAACCGCTTCTGGCATTTGGATATTAATCGAGCCTTGCGATCGTCGCCATTCTAGTCTTTTTTGAGCGGCGCTTGCTAAAATAGCAATTTCTGGTTCGGCTACAATACCGAGTTCGAGCATCTCATCAACATCTTCATAAGTGAGGCGGTAAGTAGGCTTAATCGAACTAGTATGAATGCGGTAATCTTCAATCGCTCCCGTTTCATCCAAAACGACACTAAAACTCAACGCCGGACATAATTGTCCCTGCACTAAACTCATCGGCCCGGTAGCTAGTACTGGCGGAAACATCGAAATCATGCCCGTTGGCAAATACAAACTGGTACTGCGCCGCCTAGCTTCTAAATCTAGTTCGTCCCCTGGGTTGACGAGGCGACTGGGATCGGCAATATGAATCCACAAGCGAAACTTCCCATTGTCGAGAGATTCGACGCTCAAGCCATCGTCAATTTCTTCGGTACTTTCATCATCTATGGTATAAACTTTAAGATGCGTTAAGTCCAAACGATTGCGATCGGGGTCTGCACTAGGCAATTTTAGGCAATTTTGTGCCACTTCAAGAACCTTTTTGGAGAAGTGAATCGGATATCCGCTGCGACGCAGAAAGAGATTTTCGTGGGTACTCCACCAGCCTAGATCTATCAATAATTCAAATGCTGCTTCCGGTGTTTGCGACCGTTCTACCCAGCTTAAAATTTCTTGGGCCGCGCGGGAGGGTTGTTCTGGCTGTAAAACGAATTTTTCTATAGCTTCTAAATGAGAACGATAGCTTTCTGCCCATTCTATCTTTTCTCCTTTCAAAGCTTGTTGAAGGTTAGTTAAAAACGCTTCTTTTTCCCGATGGCGTTGTTGTTCGACTTCTATTTGATGTTTGATTTCCTCAACTTGACTTGCCGGACGGGGTTCATAGAGATCGCCTTTATGCTTAAAATAAATTTTATCTTCTGATAATAGGCTATGAGCCGCGTAGCAAGAGGGTGGGCTTTGTTCGGAAAATAATAGCTGTGCCATTTCCGCAGGAGATACAGCTTTTCCCTCTTCTACAAGTAATTCCCATGCCACCTCCAAGCTAGAAGGATCTAAAAAAGGTTGAACTTCCTTAAGAAAGCTTGGTATATCCGAAGGCTTGTAAGGACCGCCACCAATTTCGCACTCAACTTGCTGAGGGCGAATTTTGTGACTTCCCCCTCCTTCATCAATAACTATCCAATCTTTTTTGCCTTCTGGACGCTCTATTACTGCCAGACGGCGTTCTCCTTGCCGCCTAAATTCAATTAGCTTTCCCTTTTCCACCAGCTTTGTGCTTTTTCTTTGAGATTTTTAGTCGATTACCTTATTATCCAGTTTAGCTATAAATTTTGGTGACTAGAACCTCGATCGTTTTTCTTCGGAAATGCCAAAGGCAAACGGCAGTTCGTAGGTTTCTCCTTCCCGAACTGCCTAACTATCATTTCAGATTACACTAGTTACCAATTTTTTAAACTCTAGCTGCTGTTTAGGCTTCTTTATTAATAAAAGGAAGCAAAGCTAACAATCGGGCACGCTTGACTGCTGTTGTTAAATCTCGTTGCTGCTTAGCAGTCAACCCGGTAATACGACGAGGCAAAAGCTTGCCGCGTTCGGTAATAAACTTACGCAGAAGGTCGATATCTTTATAGTCGATGGGTTGACTCGGAGGAATAGGAGAAAGACGCTTGCGAAAATAACTCATAGTTTGTTCTCTAATTTTTGTTGACTTTTTTTTGTTCTGTGTATTTAAGCTATTTGATTTCTTTGTGAACGGTGTGTTTGTTGCAATGAGTACAAAACTTCTTAAGTTCCAACCGAGCAGTTGTATTCCGGCGGTTTTTAGAGGTAGTATAACGAGACACTCCGGGCGATCGCTTGTTAGGATTGCTGCGGCATTCAGTGCATTCTAAAGTAATAATAAGTCGGACACCCTTTTTGCTTGCCATAGTTCAAAATCTAGCAACGTCAATATTGTTTTAAATTTACACGCAAATATTCATGATCGCATATTATCCCTGCCTTCAGCAAGAGGCAATCTAAAAAATTATGAATTGGTGAAAATACAGAAAATGAGAAAATAGATAAAACCAAGAATGCTTAATGATAACTGACTTTTTTTATCCCTATCCTCCTCTAATTTCAGGTATTTTACTAAAGCGTTACAAACGATTTTTTGCTGACATCGAACTACTTTCTGGAGAAATTGTAACTGCACATTGTCCCAATACAGGTCCGATGATAGGAGTTTCTACTCCTGGCAGTCTCGTTCAAGTTTCCAAAAATAATAATCTTAAACGTAAATTAGCTTACACTTGGGAAATAATCCAAGTAACCGAACCTCAACCGACATGGGTAGGCATTAACACTGCATTACCCAATCGTATTATCAAATTAGCTTTAGAAAAACAATTATTTCCCGAACTAACTGGTCGTTACAGCGAAATTCGACCAGAAGTTATTTATGGTATAGATCGAAAAAGTCGCGTAGATTTTTTGCTAACAAGCAAAGAGTCAATGCCTGCTATCTATGTGGAAGTAAAAAATACTACGCTAGCACAAAATAATGTTGCATTATTTCCCGATACAGTAACTACCAGAGGTCAAAAACACCTACAAGAATTAATTGCCTTATTGCCCAATGCTAAACCCGTTATGTTGTACTTTATCAATCGGGGCGATTGTTCTTTTTTTGCCCCAGCAGATAGCTACGATCCCATTTATGGAAAGCTATTGCGAGAAGCCGTTGAAAAAGGAGTAGAAATTTTACCCTATCGTTTTGATATTAGCCCTCAAGGATCTCGTTATTTAGGATTAGCCAAGTTACTTCTCTAAAAAGCGAAAAAGCCTTCTGTTGAGAAAAAAGCCTTCTGTTGAGAAGGCTTTTGGAAATGGAATCCTGGCATCGAACTATTTTCCCACTGGGCTACCCCAGGAGTATCTTCGCCGCTACTCCGTTTAACTTTCGAGTTCGGGATGGAATCGAAGTGGAACCAGAGCGCTAATGACACCAGGAAATCTTGGTAGTTATCTTATTAATAACCCTCAAGACTGCACAAACTAGAAAGAGTGTATGAGCAAGAGTGCTGATGAGAATTAGGTCAAGCCCTCGGTCTGTTAGGATGCCTCGGCTGCATACATTGCTGCACTTCCACCTAGCACCTATTAACGGGTGTTCTTCCCGTGACCTTACTGGATTAACTCCATGAGAGCACTCATCTTGAGGTGGGCTTCCCACTTAGATGCTTTCAGCGGTTATCCACTCCGCACTTGGCTACCCAGCGTCTACCGTTGGCACGATAACTGGTACACCAGCGGTGCGTCCTTCCCGGTCCTCTCGTACTAAGGAAGGCTCCTCTCAATGCTCTTGCGCCTGCACCGGATATGGACCGAACTGTCTCACGACGTTCTGAACCCAGCTCACGTACCGCTTTAATGGGCGA
>JALOOL010000162.1 GCA_025454425.1 Hydrococcus sp. Prado102 | reverse complement strand
GACTTCAGCAGATGAGTGCAAATGTTGTGGCTTCTTTAACCGGATGGTCATTTATTCTTGATGCTCTATCTGTAGCAAACATTTAGCTAATTGATATAAAAAGATATAGAAATCAACCTACAGGAAAACCCTATCAACCACGCAGTACAACTTCTCAAGCAAACTCTATTGACAATTGTTAATAGAGTTTTTAGACTCAGACTATACTAATGTACTAAAGGTTAAATTAATGCTTCCGTTTCAAGCGATCGCACCAAATGTTGCAACTCAACAAGGTCTGCAACATCCTTAATTCTATTTAGCTTCCAGATGAACGATTAAAGAAATAGCATCGCGAATTTCAGCCCGAATAATAGACCAATCGTTTGATTCCTCAAAACTCCCAATACTAATCAGCGAAACCTCTCGAACAATCTTCATATTTAGATTTACTTGCTCGATCGCCTTTAAGGATGATTGGCGACGATACCAAGAACGTTTAAGTTAAAAGTATCGATCTGTTTTACAGTTTTTTGAACGAGCGATTGACGAGTTTTTCCAATGCCTACAACCATCAAAATTCCATCGGTATGAGCGGCGATGAAACTGCTATCTGTAGAGTCAAGAAACTTCGGACAATCGTAGATAACCAAATCGAAGTTAGCATTTAAATCTTCCATCAAATGTTGCATTTGAGAAGACCAAACTCGAATAGAAGGATCGCTTTGAGAAATTCCCGCTGTCAGAACAAAAAGATTATTGGTATCGGGAACGCTTTGAATAGCTTTTTGAGAAGAGTATTGTTCTGACAAGAGATGGGTTAAGCCTATGTGGTTAGGTAAATTCAGCCAATCGTGAAGTTGGGGATTGCGAAAGTTACAATCTACCAATAAAACTCGCTTGCCCATATTAGCGACGGTTTTGGCAAGATATGACGCTACCGTCGATTGACCGTCTTCGGATTCTACCGAGCAAACGGCAATCGAGGCTATAGGTGGGTTCTCGTAGAAAAAACAAATTTGAGCGTAAAGCACCTCAAAAGCTGTTAAGAAAGGAGACTTATCCAAACTATTCAGTTTGCTATTCGATTCTGGCTGTTTGGTATATTTATCCAGTTCTAGTGCCAGATTGGGCGAAAGCGAAAATCCTTCATCGTGGGGGATTTCTCCAATAACGGGCAGTGACAAAATATCTTGAATATCTTTACTAGCGTAAAAAGTATCGCGACGTTTTTCGAGGAAAATAGCGAGTAGCATCCCCAAAAGTAGTCCTGACATCACACCAAGCGCGATAGTTCTTCTGCGTCCAGGCGATTCGCCAACAGGTCGTCCGTCAGCATCGAGAGGAATTTGCGGTGGCGAAATCAACTTCCACGGCAACTCTTGAGCGGCTTCTACTTTGAGCGTTTCTCGCTGCATCAACAGCTTGTCGAGAATTTGATTGGTTAACTCAATTTGTCGCTCCATCGCGCTATATTGATTGGCAACGCTTGGTAGTTTACCAGCTTCGCTTTCTAGGGTATTCTTAGCGATTGAGAGCGATTGACCGTTAACTTCTAGCATCTGAATTTGGTTAGCGGTAGCGACGAGTTGGTCGATCAGCTTGAGGCGAGTCGGATCTTGAAAAGCCAAGACTGAAGGGTTATTTTCAGCATAAAGCGCGTTTTTATTGAGAATTTGCCGAGTTTTGCCATCGAGCAAGGCAACGAGATTTTGTCGTTTGTCTTGTAGCGTTTGAAGTTGAGGGCTTTTTGAGGTATAGATAGCGGAGGCAACAGCCAACTGATTTTCTATTTCTTGTAGTTGTTTGAGCAAGGCAACTCGTTCTGGATCTTGGCTGAGAGCGGCTGAAGCTAATGCTTCTTGGGGAGTGAGTTTTAATTGTTGTTGCAAGACGGTATAGAGTCTTTTTTGAGCATTGAGTTGACTTTGATTGTTAATGACTTGCTCGTTCAGTTTGCTAATCTGGGTCAACAACTCCTCACTTTTAGCAATAGGATCGATTAATTCGTTTTGCTGCCTCAGTTTTTGCTGTTGCGATTTGAGATTATTGAGTCTTTGTTGTAAAGAAGGCAATTGTTGTTCGATAAATTTGATGCCAGCTTTAATATTGGTATCTCTGTCTTGGGTACTGTAATTTAAAAATGTGTCAGCCGCTGTTTCCAACACGGCAAGAACTTCTTGAGAATTCGTACCCGTATAAGTTACTTCAAAAATTTTGGTTGCGTCTCTTCCCTCTCCAATGCGTTGTACGGTTAAATTCTCTCGCAAATCCTCCCAGATAGCGGGTACGCTTCGATTAAAGTCTTTTCCGTAGATATCTTGAGAAACTTTACGGTGAACGTCCTGGGCAATTCTAGAGGTCATTCCCGGACTTTGTAAAAAAGCAAGATTAGTCGGATAGTCGAGAGCAAATAATTCTTCGTTAGGAACCCCCCCAGTACGGGTTAAGGTTGTTGGGTCGGTTAATTTTCCGGCTGAGGTAATTGGTTCGACTAGTAAATAAAAGTTTCCGCTATATACTTGCGATTCGGTAGCGCTTGCAAACAAAGCAATGAATGTTGTCACGCTAGTAATTCCGGCGATCAACCAAGATTTTCGCACAAAAGTCCGCAAGTAGGGACGTAAATTATTGGTTTTCTTGGGAGACGTTTCCGAGTCTTCTGAGTCGTCAGTTTTGGTCGGTTCTTCGAGCCGAGCGCTTTGCGATTTTAGCGGAAGCGATCGCTTATAATCATTGTTGTCAACCGTGCTTTGACGGCGGCGCAGGATTTGCCAGTGTTGGTTATAGATATCTTCTCGCTTGTGCAGATTCTGGCGTTGCCCGACTAGCGTTGCCTCCAACATATTTTGTTTTTCTTGTTCTGCGGCTATTTCGACCTCTAACTTCATGCGCTCGAATTTGCTTGCTGTTTTTAATTGTTCTTCCAAATCCGCCACGATTTGATACTGCAAGCTCAATTCTTCTTCTTGTTCGCTTACGAAGCGCGCCGCTTTTTCTAGATCTGCCCTAAGATTATGGACAATCTTCTCTAAGTCTTCCAAGGGCATATTTTCCAGTGCTACTGAAAGATCTGCTTTTGGCGATCGCGAAAAATTTGTTGTTTTGCCCGCTAACCAATTCATTACTTCTCAATAAAATTTAGATTTAAAATTTGCTTCGGCTTAATCTTAATCTAAAGGTAACTAAAATTTAGCTTACCTGACTTTTATGAGAACATATTCTAAAACTTTAATCTCAGTAATCTTCTTCTCAGACATTTAAGTTATACACTTTTACAAAAGTCAAACCCCAGAATAATCTTTAAAATTTAGGTTTGACTTTTGTATTTTAGATTTTTCAGCTTCGATCGCTCTTTTTAAGAGTTAATAACATCCATCGCCGCGTTCCATCTAGGAGAACTAGTGTCATCGACGTGTTCGAGTAAACCCCAACTTCCCCATTTGGCAGGTGCGTAGATATCTTTGTAATTCACGAACAAATCGCCACCTAACTCGTACCATTTTTGTAGATACTCCTTATAAATGTCTCCCATGCGCGGATCGCGATGAGCGGCAATAAAGAGCTTAGTTATGGCTGAATTATTTTCAGTACCATTAATTCCCGTTACATGAGAACCTCCTTCATAAGCGAGCAGTTGTAATCCTTCTTTTTGGGCGATATCGGCATGACTTGCCATCCAACCGTATGATTGTTGGAGTGCCCCGCCGGTAGGCCCTTTACTGTGAACGCCTCCTTGGGTCAATTCGTCAAAAAGTTTTTTGAGTCCTCCATCCGCATCGCGCGTCCAGCCTTCGATTTCAGCGGCATTACCCGGCTCTCCGAGATAGTAGCCATAGTAAGGCGCGATCGCGATCGCGTCAATGCCGTAAGCTTTGTGGGATTGGGGCTGACTCGTCCACTCGTAGGATAGTGTGCGCTTACTGACCCAACTGTTAGCCGCTTGTCCGCCCATCACGCCGATAACTTTATCTTTGCTCGAACCAAACTCTTTATCCCAGATTTGCATGACTTCTGTAGTGCGCTTGCTGTAATAGTCGAGTCTGAGTTCGTAATCCGATCTTTTACTACCCGGCCAGAGTTGTTTGGCTTGGTCGAGTGCCCATTGACTCTGCTTAAATTGAACGTTCCATACTTCGTTAGAGTATTCAACGTATACTTTACGTCCGCTTTCGAGATTATCTCTAACATAGCGAGCAAAGTTAGCGATGTAATCGTTAGAAGCATTGTGGGGCATGGTAAACCAGGGGTCTATATCTGCCTGGTTGGCTAGTTTTACCATTATTTCTACCGGAACGCCTTGTTGAGTGTATCTAGCCTTTTGTGGAGTCGGGCGATCGCTCCATTGAGACTGCCGGGAATTATTGGTTTCCATCCATTCCATGAAGCGCAAAGAATCAAAGTTTTTGATTTTGTCGATAAATTTGGGATTGAAGATTTGACTTTGATAAGTGCTTTCGTTAGCAGCAGGAATAACCCGAATGTCGCGGATGTAGTTGCCCGTTCCTTTAGGATCGGTCGATCTAATTTGTAGCCAAATCCCTGCATCGCTAGGAGTGACATCTATAACATCTCTGCCGGGACGAGATGACGTTTTATCTTTTTTTGCATCAAAGCCGTATTCAAGAGTTCCTTCGCCATTGTAGAGGACGATATATTTACCGCCCGGATAGCGACCATTCATTTCTCGATACATCAGAGTGCCAACAGCCGTATAAGCGGGGGAATCTTCTCGCTTGGGGACGTATGTTACCCACCCGTTAGAATCTAACCTTATAGAACTGGTTTCGTTGGTATTCCAGATGAATTTTTCTGGATCTTGAGTCATCCAAGATCTAGAAGATCTAAACGCATTAACGAAGGGAAGTTGCGTTGACCAATCGGCAATTTTAGCAAGGTTAACGCCCATTTGAACCGAAGAGGATGAGGGTTCGGGCTGCCCTAAAACCGAGACGGTGACGGTTGCATTGGCAGTTCCTCCGCGATTATCGCTGACAGTGTATTGGAAACTGGCACTGCCACTAAAATCCTCTTGTGGATTAAAAATAATATTGCCTTTGTTACCCAGGAATACGCTGCCATTAACGGCGTTGCTGACACCGACGATTTTTAGAGAATCGCCGTTGGCATCGCTATCGTTTGCCAATAATTTTGAGGTTGAGATGGTAATTGGCGTGTCTTCTTTAGTCGTCGCGCGATCGCCATTGGCGACTGGAGATGTATTACTTGATGTTGATGTTGCTGTGGGTGTTAGCGTTGGCGTTGGGGTTGATGATTTCGTGGGAGTTCCACTTGCAAGAGCGGCTATTTCGCTATCGCTAAGAACTCTGTTATAGATTCGCACGTCATCGATGCTGCCTTTCAAACCATTCGTTCCCGTTCCTTGTGCGTCTCGATCGTGGAACTGGGTTCCCTGATTCAAACCGCCAATACCAATATCGTCGGTGTGAGTTCCCAGTCGCGACCCATTTCCCGTACCGAATTTTTTTCCATCGAGATAAGCAGTTAACGCACCCGATTGAGGTGCTGACGAGTTTTCTGAGGCATTGAGGACTAAGGTGACGTGATGCCATCTGTTAGAACTAATCGCCCCTGTGGACAGATAGGTTCCTTGCCAGTTGTTTTGGGACTCATTCCCCCAACCACCTACATAGAGAAGACCATTATGGACATAAATATTTAATCCGCGTCTAGTTCCGCCTTCTTCATAAAGAACTTGTTTGCGATTAGAAATATTTTTGTCATCTACTCTAAACCACAAAGATATTGTTCGCTTGGCAACTGTTGTTGCATTAATATTGTTAGAATCTTTTACATTAGTGTAATCATTTAAACCATCAAAACTAACAGTGCCATTTAAAGGAGCGCCAGCATTTTTAAAAGTAGCGCCGTTGCGTAGCTCTCCTTTGTTTTTACCAATAGATGATGAATCTATTGCTTGCGTTCCCGACGTTTGCTCGAATTTCAAGTGCATTACTAATGCATTGTTTGATACTCGATCGCTCGGCATTTCTATCTCCTCAGTATTTAAGGCTAGATTATACACTCTTGGGTTTTTAAAACTACTTGTCGAGCTATGAGTATTTGTTTGACTAATGTCTTCGTTCGAGTTTGTGTTTTCATTTTTAAAATTTACAGGCATTATTGGCTCGACATTAACCTTCTGATTTATATCACAATAATTGCCATTTTGAATGTATTCGTCACTGCGATCTGTATTCGTTAAAGATGTAATTTTGCTAAAATTTGCTGTTGGGTGCGATCTGTGCAAACTGTTACTGTTAGAATCGGGTGAAGCAGCAGCAAATATATTCTCATGTTCGTCAAGTTTTGAAGGCACGACCAATTCATCATTAAGATAAATAGCAGCTAATAGTTGGCTATTGGTATAAGAAATCAGCGTATCTGGTTGTAGCATAAAAATTTTACTCTAAGAATTTTTTAGAAATGTCAGCGATCGCGATCGCATTTGTTTGACAATCTCATTTTGCTAGTTTGCTTTTTAAAAGTCTTCCGTTAACTTACTGAAAAATAAGAAATTTAAATTTGTAGCTCGGAGAAAATAACTAAGTAAAATCGCTGAGACAAGATCGGTAAATAAAAGTAAGTATTGTTTCGGAGTATGATTTTGCGACAGGCGCGATCGCGTACTAGTTTTTGCGGATGTCCGCCAAAAATGCCAACCTAATCTAGCGAGGCGATTGAGTTTTTAAAACGACTTCAACGATCGAATAGCAAAAAAGCACGATGGCGGTCGGCGCAGCGTGAATGTTGAGTTTTGTCTACTAAGTGAATAAGTTGTGAAATTTCTCTGGCAAGATTGACACTATCTTTGTACCCAAACCTCGTACCAGAGATAGCTTAAGTGACGTTAACAATTTAGTTTGAATCCATGCTCGACAAAATTTTATACGCCGATTCGGGAACGGGTCAAACCCAAGATATGCTCAAAGTCTTGATGGACATTCCCGCCATCAAAAAAGCTGATATTACTATCTTGCACGTCGTTCCGCCGCAAGTTAGTGCAGACGCACTCACAGCCAAGTGGGAGGAGGGAGGCAAAATTATTGCCAATATTCTTGAAAATACCCAACTAGATCCCCATAAAGTTTCGACCATGCTTCGCCAAGGCGAACCCAAAGATATAGTTTGCCAAGTAGCAGAAGAAATCGATGCCGATTTAATTCTCATTGGGTCGCGAGGACTCAAACGCTTAGAAGCTATTCTCGAAAATTCAGTTTCTCAGTACGTCTTCCAACTTACTAACCATCCCATGTTGTTAGTAAAGGATGACATTTACGTCAAAAAAATTAAGCGCGTAATGGTGGCGCTAGATAAATCGGCTGCCGCTCAATATGCACTCGATTTGATACTCTATCTGCTGCGAGATTACCCCGATGCAGAACTATTTTTAGCTCGCGTCAACCCCGATTTAAAACCGGAATTACTGCCGCTCTCGAAAGCCGAGATGGAAAATAACCCGATTCTCGCACCAGCAGCCGAGAAAACTAAAAGAATGGGGGTTTCCTATCGTTGTATCGTCACTGGAGGTAAGCCAGGAGAACAAATTTGTAATTTAGTAGAAGAGTATAATATCGATCTGCTTGTTATGGGTTCTCCCGATCGCCGTCCTTCAGTTGCTAAAAGTTTACCCGACCTCGATCGCTTATTAGGAACTTCTCTATCGGATTACGTTCGCGTCAATGCGACTTGTCCGGTACTATTAGCTCGAAAAGAAGGTAGCTAAAACAGTTATCAGTGACCTGTTACCAATTATCAGTCAACTAGCATAGCTAGTCGTCTGTTAACAATGAGTTGCTTTTAGCGATTGACTACAAACCAATAAAAGAGGGAAACCGAATTATTCAGCTTCCCTCTTTTGTTTTATAGGTTTGTCTTTTAGGTGAGTTACTAATTGGCGTTTTCTCTATTGGTTTGAATGTACAGAATCAATAGAAAGACGGTGGGAACCAGCACGAATAAAATGCTGGCGATAAATCCAAGATCGTTAACTTCCATTGGTTGATTACCTCTAACTCGTCTTGACTAACAATTTTTAGAATAACAGTAATCTGCGATCGGTAAACCGATCTAAGTTTTGAGTTGCTTTAAGGCTTTGTTTTAACCTTAATCGGCCCGTTGACGAGGGTCTGACAAGCTAAACGATAATTATCTGGTTTTTTCTTGAGCTTTCGTTGCTCAAAATCGGTTCTAGGGGATAAATTTTCTTCTCCTTCAACAATCTCAACGATACAGGTTCCACATTGACCGTATCCCCCACAATTAGTCAGCTTGCCTTTAAGCGTATAAATGTCTATCTTATTTTGCAGCGCTTTCTCTCTCAAGTTTGCTCCATCTGCTGCAATGATTTCTTTCTCTTCCTTCACAAACGTAATGTTAGCCATGTATCCTCCAAACGCGATCGCCTTTCTTTCATAATATTAAGAAATTATAAGATTTGGAAGGATCGGATATTTTTTCTTTGGATTATTGATGAGGCGATTTTCTAAATAGGCGCTACGCGGATCTCGTTTTGTATAAAAATGGAAAGTAAAATGACCAAAAAGTCAATCGGCGATCGCATACTTAAATTATTAACCTCTCCCTCTTCTCTGCGTGTTGAGAGTGTGAGCTTAAAAAACACCCAAATCCAATAAAATTTCTGATTTTATAGCTTTAAGTCAAAAACTCGTTTGTTAAACTAAAAATTGTTGACAACAAATTTTATAGACAACAATGACAATCTATTTCTACAGCACCCGCGAACAACCGTATGGGTGCTTCTCTAATTTTTCGCGCCACGGATTTGAGTTAGATGGGTTTTGGTGGTACACCAGCGAACATTATTTTCAAGCACAAAAGTTTCCCGCTCATCATTGGTTTGACAAAATTCGCGAAGTTAAAATGCCCAAAGAAGCCGCCAAAATGGGTAGAGATAGACGCTATCCCTTGCGGGTTGATTGGGAAGAAGTCAAAGACGAAATCATGTATCGAGGTGTTCTAAAAAAGTTTGAAACTCATGAATATATTCGTTTGATATTACTTTCGACTGGCGATGAAATTCTAGTCGAAAATGCTCCAAGAGATTATTATTGGGGCTGTGGTGCGGATGGTAGTGGAAAAAATAAGTTAGGAGAAATTTTAATGGCAGTGCGAGAGAAACTGCAAAGCTTAGTATCTAATAAAAATGAGTTTTCCAACTTATGAAAATTTAAATCTTATCTAGATAAAAACGCAGATTTCTAAACTTGTTAAACAAGTATAAAAGAAAATATTACTTGCAAATTTCGTGACAGGATTGCGATCGCCCTTCATCAGTAATCAGTTATTAGCGATCGGCTTATAAAAGTCGGAAGTCAGCGCTGCTTAAAAGCTTCGTGGAAGTGCGCGACGGAGGAAAGGCGCTGCTCAAAAGCTTCGTGGAAGTGCGCGACGGATAAGGGAAGTCGGAAGTAAAGATTCCCCCTTGTCCTCAAAAGTCTGCCTTGTCTTCCTTGTCTCTTCCACTGGTCACTGATAAAGTCTTTCCACGCCTCCCCACTTCCTACTCTACTTATTTCTACTCTTTTCTACTTACGTGAAAATCCCGATCTGTAAGTGGGTTGTTATTTCCATTTAAATTGGGACTGACATCCCAAAACCAGAGAATTATTCTTAGATTATCGAAGTTAAATAACTTAGTGCCAACGCCAAACGTCCTCACAAGTCGAAGCCGAGCGAGCGCTAAGTTAGCTTTCACAAAGCAACTAACAATCGGGAGATATATAGTCAACCATGAAAAAGCTTATCTTAGGTTTACTTACATTAACTGCTCTAGGTCTTACTTCCTTTCCCGCTCATGCGGATGACAACGATAGTGCTGTAATACAAGATTCTCGCCAAACCGTTTATCAAACAGGCGAAGATAACTACGCAGGTCAGTCAACCATACAAAAAAACCGAGCTTCCCAACGCGGTTATCGAGATGGTAATACTGGCGATGTCCAAACTAGCGATCAGTTAACCGATCAATACGGCATTGGCAATACGGTCGAACAAAAAGTTCGCCAAGAGAACGTTCGCCAAAACCGAGGCCCTAACCGTCGTTCGTGTAATTGGGGTTGCGATTAGTAAACAACCCTGTGTTTAAACAGGGTTGAAATCTCCATCACTTTTTCAATCTGTAGCTAACTCCATTGTACATTGCGGGAGAAGGAAGTCACGTATCAAAAGTAGCAAGCTGCTTAGATATAAATAACTCAAAACCAAAGTTGAAAGAGGCTCCGACGGCTTTGTTCAAGAGGCTTAACTTCTTCTCCCTATTTTTTTTCGAGTTAAAGGTTGAGGGTTCAACCAATGTTTTTAAAGCCAATTATCTTTTTGTCGATGACGATCGCATTATGCCATCCCGCGATCGCTATTGCCAGTGAAATCGATGTCCAGGCGGGCGATGTCAGAATCACAACGGATCGAGATGGAGATAAATATATCTACACCAGACAACGTTGGAGAAGATATCCTTACCCTCGTTCTCATTACGATTATGACTGGGATCGTTACCGCCGCAGCGTCAGTTGTTCTGGTAGAGGTAGTGCAGTTCGTCAAGAGACGACGCAAATTAATCGTTCTGGTAGGACTGTAACGCGATCTAGCACTTCTACTTATTGTCGCTAAATTTATTTACAAGGGAGATTACTAATGCCATTCAAAGCATTAACGCTCGGTTTCCTAGCGGCTTCTAGTTTTCTTACAGTTGGGTCTTTTTCGGATTCGGCAGGGGCACAATGCGTTCAAGCTGATGTTTCGGTGCAATACAATATTAGCGGTTCTAAAGAACCAACAGACCGCTCCAATGATGTTGATATGGAAAGCGACCCATCTTGTCGGGGAAACGCAAGCGTTACTAGAGGCGTGCAAGGAAACATCGGCGGCGACGGCCCGGTAAGACAGCACCGCACTGTTCGCCATCGCCAGCAGAGTAGCGGCGATTCTGATGATGGAAACGGCGGTTCGACCGTTCAAATTAGAAGCAATCCCGGAATTGACGTATACAATCCCGCCGAACGTTGGCGAGATTAAGATCGATTCATGTTCGTGCTAAAGATTTTGCGAAGCTAAATGGGGGCGATTTAGATTGATGAATCTAAGACTTTTGTTGCTTGCCATCACTTACACTCTCGTCTTGGCTGCTTCTGCTTCTGTTCCGGTCAATGTCCGAAATTCCTCGTTTGCTGGGACGACGCAACTCAAACAGCAAACGCAACAGACAACGATTAGTCTTGAGGCAGACCAGCTTAGACACCCCCATTTTCTTTGCGTGAGTACCGCCAAAACAGGAACTCAACTTACCGGAAAAATTAAGCTAGACGGCAACTTTATTCAATCGCTTAACAACCCAACAAAAATCAACCTTTCGCCTTATCTGGGTCTTGGCAAACATAAAATTGATATTTCAGCCAAATATAATCCCACTGGCGATTCTGTGCAAATCGAATTTATCGGGCCTAATACTAAAGTCAGTCAACAAACAGGCGGTAGCGGTTATCTCAATCAAGTATTAATTATTGAAGTATATTGATCGACAGTCGCGATCGCGCTCCACTCATATTCCATATATCTAGCAAGCGCCATAAGACAAGGATTCTACCTATGCTGCAAACAGACGTACAAAATTGAATTAAATTTGATTGCTAATTAATGAGG
Source organism: Hydrococcus sp. Prado102 (assembly GCA_025454425.1). Classification (GTDB taxonomy): domain Bacteria; phylum Cyanobacteriota; class Cyanobacteriia; order Cyanobacteriales; family Microcystaceae; genus Hydrococcus. The sequence continues at coordinate 863 of JALOOL010000162.1, read as the reverse complement.
AAACTTGCCATCTAGTGCCCAATAGTCAGAACAATCTCTCGCTTGGGCTGTTAAAACAGTTGAAGGGTGTATTGCACATTTAAGGTAAGGATTGCTCGAAAAGAAGCGACATTTTCTACAAGGAACCTGAGAAAAATGTTTCATGGGAGCGGCAATTTTTTCGATTCCCTGCCTGCCTGTCTTTAACAACTTTAAAAATACAACTACACTAATTAAAACAAGACTCGTGGGAATGCCATAACTTACAATGTCCGTTATAGATATTTCTTCAGTTTGTACTTCATCTAGTTTCGCTTCGCTGACGAGTTTGTTATCGATCTGCTCGACATCCGTTTTTTGTTGGAAAAACTGTTGAGAAAATTTGCGTTCGTTCATTTCTTGATATTCCATTGTAATTCTTAGTAAATTAGCGATAATTTAGTAAACTTCTTTCATTCAATTCAATAAGCCGCCTGAAAATTTTTAATACAAATTGCAACTAAACCTCTATTTACAGAATTAACAAAATATAAAATATGATGTCTCTATCGATAGTTTTGTTTGTTGGCGATCGCTTTCTAACTAGAGAGATAAATTCAAAATAAAAAGCGATCGCAGCTATGTTATTTTTTGAGTGCTTTTAAGATTTATAATCGACTCAAGTCTCAATTATGTTCGATTTTGTCAAATTGCAACTTGCTCTTTTTCAAGTAATTTGGTTTAAGCAAGCAAAGCAATATTCAGAATATTGACTTTAAAATTTTGATAGCAATATTGATTAACTATTAAGTACCTGCACAAAATTAATTACACATTTAGCTGACTCAAGAAAACATCTATATCGCCTATAGGGTGGGCAATGCCCACCCTACGATTCTTTAAAA
>JALOOL010000161.1 GCA_025454425.1 Hydrococcus sp. Prado102 | reverse complement strand
ATCGGTGTATCGCCGATGCGTCACAGGTTCAACTCCTGTATCAAATTCCCAAAAGTTAGCTCAGAGGTAGAGCAATCGACTCATAATCGATCTGTCACAGGTTCGACTCCTGTACTTTTCACCAAAAACCCTCGCCCTGGGTACGGGCACCTTGTTTGGGACAAGGCAATTTACTTCGCGGTGGGTGTTGGTGAAAGCCAATACTTCCGGTATCAATATTATTACTCTGTCATGCAGGTGTTGTATAGCAGTTGAGGAGCCAGCGCTTTTGTAGTCTTCCTAACTTGAGTATGTCCCTTCGTCGTCCAAATCCGTTTCTCTGCGGGGATTCTGGAACTGGCATCGAACGGCATATTTGAGTGCTGCTTATCTTCTCGCGATGTCCTTTGGGTCATCAACAGAAGAGACATACATTCTTAATCCAGTTTTGAAGAACATGAAAACCCGCACCTGAATTGTTGACACCTGTACTGGCGGAGTAGAAAAATATTTTGTATTATGTGTAGTATAATTTGATTATAAAGCTCTTTTTTGTCGCTAAAATCTACTATAATTCATCTCCGATGTTAGAGCTAGGGGGCAGACAAATAGAGTTTAGGGAAGAGAAAAAAACGTACTACAAATAATTAAATCTTAAAACCGAAACTGTAAATGTTTTTATTGAATCTTCTGCGTCGGGTGCAAATGCCCAAATTCTCTATGCAATTTTCTATGTGGAACACTTTTTATATCAAGCCTAATGAAATCGGAATCTTATACAAGCGCAGCGATTTTAAGAAAATCTTACAACCTGGAACCTACACCTATTTTGGTCGCCATTGGTGCGTAAAAACCTACGATCTCAACCAGCCAGAGGCTAAGATCGAGAACTTAGAGTTGTTGTTGAGAACTCATGCAACCGAATTGCAACCCTATCTCTCAATCGTTAGAACCGCATTCAACCAAACTGCTTTAGTCCGTTGCTGTCAAAGTTGGGTCAGCATTCCACCTAACCAACTGCGCGCGTTTTGGCGCGGTTTTATTGAGGTAGAATCTCATATTTTCAATTTAGAAGAGAGTTTGGAATTACCTGCTGAGTTTGTCGAACAATTGCGCGGTATTCCTTTAAATGGCTTAAAAAAATTCCAAATCTCCGAATCGGACATCGGTTTGCTATACGTGCAAAATAACTTTGTGCGTCCTTTAGAACCTGGAGAATATGCCTTTTGGTCTGTCAACAGAGATGTTGCGGTACGGACTCTGGGCCGCATCGTCCCCAACCCTGACTTTCCCCTTGAAGATGTTTTAATTGAAAAACATCCCGACTTTGTAGCAGCATACTGCGCGATCGTGCGATTACAAGAGCGGCAAGTCGCAATTGTACGGTATTTGGGGAAAGTTATTGCTATTTTGCCACCAACCAGCCGCAAACTATTTTGGCGGGGTGTTGAAGTAGAAGTTATCGACATCAGCAACGATGCCAAATTACCAGCGAATTTGGTGTCAGAATTGCTTGCAGGTTCTCAAGAAGTCGTCTTACTGAGTCGTAATAGCCTGCATATTCGCGAAGTCCCCGCACAACACGTAGGTTTGTTGTACGTCAATCAAGAATTTCAAACGCAATTACAGCCAGGAATTCATGCTTGGTGGTTGTTTGGACGTTCCTTTCAAACCGAAGTCTTTGACTTGCGCTTGCAAAATATCGAAGTCTCCGGTCAAGATATTCTCTCGAAGGATAAAGTTCCTCTGCGCTTGAATTTAACTGCTGGTTTCCGCATCCAAGATGCACTCAGAGCAAAAAATGGTCTGTCCAATGTTGCTGATTTCTTGTACAAAGAACTTCAGTTTGCGTTACGCGCAGCAGTTGGGGAACAGACTTTAGATGCTTTATTGGAAAATAAAGGTGCAATTGATGCGAGTATCTCCGAATACATCCGCGCCAAAACCGCAGACTATGGAATTGAAGTAGATTCTGTCGGGGTAAAAGATATTATTTTACCTGGCGAGATTAAAACGATTTTGAGCAAAGTAGTAGAAGCCGAAAAATCCGCTCAAGCAAACGTAGTCAGACGCAGAGAAGAAACCGCAGCGACTCGCAGTATGTTGAATACTGCAAGAGTAATGGAAGATAACCCAGTCGCTTTACGTTTAAAAGAATTGGAGGTGTTAGAGAGGATTGCAGAAAAAATCGATCGCATTCAAGTGAATGGAAGTTTAGATAGTATTTTGACCGAATTGATTCGGATTAATCGTCAGTAAGCTGTAGAGACGCGATATATCGCGTCTCTACTTTGTCCCTACCAAAAATTAGAAATTTGGCAGAGAAGACAGTAATGTTTTTTGCGCCCAAAGTGCTGCTTGAGTGCGATCGCGTACTCCTAATTGACAGAAAATATTAGTCAAGTGATTTTTCACCGTTCCTTCGGTTAGGTGAAGTAAAGATGCTATCTCGCGATTATTTTTTCCTTGAGCGAGTAGAATTAAAATTTCGATTTCGCGATCGCTAAAATCGTTTTGAGATGGGTTTTTTTGCGTTGAGGGAATCGAATTTAACTGAGCAAATACTTTCGGGGCAATCGTCGGGCCGAGTTGACTGTATCCTCGATGTAGGTTGCGAATCGCTGTTGCTACTTCAACAGATGGCGTAGTTTTGAGCAAATACCCCAAAGCGCCTGCTTGCAAAGAATGCAGCACGTATTCATCCTCATCAAACGTCGTCAGCACTAAAATCCGCATCCAGGGGAAACGTTTATGGATGTCGCGGGTCGCTTGTACTCCATCGCAAATCGGCATCCGCACGTCCATGAGAATTACGTCGGGTTGCAATTGCTTACAAAGCGCGATCGCTTCATTTCCGTCATTTGCCTCGCCTACTACCTCTAAATCTTCTTCTAGCGACAGTAGAGATGCTAATCCTTGACGAAATAAGGGTTGGTCGTCTGCTAGCAAAAGTCGAATCATAGTAGAATTTTTTAATCTAGCGTGTCTTCGATCTTACAGATCTGTTTCTTCTTCTATTCCGAGCCTAGACGACACAGATAAACAAGGCTCTTTTCCTTCTTATCCCCTTCTGCCTTCTTCAAAAGGAATTTTTACTTGAATTTGGGTTCCCAAACCAGGAGTGCTAGCAATCTGAATTTCTCCTCCAAGCATTTGAACTCTCTCGTGCATTCCTCGCAATCCATAGCCAGAAGTCACGGCTTTAAAGTCGAAACCAATCCCATCATCTATAATTTTTAAAACGATTTCTGTTGGCATTGTTTGAGCGAAAAGCTCGACTTGGGAAGCTCTACCGTGCCTTTGAATATTAGTTAGTCCTTCTTGCACGATACAGTAAAGTTGGTGGCTAGTTTGTAGGGAAAGTTGAGGTAAATTCCAATTAATTTCTACTTTCATAAATTGATTTTGTTGAAATGGCTTTATTAAACTTGCGATCGCGTCTTTTAGTTCAAAATCTTTTTCTCGCATAGTAAATACGGCTCGACGCGCTTCTTGAAAGGCTTGAGCGGCAATATTTTTAGCCGTATTAAGCACTTGAGTGGTGCGATCGCGATCTTGAGAATGCAATCTCTGAGCTAATTCTATTTGAACGTTGAGGGCAGTAAGGGTATGTCCGAGAGAATCGTGAATATCGCGAGCAATGCGAGTTCTTTCTAGTCTAGCCGCTAAAGTTTCCATTTCTTTCATCAAAGCTTCCGCTTGCTGTCGGCTTTTTTGTTCTGCAAGGGTAACATAGCTAAACAAAATCACAAAAATACTAGTGGCTAAATAAAGACCGCCATTGTTAATAACGATGCCAAAAATAATTCGTTGGGGTTCGTATATTTGAGCGGCGTGCAAACGTAAAAACTCTATTATTTTAGGGGCTTTGTAAAGCGATTCTTGAATTTCGCAAAAATGCCAAATAATCCCAGTGATAATAACCGTTACTATTACGTCTTTTTGCTTGAGTAGAAAGCAACTTTTTGCAAAAACAAAATACAGTAACAACTGAAGACCCCAACCCATAAAAATAGCAAGAGTCAGTAAAAATATTTCAAAATAAATATATAATCGTCTTTGCCAAAGCGGGCGATCGATAGGAAAGAAAAAACTCAACCAAGTACAACCAGCAAGTAAAAAAAAGACTAACCAACACGGAATTAGCGGTTTTGGATAAGCAACGTTGCGATTCAGAAATAGAAGACAGGGAATCACTAAAAAATGCACGATTAAAATCATCCATTCCACACGACGCACGGTTCGAGGGATAGAAGAGAAAGCTACGGTGCGCTCGTCCATGATTCTCTAGGAGATCGAGTTTTTTGATTAAATTAGACAAATATCTTACGACAAATTCTTTCTAGATCGACATGACTTTAGTCATAAATTTGACATGACTTGATGCTATTTATTGCGCCAAGGCGATCGCTTAGTGTACGAGAAGTGCGATCGCTCTCCTTACTCAATATTTACGCATCAAAAAGTTTTTATGACATTCAATCGAGAAACCAACGTTAATCTAAAATTTGTCTATCAAACAACTGCCACAATCGCTGCTGCTTTAGCAATGTGTCTGAGTCAGCCGTCTAATGCTGACTCAGCAACTTTAACCGACAATTCCAAGTTTGTTGCTGCAAATAGCTTATCATCCACCAATACCTTACCAGACAGACTTACCCGCCAATTCCAGACGACACTCGACCAAGCTGTTAAAGATAACATTCCCCCTGGTACAAGCGTCGGAATCGTCACCCCTCAAGGAAGTTGGTTTGGCGCTAGCGGTGTTTCTAATCTAGCAACAGGAACTCCTGTTGTTCCAAGCGATCGCTTTGCGATTGGTAGCGTCACTAAAACCTTTACCGCAACGACAATACTACAACTGGCTCAAGAAGGAATATTGAGTTTAGACGATTCTTTAAGTCAATGGTTGCCTGAAATTGCTGCTAATATCTCAGATGGTGAAAACGTGACAATTCGACAAATTCTGAATGGCACTAGCGGCATTTACAATTTCCTAGACGCTGACAGTCTAATTAACCAAGAAATCCTCAACAATCCGTTAAGAGAGTGGCAGCCAGAAGAGATAGTGCAATACGCCTATAATAAGCCGCGTTCCTCAAGCTGGGTTTATCCTAACACGGGTTTTATCTTAGCGGGAATGGTAATCGAAAAAGCGACAGGCTCTAATCTGGCCCAGGAAATTCGCGATCGCATCCTCACTCCATTAAAGCTAAACAATACTTTTTTTGCCCAAGAAGCGATTCCTGGTGGATTCGTCAACGGTTACAGAGATGTTGATGGAGATGGCAGCCTTGATGATGTCACTGCCCTTAATCTGTCATGGGCATGGGCGGCTGGTGCGATGATATCCAACACTCAAGATCTAAGTCGGTTTTCTAGGGCACTTTTTGGCGGCGAATTGCTTTCTCAGGATAGCCTCAATCAAATGCTAACTTTCAACCGTACTGGAGATGAGTTTTTTGGAATTGGTTATGGATTAGGGGCATACAGTGTCGATTTCGATCCTCTTATTCCTGGTTTGGGAAGGGGATTTGGACACGGCGGCGATGCGCCAGGGCATAATGCTTTTATGTTCTACTTTCCCGAACGAGATATTACGGTTGTCAGCTTGCAAAATAGCCAGCCACCAAACGATGTTAATCCGGTCATTCCCATCTTGACAACCTTGCTCGAAGAGGGACGGGGAGGCAGTTCTAAATCTGTGCCAGAACCAAGCCTTGTGACGGGATTAATGATTCTCGGTGCAGGGAAGTTGTTAAGATATGTGCGATCGCCTTCTAGAAAAGCCAAATGAAGCTCAAATTTATCCCATTACTGCAACTTCAGCGCGATCTCTACAACATTCCACGGGGACAGGATCGTTTTCGTGTTTACCTCGAAACAATTCTTCGCGCCGACGCTTCGGATGTTAAATTACTACCATTGGTAGCAATGAATCCAATGGGTAAAGAGCATATTCCAGCAATACTCGATACCCTGCTTGCTATGGATGCGGATGCTGTAGCAGATCGTGCGATCGCACAGATGTTAGATCGATTCGAGGAGGATTCAGGCACATTCAAACTAGGATTGGTAGTTGCTGACGATCTCATGGGAGGATGGACAAATCGTTACACGAGCGAATTCAGTACTCGCTTTGAGACAGAACAAAGCCTCAAACGGGGTTGGTTGAGTGGAATTTTATGGACGAGCGAAGTTCCATCGATACAAAAGGTGCATGAAGTAACATTAACCGCCGCGTATCGCGCCGCGTATATTCAACGGTACGGGTTTGCACGAACCCTACAAGAGATGTTGAATCAAGAAGGATATGCAATGGCAATGGCAGGTTGCAGACAATCCAATCTCGACGCGGACGATCTTGCCTACACCCGCGAGATCGTCGCACCATATTTGTCTACTCAAGATTATCCAACAATTGTGACGTGTCTGTTTGGCGATCGCGCCGCTCGTTCTCTAGGGTACATACCGCAAGGCTTGAGCGAATATGCTGGTTTAGCACTAGCATTGCATCAAGCGCAGCAGAATTAATCAGATTCTCGGTGCGGGGAAATTGTTAGGATCTGTGCGATCGCGCTCTAGAAAAGCCAAATATTTGAGTCGAGGAAGTGTTTCAATGCTTTATTCTTAATTTTAAGGCTAAATATGTCCAAAATTAGTATTATTTTCAATTAATTCCAAAAATTGTGCAATCTGTTGAGTAGATCTGATGTGATAAACATTTTTGGTGTTTTGTGCTTGCTCGACATACTCGCGATATTTTGGGGTCAAATATTTGTAACATAACCAAAGCACGCGGTAGCTACTCAGAGAACTCTTTAATATTGGGCTATTTTCGGGCCAGCCTTCGGGCGCTTTAAAGTGACCTGCGATCGCACGTTTAGTCACCCACCAGAAATGCACGTATAGCGGCAGATCGACAAAAACCAGACTATCCGCCTCGTTTAGTCGCATCCAGAGGGTTTCCATACAACCAAGCCCATCAATAATCCATCGGTCAGTCTCTAAAATTTTCTCATGGGCGCGTTTATAGACTTCGGGTAAAACCTCAATGCCTCCCGCTTGATATTGAACCTTGTCTAAGATATAAAGTGGCAAACCAGTGATTTCGGATAATCTCTTACTTAGAGTTGATTTACCGCCTCCAGTATTGCCAAATACTGCTACTTTTTTCATTTAAGTGAAATCATAATCGCGACAAAGAAAAAGATAGAAGTTTTAATTCAACCGACTCTAGATAGTAGGTCTAGGTTGTCCTGCATAGCCATCAAACCAACCCTTGCGGTGTCCTTTTAAATATTCCTCTTCCTGTGCTGGGAAATTCTCTGGGCACGCTTGCTTTCCACAATATCCATCCCGATATCCAGCTTGATAAGCGGAAGCTAATTGTTCTGAGGACATTTCGCGAGACATAAATCTTTATCTATCCTCTTTGGTTGTTGTCTTTGAAAAATTTAAATTAACAAATACTGCAAACATACAGCTACTGTAATCTAAAACATGACAAAAGTCATCGATCTTTATGACTTTTGTGGGAGAAATTGCACTCAACTCTCGGCTACATTACTCAACAGTTGTTTAGATTACCAAGTTTAGACTCACTCGTGTCACTGAAGATGCCAGTGGTTTGTTTGTAAGAGATACCCTCGACACCGGAGCCATTCTTTTTGATATTGCAACTCCGAGCGAGTTAGCTTTTGAGGAAGAAATGTTAGCTCTAGAAGCAGAATTACTGATTTCTGACAAATTTGCCGATTTTTTAGGAAATTCTGACTTAGGAGGTGGCGTTGTTGGTGCTGCTCGTACTGAAGCGATGACTTCTGCCATACCCGAACCGACTACCATCTTAGGGACGTTTTTAGCAGGAGGATTTCTATCGGCTGTTCGTCGTCGTATCAGACAAAAATAAATTGATAGTTAGCATGAAAACCATGATTCATTTACTCTACACAAAAATCCCTGCCTCGATCGCGATCGCCTGTCTTATTTGCACTGTTGGACTTGCATTACCTCTAGAAGCTCGCTCTAATAGTTGTGCGGAAGTAGCCTCAAAAAAATCTACCGATAACATCGTTGACATTGCTGCTTCTAACGATTCCTTCAGCACTTTAGCTACTGCGATTGAAGCAGCCCGATTGATAGAAACCCTCTCAAATAACGGCCCATTTACCGTTTTTGCGCCTACTAATGAGGCATTTGCCGCCTTACCAGAGGGAGTACTAGAGGAACTTTTAAAACCCGAAAACCGCGATGAACTAGTAAAAATTTTGACCTATCATGTCGTTCCAGGACAGGTTACTTCAGAGCAACTGTCTAATGGTTCTGTAGAGACGGCGGAGGGTCAGTCCGTCACGGTAGATGTGGGCGATCGCGCAATCAAAATCAATGATTCAAATGTAATTCGCGCAGATATTCTTGCGAGCAATGGAGTAATTCACGTCATCGATCGCGTGCTGATTCCGCCTCAAGAATACAATGCTTGCAAGCGATGTTTTTCTGCAAAATAATTCAATAACAATTGTCAATCAAATATGGAAGGTTTACTCGTTAGCGATAAGACGCAATGTTTCAAAATTAAACTCAAGCCAGGAATTACAGATTATGTTGTTTTCTGGATAAAAAACTTATCTAACCAACGCGATCGCATCCAACAAATTCTTAGCCAAAAAGGAATTATCTTAGAGTCAATTTTTTTGGAAAAGAGCTTAGAGGGAGACTATTTAATTTTGTATCAAAAGAAAGAAGATTTAGGCAGAAACAATGAAGTTTTTAACTTATTTCGCGTTCCCTTTGAACCTGCGATTCAACAATTCATTAACAATACTGTTGAAGATGTTCTACCGCTCAAAATGCTTTTTGATTGCAATGTTTTATAAGGAAAAAGTCATAATGAAGGTTCAATTGAGTTTAAAAGCCTGTACGATCGCGATTGTCGGTTCTTTCGCGATCGCCGTTGGTGCTGGGATGCTGTTAAGACGGAAGCACCCTAGCACTTAAACTGTCTAGACTCGCTCCCCTCTCGACTACCATACAAATAACTAGCACAGTAATTCTGAATGAGTTTTCTTCCAACGATCGCGGGTTTATGCCTTGCCCTAATCGGGCCAGCACTTATAGCTAGCTTTGACAATTATCAAAGTCTCACTAGCAAAGTGTTGGGGCAGATCGTTCTAGCAACGTTGGCGATCGTAATTTTGGGAATCGTCATCTTTTGGGAAAAACAACCTTTATCTTCAATTGGCTTGCATTCTTGGCACTGGCATTCTCTAATCTGGGGTTTAGCATTTGCTGGTTTCCTCATTTTCATTTACTCTCCTCTGTTGCTCTGGGCAATGAATAAACTGGGTAGAAGCGGGTTTGAAAGCGGTCTTGACGAGCTTACTAAACTTCCAGTGTGGTATCTCATTTTTGCCGTCGGGAGCGGTGGCATTGTAGAGGAGATATTATATCGAGGTTATGCCACCGAACGGCTGTCAGGATTGACAGGAAGTTATTGGATTGGTGGTATGCTTTGTGCGATCGCATTCGGTATAGCTCATGTACCCCTCTGGGGTTGGAATGCAGCTTGCACTACAGTTATTTCAGGAGGTTTGCTGACCCTCTTTTATCTGGGGACGGGGGATTTACTCCCATGTATCATCGCTCACATCATTACCGATACTGTCGGGATTATCGTCAAATCGCTTCGTTCTAATTCATAATTGCAATCCCCTTGAATTTACGAATTACTAAGATGCTGCTTTGCCCAAAGCGCTGCTTGAGTGCGATCGCGCATTCCCAAACGATTCAACACCTGACTGACATAGTTTTTCACCGTCCCTTCCGTCAGATGTAAAGTTTGAGCAATTTCTCGGTTACTTTTGCCCGTCGCCAGTTGCAGTAGAATCTCGCGTTCTCGCTCCGTGAAGTTATACTGTTCGGCAGATTTAAACGTTATAGGTGCGTTGAGTTGAGCAATCACTTTCGGGGCGATGGTTGGCCCTAGCTGGCAGTGTCCCTGGTGCAAAGTCCGAATGGCGGTGGCAAGTTGAGGAGCAGGCGTACTTTTGAGTAAGTAGCCCAACGCTCCTGCTTGCAGGGATTTCCAGATGTATTCGTCTTCGTCAAACGTGGTTAACACCAAAATACGTATCCAGGGAAAGCGTTGATGAATTTCCTGAGTTGCCATCACGCCATCACAAACGGGCATTCGCACGTCCATGAGGATAACATCGGGTTGCAGTTGAGATGAAAGCGCGATCGCTGCCCGTCCATCGCTTGCTTGCCCAACAACATCTAAGTCGGGTTCCAGTGCCAAAAGCGAGGCAAGTGCCTGACGAAATAAGGGTTGGTCATCGACTATAAGCAAGCGAATCATCATCAAGATAAGGGAATCGTAATCTGAATAGAAGTTCCCTGACCCACTGCACTTTGAATCTTAAACTGCCCATCGAGCAATTGTACTCGCTCTCGCATCCCTAGCAGCCCAAAACCGGCGCGAGTTATATTTGGATTAAATCCAATGCCATTATCTCGTAGCTCGATTTCGATTGCTGTTGGAGTTGTATAACCGCTCAAATTCACCTGAGTTGCTCTAGCGTGTTTTTGTACGTTTGTCAGTCCTTCTTGAATTATGCAGTAAAGCTGATGGCTTTGTTGAGTTGTGAGTTCGGGCAGTTTGAGATTGCAGAGAATCTCAACAGAACGATCCTGGCGAATCCGATCTGTTAAATTCGTTAAGGCTCGATTGAGATCGAATTCATCGTGTCTGAGCATCTGTACAGATCGCCGCACGTCTTGCAAACATTGTTTAGCGAGTTGATGGGCGATCGCCACTGCTTCTTGCGATGCGGTAGGATTGTTCTGAAATAGTCTCTGTGACAACTCTAGCTGTACGTCGAGGGCGGTAAGGGAATGCCCTAAAGAATCATGAATGTCTCTGGCAATGCGAGTGCGTTCTAGCGTCGCTGTCTGCAATTCTACCTGTTGAGCTAACACTTCTGCTTTTTGACGACTTTTTCGTTCTGCAACTAACACAACCCCAAACCAAATGGCAACCAGACTCGATCCCGCATAGTTTACTGCATTCACTAATAAAATTGTTGGAACGTGGTAAACAGTGATGCCAGCCTGAATCCGTTCGACCACTTCTGCAATTCGTTGGGGCAAAATCCAGGCAGAGATAGCAGTGTTGCCGATGCCGAGCGAGATCGCAGCTATAACCACTTCTCGCCAACGCAGCAGAAAACAACTCTTAGCGAGGATAAAGTACATCAACAGATCGAACCACAGTCGCATTGCTAATGCCAACAAAATTAGCAGCAGTTCGACCCCCACATACAGACGACGCTGCCAAAGCGGACGAGCGACAGGAAAGTAGCCACTCAAGCCAAAAAAAATTCCTACATAAGCGCAAAAAAAAGGCAAGAGTTGTGGATGCTTCTGAAAATAGTCGCTGAGCAACCCCGATAATAAACTTGCCAGCAACACAATCCATTCCACATATCTTACTGTCTGCCGCAGGGACGCAAAGAGGCTGTTTGTTTTTGTCATGCCAACTCGTGCAGAAAAGCCATCTATTCCGATCTTGCATTAAATGGACTGGCGCGATCGTGACAAAAGTCATTAAATTTGCCTGACTTTAGGCAAGGTTGCGATCGCGCTTCATCTCCTACAGTGAAACTGTTCGTATTGTTTGGGAGTGAATAGATGAAATTGACATGGTTGCTTTTATGGAGCATTGGCGTAGGGCTGCTGGGAATTAGCATCGGTACGATTTCGGCGCAAGCAGAACCCGCCTCCCTATTCGCGCCAATTTTGTCGGAAATTCGACAGAAATTGCCCCAAGGATTGCCAATGCGCCTTCCAGCGACCTTACCCGATCGCTCGGAAACACTCTACCCTTTTGTACAATCCAACGATCGCGGTTTGCAAGTCTATTTGGCGATCGATGCAGAGTGCGATCGCCCTAGTTGTTCGGTGGGAGGAGTCGCTGTCTTCACTAAAGCTGGATTTGCTTCCTGGCAGCGCAAACTGGAAAATGCAAAGGCGATCGCTTTACCGAATGGCATTGTGGGCTACTATTTGAAGCTAGGTGAGGGAGAAGATGCCGACCACTATGTCATTTGGCAGCAGGACGGCGCTGGCTATGTCATTGGTACAGACAGCCGCAATATCTCCTCTCAGGAGTTAGTGCAGATTGCCGCATCAATGGCGAGCGAACCACCGATTCAGTAAACCTGGCAACTTGCAAAGCATCAAATCCCGATAACAATTTGAAAAAAGATGCAACACATTTTATTATTCAAACACTACTTGTCTTACATTCGCATTTCATTATCGAGGGCGATCGCTTGCTTTTATCTAGATTTTTTTTAATATAAACAAGAAAATATTTACAAAAAATTCAAAATATTAATTCAAAGAAATTGCTGTTTTATTAATTACCTAGCTCAGCAAAAATACGATGCAATTCTTCCTTTTGACGGAGGTTGCTAAGGGGAGTGGTGTTTGAATAATAAAAAGTAATTCTCATTTTTGATTAGCAATTAACGAATGGTAGTCCGCTTTTAG
>JALOOL010000492.1 GCA_025454425.1 Hydrococcus sp. Prado102 | reverse complement strand
AGTGCCTAACTGTCACTCAAGGTTTCGCGAATGACGCGATTGGTATCGAAATAAACCTGCCAGTAATTTTCTGGGGCGCAATAAGGACGCACGGCAAGTACCGGGCCAGCTAAATTAAATTCAAGAATCCCTAAATCGGGGGCTGGTGAAGAAAGAACGTTGGGAATTTGACTAATTTTTGCCCTTAAAAGCTCCATAGCTTCTCCATGATCGACGCTATTACCGATTTGGGCAGTTAAATCGACTCTACGGTAAGGATTTGCGGAATAATTCTGAATGTTACCTGAAAAGATAGCGTTATTGCCTATAATCGTTCTAACGTTATCTGGAGTATTGATAGTCGTCCCAAAAAGTCCGAGTTCTTCAACAACTCCTGTTACACCTCCCGCCGAGATAATATCGCCAACTTTGAAAGGTCGCAGAAAGACGAGAAATACTCCTGCGGCGAAGTTGGCAAGCAATCCCCCCCATGCTGCGCCAATCGCAACGCCAGCCGCCGCTAACAAGGCGGCAAACGAGGTGGTTTCAATCCCAAAGAAGCCGAGAATGGCAACAATGAGAATGATTTGAAGGGTTATCGACAAAGCAGAATTAAAGTATTTAATAATTGTCGCTTCGACTTTACCTCTCAAACCCCGCGCCACCAAGCGCATCGCTAAGCTAATCAGCCATTTTCCGACCACCCAGAGTAAGACTGCACCAACAAGCTTGAAGCCAAAATCCGTTAGCTGGTTAGTGATATTTTGAATAGTTGTTTGATCCATCGTTATTACTGCTACTTTTTCCTTAAAATTCCTTTTTCTTCCAAAATAATAAGAGTAAATTGGAATTTAAATCTAAAAACTGTATTAAGCAAAACAGCGATCGCACGCTCAAAACTCGCTCATAACGAATGTTTATCTTAGTTGTTAAAGATCGATCGCTTAAATAAGAAAATCTTCATTTCTTAAAGCAGATTGGATTACAGATACGATTTAGCCTTAAAAAAATCGAAATATGTTGGGTTACGGCAGATACTTGATGAATATACCCGCACGAAGACAATCCCACCCTACCATCAACATAAATATCTTGTCCCGTACCAGACGCGACTAATTACTAATCGCTAAATCGATCCAATGTTGAATACCTTTTTTTGTTGGCTGTCCAGTCGAGATAAAAGTCCAAATATCTCGTCTGTGCTTCTCGCTATAACTAATATGAATAGGTCGATCGCATCCATAAAAATAGAGTGCATCAAACTGAAGTTTTTGAGAAAGAATCCAATCTACAACGCGATCGCTCGATAAATCTGTTATTAAAAAATCGCAAGCTGCACCCAATCTTTCACAATAATACTTGCCATTGCGATTGATTTCATGGCTCATATGTTGATCGCGAGAAGGATCGACGCGACCATTTTTGATTCCCGTATCTAAGTCTTTTTTTGCTAAAAAACGCTTTAAATTAGGCGAACAAAATCCATAGGTAAGTTTAAATTTATCTCGACCAAAATAATCGATAATGGGGTCGATAATAAACTGGTTTAAATTTTGAATAGCTTTTATTGTTTCTGGATTTTTTGGAAAAGGATCGATGCTATCTTTGTACTTTTTATAAGTATTCGTACAAGTACAAAAATCTTTTAGCGTTAGATATTTCCCAATCGCGATCGCTTCGTCCATAAGCTGCTTTTTATCGACAAATTGGCTACATCCGAAGCAGATTTTTTTATGCTTTGTCTGTATTTTCTACCAATTCGATTGGTTTGACAACGACTTTGCCATTTTCAACCACCGTACAGTATTCGCCCTGGTTGCGATCGCTTTTGGGTGAAGTTTCGTCGGACTCATCGGAGCATTTAAGATTCTGTCGCTGTTGGTTGAGGATAACGACGCTAGTAGCGCCACAAGGAACAGACATTAGAAAAATTTTAAACTCTATCTTTTATTATCGCATTTTTATCGCTAGTTCTGCCAATGCTCGATCGAGCATAATCAGAATCCCCCTGCAATCGCTCCTTCTGCCCTCTGTCCTCTGCCTTCTGCCTTCATCAAAAATTAATTAAACGTATTGTCAGTTTACCGCGATCGCCCTTCTCATCTTCCTTGCAGTCATTTGAGGTTGCAATAACCGAACTTCTCCTTTACGGTATCCCCTGCGATCGCGTCGAACCAAGCCTCATTAAGAAATCTTACAATTATTAGAAGAAAAACCCTTCACTTATAAAAAGACTTCATAGCAATGAGTATAAAAGACAAACCCCCTTCCCGTTTTCGTCCGCTAGGAAACATTCTCCTAATCCTGGGGGGACTTTTCCTTTTAGCCAATATATTTTTACCTCAGTTATTCGGACCTTCTATTCCCCAAGTTCCTTATAGCCTTTTCATCCATCAAATCGACGATGGCGATGTCTCCAGAGTTTATGTCGGTCAAAACGAAATCCGCTATCAACTCAAAGGAGAAGGAGAAAACCAATTCGGACAAATCTTTCAAACTACCCCTATTTTCGATCTCGAATTACCAAAACGTTTAGAAGCGCAAGGTGTAGAATTTGCAGCCGCACCGCCAGCGAAAAATGGCTGGGTAGGTAGCCTTTTAAGCTGGGTCATTCCTCCCCTCATTTTTGTCGGTATTTGGCAATTTTTCCTCAATCGTAGTGCCGGAGGCGGCCCTGCGGGTGCCCTTTCCTTTACGAAGAGTAAAGCCAAAGTTTATGTCGAGGGAGATGCGACTAAAGTAACGTTTAATGATGTTGCTGGCGTAGAAGAAGCTAAAGCTGAATTAGAAGAAATTGTTGAATTTCTCAAAAATCCCCAACGCTACACTCAAATTGGGGCGCGAATTCCGAAAGGAGTTCTTTTAGTCGGGCCTCCAGGAACGGGTAAAACTCTCTTAGCAAAAGCCGTTGCAGGAGAAGCAGGCGTTCCCTTCTTTAGCATTTCTGGTTCTGAGTTTGTAGAACTCTTTGTTGGCGCGGGTGCAGCCAGAGTGCGCGATTTATTTGAACAGGCAAAAAAACAAGCTCCCTGCATCGTATTTATCGATGAATTAGACGCGATCGGTAAATCTCGCGCTAGCGGGGGATTTATGGGCGGAAATGACGAACGCGAACAAACCCTCAACCAGTTATTAACTGAGATGGATGGTTTCGCAGCAGCAGGAGCCACCGTTATCGTACTAGCAGCTACCAACCGTCCAGAAACTCTCGACCCTGCCTTATTGCGTCCGGGACGCTTTGACCGACAAGTATTAGTAGATCGCCCTGATTTAGGCGGACGCTTGAAAATCCTTGAAATTTACGCTCAAAAAGTCAAATTAGGCAATGATGTCAATCTCAAAGAGATTGCAACTCGTACCCCTGGATTTGCGGGTGCAGACTTGGCAAACTTAGTTAATGAAGCAGCATTATTAGCTGCCCGTAACAAGCGAGAAACTGTCGCTCAAGCGGATTTTAAAGAAGCGAT
>JALOOL010000491.1 GCA_025454425.1 Hydrococcus sp. Prado102 | reverse complement strand
TTAATTCTTCCCACTGCATCTGTGGACTAAATGCTAGTAATTTGAGAATGACTCGTTCGCTAGATTTTAAATCTATTGCTAGCCAAGTTTGATGTCCGATCGCAGTACGTCCTAATTGTTCTTGAAGTTGATAGTTTTGTTGTAAGATATCTTTAGCTTTGAACACAACAATTTCTCTTATTAACCCTCAAGTTCTACAAGAGTAAGCAGTTTAATTCCAGAGTAACTTACCATCTCGATTAACGAAAAGAGAGTATTTCTCGCGTCTATCTTTAACTTAATAAAATCTACCTAACCTCTGTCATCTTTCTTAAGAGTGTAAGCCATGTACCCCATCTAAAAGAAAATTGCTAGGTTGCGTCTTTTTGGAAAATTGCTCGCTTATATCGTAAATTTTTGTAAATAAATTTGAGGTTTCGTTACTTGACGTTATATAGCGAGTTCAGATAACAGCTATTTATAAGACTTATCATAGAAATAATTAAATCGTGTTTGCAAAATGATTGATTTAAATCTATGATAAGAAACAACGTTTAAAATCCTTTTAAAGATTCACAGCGTTAACCTCAAAGACATTTGCTTAATGAAGTAAAAGTCAAACTTCATTTACGGGGGACGTTACATTGATACAAGCAACCCTACATCAGTTAGTGGTTTTTGAAGCCACTGCTCGTCATGGGAGTTTTACCCGCGCAGCCGAAGAATTATTCATCACTCAACCCACCGTATCCAGTCAAATCAAACAGTTGACTAGGGCGGTTGGACTACCGTTGTTCGAGCAAATTGGCAAGCGCCTTTATCTAACCGAAGCTGGGAAAGAGTTAATGGTAACTTGCCAAGAAATTTTTGAGCGGCTGGACAATTTTGAGATGAAGGTTGCCGATTTAAAAGGAACGAAGCAAGGAAGATTGCACCTAGCTGTAATCACAACTGCAAAATATTTTGTTCCTCGTATTTTGGGGTCTTTTTGTCAGCAATATCCAGGCATTGATATTGCGCTAAATGTGACAAATCATCAGCAACTGCAAAGGCGCATGATGGAAAACCAAGACGATTTATATATATTAAGTCACCCACCAGAAGACATGGAGTTATCTACCCAGTCTTTTATGGATAATCATTTAGTTGTAGTAGCACCACGAAATCATCCTTTGGCGATGGAGAGAAATATTTCTATTCATCGTCTTAATGACGAACCTTTTATTATGCGAGAAACGGGTTCTGGGACGCGACAAGCCGTTCAGCAACTCTTTTCCAAACACAAAATTCTTGTCAAAGTTAGGTTAGAACTCGGAAGCAATGAAGCAATCAAACACGCGATCGCAGGAGGCTTAGGCATTTCTGTCCTTTCCCAACACACGTTGATTGGTGAAGGGCCCAACAGCGAGCTTGCCATTTTAGACATACAACATTTCCCCATTCGATGCCGTTGGTATGCTGCCTACCCAGCAGGGAAGCAACTATCTGTCATCGCTCAGACTTTTTTAGATTACTTAATGCTCGAAAGTCAAAAAATACAAATTCCTTCTCTCAAACTGTTTGCCACAGTCTGATACAGTTATTTCTTATAGAGGCGATTTTATCGCTTCTATAGATCGACATCAGTTATCTGCTACCAGTCATTTGCGTATTGGTTGGCGATCTCCATTTTTCATCTGCTAATTTTGAGGTAACGATATGTTTGAGTCGTTCAGCCAGAGTATCTGGTTGGTACCCTTGTACGCTTTAATGGGGGCACTTTTCGCTCTACCTTGGTCGCCCGGTATCATCCGCCAAACTGGGCCAAGACCCGCCGGATATATTAACGCCGTCATGACGTTGATGTCGTTCGTTCATAGCTTGCTGGCACTTCCGGCAGTTTGGAATCGCCCTCCTCAATATTTATCCTTTAATTGGCTTCATGTCGTAAACTTAAACATTTCTTTCGATATCGAAGTCACTGCTGTCACGGTTGGGGCTCTGCTGTTGATTACAGGATTGAATTTCGCCGCCCAGATCTTCGCGATCGGGTATATGGAAATGGATTGGGGTTGGGCGCGCTTTTACTCTTTGCTTGCCCTGTTTGAAGGGGGAATGTGTGCCCTAGCACTGTGTAATTCTTTGTTCTTCAGCTACGTAATTTTAGAGATCCTGACGCTGGGAACTTACTTGCTAATTGGGTTGTGGTTCAACCAGTCTCTAGTAGTAACGGGAGCAAGAGATGCCTTTTTAACCAAACGAATCGGCGATTTAATCCTATTAATGGGCGTGGTAGCTTTAATGCCGATCGCGGGGACATGGAATTTTACCGAGTTGGCAGTTTGGGCAAAAACGGCAACGATTAGTCCGACTACGGCAAATTTATTGTGTTTGGCACTCTTAGCTGGCCCTTTGGCTAAATGCGCTCAATTCCCCCTGCACCTGTGGTTGGATGAAGCGATGGAAGGCCCTATGCCTGCCTCAATTTTGCGCAATACCGTAGTCGTTTCTACGGGAGCGTGGGTGCTAATTAAGTTAGAACCCGTCTTTGCTTTGTCTCCCCTTGCTACCAACGTCATGATTTGGATTGGGGCAGTAACGGCAATTGGGGCTTCTGCGATCGCGATCGCCCAAATCGATATCAAACGCTGCTTATCTTATTCTGTTAGCGCTTACATGGGTTTGATTTTTATTGCAGTCGGAACCGGACAAAGCCAAACTGCATTAACCCTGCTATTTACCTACTCCATCGCCATGTCTGTTTTGGTGATGAGTACGGGCAATATTGTCTGGAACAATATCAGCCAAGACATAACCCAATACGGCGGGGTTTGGTCGCGTCGTCCCATTACAGGTATTTGCTTTCTCGTTGGGGCTGCTTCGCTTGTCGCCCTGCCACCGATGGGAAGCTTCTGGCCTCTGAGCGAAATGGCAGATAATCTTTGGGGCAACTATCCTTGGTTAGTCGGCGTTTTGCTAATCGTTAACGGATTAACGGCTTTTAGCCTCGTTCGCGAATTTTGTCTGATTTTTGGCGGTCAACCCAAGCAAATGACCGTGCGCTCTTTTGAGGCTTTCTGGCCGCTAATGCTGCCGATGACCGTTGTCATGGGGTTTGCTCTCCACGTTCCCATCCTTTTAAAACAGTGGAATCTTTTAAAAAGCAATCCAAATTTTACGGTAGCGAGTTTTCTAGTTATTTCGACCATTATTGGCGGTGCGACGGCTGCGTATATTTATCTGGGCGAGCGCATTGCTAAACCCGTACAATTCAAACCAAAAGCCATTCAAGACTTTTTTGCCTACGATCTTTATACCGCTCAACTTTATAAGATCACAATCGTTTTTGTCGTTGGCTTAGTTTCACAAATTTCTGAAAGCAGCAGATGAGCGATAGTTTGCACCGCTAACACAGATTTGCACTAATCCTTTGGCCATCCACTGGCTTCAAGTGTCAGTATTTTGTGAATTTCCTGATATCAGCCACAGCCATCT
>JALOOL010000490.1 GCA_025454425.1 Hydrococcus sp. Prado102 | reverse complement strand
GGTCGTCCCTCAGCTTCTGGCATTGTATCGAATGACAAAAGCGTTTTCACCATGAACTCATCAATATCTAACTCCTCAAGTTGCAATGTTTGGGGTTTTGCATAAAGCAAGATTTCTTTGAGTAGATTTTGCAAACGTTCAGCTTCTTCAAGTGCTAATGAAACTCTTACTTTATCTCGTTCGGAAGTAGCACTTTTTTTAAAAGAATTCAAACCCATCAAAATTGTCGTCACTGGGTTACGAATTTCATGGACAATCATTGAAGCAAATTCGCCAATGGCAGCCAGTCTTTCTCGTTCGATTAATTGAGCTTGAGCTAATCGCAATTCCTCGGTTCTTTTGATTACTTCAGCTTCCAAAACTTGATTAAATTCTCGCTGTTGTTGATAAAGATAATAATTGTCAATTGCCGTTGCAGCGCGTTCGGCAAATAGTTCCACCGTGCGGACTTCTTCTGATGTAAACAAACGGGGTTCGATGCAAAAAGAACAAATTGTCCCCATGATTTCTCCCCGATGCGTGCGTAAAGGGACTCCTAAATAGGATACGTAACCTTCTGGCGGACAGCCATATTCTGGATGGACTTTAGCATCCTCAACGCATAAAGTTTGCCCAGTTTTCACTACAGTCTCAGTGAGTAAGCCATGCAATGAATAAACATGGTCGCCCTCGCCCATGTCGAGGCTGCTAGCCATCACTCGTTCTATCTCATCCTTACACAACGTCACAACCGACCAATCTAGCTCTAGTAAATGACTAACACTACAAGCAATTTCATGCAAATAGCCATCGAGTTCGCCAGTTTGATAACTCAGGGAGGAAAGAACCTCTAAAATTGGCTGCGCTTGTTGCCAAGGATGCGAATCTTGTAAGTCCATAAAGTACCTAACTAATCGGCATAGACAGGCTCAGATTGAAGGAATCAAATGAGCCAGCTATACAGTTTTGAGCGATTTAGACAAATTTTACTCACAGATAGCGGCAATTGGGTATAAAACTACACATTATTTGTTATGAACTAAAGAGCGATCTTTAAGATTTTTTTTGTCTTAATTTTGGAGTTGAAAAGCGCCAAGATAAATTGCTCAAACAAAACCTTAAAAATAGCTGAGAATTTCCCAAAAAAACTCTCAGGAAAAAGTCAGGAGTTTAAAGATTTATTCTTAGATTTTTATAATTTTTCTACTCAGGAATTAACCAATAATAATTTTAGAAGCTCCAGAAAGCTAGCGATCGCGCGATCGCTCTACTGCTAGGAGGTCAGAACAATGAAAACGAAACAGATTCAATGGAAAACTCTCTTGGTCAGAACGAGCTTCTGGTTAATAACCGAAGTGATTTTGAATGCAGTGGGTTTGGATAATTTAGCAGACTATAGCGAATTTGTGTTTGAACGAAATACAATCGTATTTCTCGCTTAATCGAAACTCAGAAAAGATTTTTCTGAAAACATTACTCGCTCAGGAAGAACTACTATAAAAATTAAACTGTGGTTGTCGCTTAGTCTTGTATTTTTGGTTGCGATCGCACCCTACAGTAAAAACAAGTGACTAAAGGGCAGTTAATTCTATAGAACTTGCGACAAGTTATAGTTTTTTATAGTGCTTGAGTCATAGATAAATTAAGCTTTAAGCCTATTTGCAGGTTGACTCTGTTTCATAATCGACTATCAGTTTTTCTAATGAATTACTGATTGGCGAGCGCTTAATTTTGTGAGGAATTATTACAAGGATTGAATCCCTTGCGTAAAACGCAAATCTTATTTTGAGTCATTATTAACAGCCCAAAATTTTAAGAAGCTGTTTGCTAACAAAATTTAAAAAAGGAGAAAAAGATACCGATGGTAGATTCAATTCTTTTCTGGAACGAAGTTGCCCTTGAAGCCAACAAAATCAGTCACACTGACGATAGTAAACGAGAACAAAACGGGCCGACACTTAGTTCGCGAGCCTTAGCGATCGTTCACTTAGCCATGTATGACGCATATGCAGGTGTCGTCAACGATCCCATTAATTTGCCACCTTATGCGATCGCCTTACCGCCCCCCCCTGGTGGTGCATCCCCACAAGCTGCCGTGGCAGCCGCAGCCCATACCACCTTATCGTGTCTGTACTGCAAGCAAAAAGCCTTTTTTGATGCCAAACTGGCCGAGCAAGGCGATCCGAGCAACCCAGGACACCAGTTTGGATTGATGGTGGCTCAAAAAATTCTTGACGATCGCAAAGACGACCCTGGTGACAGTGATGCTGGCTATGAGCCTTCGTTAGAACGCGGCAAACATCGCGTCGATCCCGACAACCCCATGCAGGGTTTTAACGCACCTTTCTACGGGGCGAAGTCAAAAGGCTTTGCCATTACAGAGCGACACGAACTCAATCCGCCGCCATTCGATAACTACGAATATTTGAAGGCGTTAAGACAAGTACGCGGAAAAGGCATCGTTCCCGAACTGATGGGTACGTTGCCAAACGGTATTGACGCTCGCACGGCAGATGAAACCCTCATCGGGATTTTTTGGGCATATGACGGAGCGGCTGGACTGGGTACGCCACCGCGTTTGTACAACCAAATCGTGCGCCGATTGGCAATCGCTAAAGGGAATACAGAAGCCCAAAATGCTCGTTTATTCGCCTTGGTCAATGCAGCAATGGGCGATGCTGGGATTTTGGCATGGGATCAGAAATACATTCACGAGCTTTGGCGACCTGTTGTTGGGATTCGCGAACACGATGAATCGTTCGGGCCAGCAGCGACAGAAGCTAACAACAATATCTCAGACGATGGCGACCCCTTCTGGTTGCCATTGGGCGCGCCTAATTCAAATTCAACCAAGAAAAACTTCACGCCTCCTTTTCCTGCTTACCCATCGGGTCATGCTACGTTTGGGGCGGCTGCCTTGCATATTACGCGGCTTTTCTACGGTGTGAGTCATCGCGGATTCGATCGTTTATTCGACGGTCTCGATCTGATTTCCGATGAATTAAATGGCGAAACTCAAGATAACAAAGGCACGGTGCGACCGAGACATCGCCGCGAATTTGAGGGGGGATTGTGGCAGATGATTATCGAGAACGGATTGAGTCGCGTTTATCTCGGCGTGCATTGGGTTTTTGATGCCTTCAGAGTCAAGAACGGCAAACCCAATCTCTTGAAAAATGTTGGCGGAGTGCCGTTAGGCATCAACATCGCAGAAGATATCTTCTCTAGCGGTTTGAAACGGTCTACAGTGGGGCCGCGAACATAACTCAGTCATTGTCTGAGGACAGTAAATGCTGGGCATTGGCGATCGCAAGTCAATGCTCAGCATCTTTTGAAATACTCAGCTAATTTTCAGCAACTTTTATTCTCTCTCTCATTGAAGCATCAGCCTGACGGGGTGACAAGGTAGCTAGAAAGCTTGCTGTATAATATTCATAGCCCTTAGACCTTTTTGATAAAATGGCAGCTTATTGAGACTAACTCTCA
>JALOOL010000489.1 GCA_025454425.1 Hydrococcus sp. Prado102 | reverse complement strand
GGGGAGAGGTTCTAGCCAACCGCTGCCCGGAATTCCTCCCGAAGATCCCCGCAATCAACGAACTGAAATTCTTTTGGTTCATACTAGGTAAAAAGGAAGGCGACTAAATCGAGCTAAAATGGAAGATCGAGGACTGATAAGCGATCGCCAATTATGCCTAACATCAAAGAAATTGCTAGCTACGCCCAAGAAAGTGCCCGCGAACTCGGTATCGAAAAATTTGATATTTATGGTTCGTCTATCGATGAAACTAGCGTAGAAGTTGCTTTTGGAGAACCCAAACAAGTACAAGCCTCCAATCGTTCCAGCGCGATCGTTCGAGTTTGGAATCAAGATAATACAATTGGAGTGACTTCGACAACCGATGTAGATGCTCAAGGATTGAAACTCGCGCTCAAAACAGCCTACGAAGCTAGCTTTTTTGGTGCTAAGGAAAATATTCCCGATTTTAGTCCGCAGGCAAAACAGTCTATTCAAGATTTTTCTTGGGAAAAACTATCGCCTGCTCCTGCTGCAACTCTCATTGAAACCCTGATTGGAGCAGAAAAAGCTCTTATGAATTCTCATCAGGCGATTACAGGCGTTCCCTATAACGGCTTAGGACAACGAGATGCGGAACGTTTTTATCTTAACAGCGATGGGGCAATGCGCTACGAAGCTCGTTCTTACGCTTCTATATATCTCTACAGCAAAACCGAACAAGAAGGGAAAAAGCCTCGCAGCGCAGGTGAATATAAAGTTAGCCGCAGTTTAGCTCAATTAGATATTGATGGTTGTATTCAAGAAACTGCCCAAAAAACTATTAGCCATTTAGACTATCAACCCATTTCTACCGGAAAGTATCGGGTTGTCTTTTCTCCCAGTGCTTTTTTAAGCTTGCTAAGTGCTTTTTCTAATTTGTTTAATGCTCAAAGTATCTTAGACAAACAAAGCCTTTCTACGCCAGAGTCATTGGGACAATCAATCGCTTCTCCTTTATTGTGTGTGTGCGATGATGCTTTGCATCCAGATAACGTGTCAGCAGAAACATTTGATGGAGAAGGAACGCCAACTCGTCGCATCGACATAATTACTAATGGCGTACTGAGTAATTTTCTTCACAGTTCGATTACGGCAAAACGAATGCAGGCTCAACCGACGGGTCATGCTAATATCGGGGCAAAAGTTACCGTTAGTCCTAATTTTTATCACGTTTTTGCTGGCGAAACTGTACCCCAAACTTACAGGTTATCAGACTCAGAAAATGTTATTTTTATTGACGAACTTCAGGCGCTTCATGCAGGGGTGAATTCCCTACAAGGATCTTTTTCTCTACCATTTGATGGCTGGATTGTCAATAAAGGCGAAATGACTAGTATTGAATCAGCAACGGTAGCGGGGGATTTTCTCGAACTGTTGAAGTCAATTATTTATGTCGAACCAGAAACAGAGTCAACGCCAAAAGGAGTTTGTCCGAGAATATGGGTAGATAAGCTTTCGATTACTGGACAATAAAGTTTAATTATTCCTATTTTGCCTAGATTTTTATTGGTGTATTCTGTGTTTGGAGTGTTTTCTATTTAAATAAAAATGACTTTTGAATACACAGATGTTTTTGTTGCATTAGCTGCGACGGAGCTTGAGACGTTAGTACAATTTTACAGTCGCTTGCTAGCACTCGAACCTAAAGCTTATCTTCCCGATTCTTACGCAGAATTTCAGTTAAGTGGCGGCTTGCGCTTAAGCATTTTTAAACCAGAAGAAAAAAACTACCAAGAATTTGCCTCTGCTAAAAGTAGCACGAGCTTATGCTTGGAAGTCGAAGATCTAGAAAACGCGATCGCCCATATAACTGAAATGGGATATCCACCGCCAGGAGAAATTGCGATCGCCTCTCACGGAAGAGAAATTTATGCTTACGATCCCTTGGGAACACGAATTATTTTTTATCAGTCTTACTGATTAAGCTGTCACGCATTTAATTTACTTTAAAAAAAAATCGGCGATACTAAGCTTTCTGATAGCCCAACATCGCCTCAAATTAACAAATACAAATTTTAACTATTGATTCGGACTTACCACATTCCTCTAACGGGTTCTGCTTCTGGATATTCGCCTCCTACTGGAGCAGTAGCAGGGGCTGGTTCTAGAGGAGAAATCGTTACGCTGCGACCTTCATTTTGGGCGAGTGTCTGCCATAGCGCAGCAGTACGCTCGCTCAAAGCAGTTCCTTTGGTTTCAGCCGCCATCTTCCATTTATAATCTTCTTGCAGTTTTGTAATCCAGTAGGGATGAGCCTGACCTACATATTCGTACTCGCCATCTACTTCTCTGAGAAGCACGTCGTCGCCCGGATTAGCACCGCCTGTCATAATGACTCTGCCATCTCCTTCTGAAATTTCTTCGCCGCTCATGTCCATTAACTCGATTGACAAAAGCGTGCCCGCTCTTCCTCTAACTCTACCCAGCGTATAATCAGAGAGCTTTAATTGCTCTTCTTTTTTGTAAGTTTCATGTCCAAGCAGTTGAGCGATCTGCACTTCTAAGGTAGGCGTGGAAAGTCCTGCTTGCGTTGGTTCTGCAATCGCGGGAGTTACTGAAACGGCAGACAAAGAAACTACTACCAGCATTCCGGTTAATGCGTGAGATTTTTGCATAAACACGATAACCTCGCTTTAATTCTTTCTAAACAACATAGTTTTTAAACACTTAAAACTATAGCTAGGTTTTTTGTGAACGTCAAAAATTTTAAGATTCGACTTAATAATTGGTCATTTTCTAACTGTTTCCTCAACTAAGCGCTAATTTAGCTTGCATTTCCTCCTATGGGGGGTTGACTTATTTGGATTGTTTGTTCTAGTTCAAAATAAGATTCTTAGTTGCCAAAGCGGTTGAGAATGCGATCGAGCCATTGAGGTTTTGCTAAGGGTCGTTTTTCGTCCGCCGCAGGAGTTTCTATCTTTGTGGAAGCAGATTGTTCCGCAGAAATGCTCGGTTCGACTACGGCTGGCTTTTCTTGAGGTACAAGCACAGGGCTTAGTTCGACTTCTGGCTGTAATGTTGATGTAGATTCAACTTTTGATGGTTGTGCTGTCACTTCTATTTTGGGTGCTGGGGCATCTTTTGGAGAAACCAAACTAGGCGATTCGATAGAAAATTCGGGTTCGACTGTTGGAGTTTCTTCTGGTACTGAAACAGTAGGTTCGCTGGGTTCGGGTTCGACTGTTGGAGTTTCTTCTGGTATTAAAACAGTAGGTTCGTTAGTTTCTGGTTCGCCTGTTGGGGTGGTTTCTGGGGTTATTTCGGGTTCGATGGTTGGAGTTGGCGAAGGAGTTGGAACTAATTTGGCTTTGTAAGTTGGATCGACCATGCTGCGAGCATATTCTAGCGAAAGATCGCCTTTTATCAATTTAGAGAGCGTATCCTGAATTTTTGGATTGTATGTAAGCAGCCGAACGGTATTGTTAAATACGTTATCGATGCGAT
>JALOOL010000488.1 GCA_025454425.1 Hydrococcus sp. Prado102 | reverse complement strand
AACTCCTCCCTTTCTGGGAGCGTTCTGAAACTTTGCCCAAATGGGATGTGACGGTTTTTCCCTCCTAATTGGTATTTTATTTTTACGCAAGTCCCTTACCCTATATTTTTATCTTAAAAAAAAATTGTGATGAATTTGTGAGGGATAAACAATTCTCAACAACTAATATCCTTGCGGAAGTTCTTTAGAAGTCAACTGCCTAAATAAATTCCCAAAGCACGAGCCGTTTCTACTAAATAGCTTTGTGGGTCTACAGAGGTCGGACTTTGTGCTAAAACGTCTTCTAGGGCAACCACGGCAACGCAACCATTTTGCCAAGCTACCATCTGACGAGATTGTCCCTCTGCGATTAGATCGACTGCAACTTTGCCAAATGCGGCTGCAATTAAACGATCCAACGCTGAAGGAATGCCCCCTCTTTGGATATGTCCGAGAACAGAAACGCGAACTTCGACTAAACGCTGGTTACAGTTGATAATTTGGTCGGTAACATATTGTCCCATGCCACGACCTGGCGTTGGTGGCGACGATTCTTTGCCACAACTAACGGGATCGGATGCTGGATGAATTCCTTCTGCAACCATCACCAAGGCAAATTTACGTTTCCAGCGATCGCGCAGTTCGTTTATATGTTGGCAAATTTCTCGAATGGAATAATTAACTTCGGGAATTAAAATGATATCTGCGCCCCCAGCAATCCCAGCTTGCAAGGCTAAATGTCCCGCGCTACGTCCCATTACTTCCACTACCATAACGCGATCGTGACTCGAAGCCGTACAAGCGAGGCGATTGAGCGCATCGGTAATGGTATTGACAGCAGTATCAAAACCGATCGCCCTTTCAGTGAGCGCTACATCGTTATCAATGGTTTTGGGAATGGCGATTAACTGCCAGTTGCCATGTTTTGCCAAGCGATCGATTATTTTCAAACTCCCGTCGCCACCAATGGCAATTAAAGCATCCAGTCCTAATTCTCGATAACCAGCAATAATTTCGTCAGCACGGGCAAGCGTATCGCCATGATTAATCGAGCCTAAAATCGTTCCTCCCATATTGAGTAAAGGATCTAAACCGCGCAGATCCAAACCGTGAATCGCTAGAGGTACAGAAGCGCGATCGAGCAATCCTTGTGTCGCGTAAGGAATGCCGACAACTTCCCAATCATAAGTCAAAGTAGCATGACTGACGACCGCTCTAATGGCTGCATTCAATCCTGGGCAGTCTCCACCACTTGTTAAAATACCAATTCTTTTTCTTACTTCGCGCATTTATTCTTAAAAGTTTGTGGTTCATCGTTCATCGCTCATTGGTACTTGCTTTCCGCTTTCTATCTCATGTTTATGTACGATATGTACCGAACAAGGAGCGCGATGCAAGACGTAATTACTAACGCTGCCCAAAAAGAATTCTTTGATTCCAGATAGACCGCGACGACCCATGACAATTAAGTCTGCCCCCCAACTGTCAGCAATTGTGCAGATTACTTTACTCGGACTACCAGTTTTTTGTGTAAATTCAGTTTTTACTCCTGCACCAATAGCCTCATCTGCCATCTGTTGGAGCCTTTTCAAACCTTGTTCTTCAAATTCCTGCCACTGTTTTTGATAGAGTTTCATAGTTTGCTCGTCGAGTGACATAGAATAGGTATAGTACATCGCTGGTATTTGCGGACTCCAGTATTCTTCAGGATCGAGAACATATAAGAGCATCATGCTCGCGCCTGTTACACGGGCTAGAGCAAGTGCTTCTTCAAAAACCTGCTGACCTATTGTTGAATTATCTACGGCTACTAAAATTCTTCGCAACATAATTTATCCATATTGCCTCATAGCCTGGTATCTATAATTATTATCTCTTGTTGTAAAATGTTTAGCTCAAATTTTTTGAAAATCTTATTCAAGCGAGCGAGAAAAATTATAGAAACAAGTATTAACTACTTTTTTTGTTGAATTGTTGCAATGCGAGCAGAATTTCTTTAATCGTATCGAAGCTTGTATGAATTGAGCGACCGTTAACAAGTTTTTTGCTCGCAAATAACTCAACATTTTTGACTATTTTAAAAATATATGTCCCAGAACTAAGTTAATTATTATCAAAGATTCAGATTGTGATGAAAACCCCAATCGCTACATTCACCGATCCGGCTTATGATATTCTGCGTTCCGAGTATCAGCCTTTGCGTTCGCTATTTGCTCCTAAAACAGTTGCCGTCATTGGTGCGACCGATAGACCTAGTAGTGTAGGACGCACGCTGTTATGGAATCTAGTTAGCAATCCTTTTGGCGGTACGGTATTTCCCGTCAATCCCAAATACCATAGCGTGATGGGAATTGTGACTTATCCCAAAATCACAGCCATTTCCGAGTCCATCGATTTAGCCATTATCGCCACTCCCGCACCTACCGTTCCTGAAATTATAAAAGAGTGTGTGGCTGCTGGCGTTAGAAGTGCGATTATTGTTTCTGCTGGTTTTAAGGAAATAGGAGCACAAGGGAGCGAACTAGAACGGCAAATTGTAACAGAAGCTAGAAAAGGAAGATTGAGAATTATTGGCCCTAACTGTTTGGGAGTAATGAACCCTCATACTGCTCTCAATGCTACTTTTGCTGGGGCGATGGCGCGTCCTGGTAATGTAGGTAAAACCGATGCGGGTGGTAAAGCATCCACTTCCCATACGGGAGCGCTTACGGGCAGCGATGAAGTACTCAATGCCGCTTTTCGACGCAGTGGCGTACTGAGAGTGACGAGTATCTCCGAACTGTTTGATATGGCGGAGGTATTAGCCAAACAACCCCGTCCTAAAGGGTCGCGTTTAACTTTAATTACTAATGCCGGAGGCCCGGCGGTTCTGGCGACCGATATGCTCGCTGCCACTGGCGGACAACTAAGCGAACTTTCTCCTGAAGCGATCGCGTCTCTCGATCGAATTCTGCCACCCTACTGGAGTCATAGCAATCCCATCGATATTCTCGGCGATGCCGAACCCGACCGCTATCAAAAAACGGTAGAAATTGCTGCAAGCGATCCTAACAGCGATGGGTTGTTAGTGATTCTTACGCCTCAAGCAATGACCAACCCAACTCAAACAGCAGAACAGTTAAAATCTTTTATGGAAAAAGAACGAGTTGGTTTGTGTCGCGATAAACCGATAATAGCAAGCTGGATGGGAGGAGCAGAAATCTTAGCAGGCGAAGCGATTCTTAACCGTGCTAAGATTCCCACCTATCCCTATCCCGATTCTGCGGCGAGAGCGTTCAATTATATGTGGCAGTACACTTATAATTTGCGAGGAATCTATGAAACTCCAGCTTTGCCAGAAGAGAAAGATGGATTGCCCGAGCGCGCGCTCGTTCGGGATTTAATTGCTAAGTGTAGCGACCCACAATACTAAATGCTCAGGACCGCAATCACCGCTTTTTTGAGACCAGATTAATTGCAACTATGATGGTACTTGAGACCGAATAAAGTG
>JALOOL010000487.1 GCA_025454425.1 Hydrococcus sp. Prado102 | reverse complement strand
GTGCGGTAGAACAAATTGCTCGCCGTCACGATGGCAGGGTCATTCGTACCAAAGCCAATCCAACTGCTTTGATGGAAGCGGCTCAGGATAATGCTAGCGTCGTACTAGGCGGTAGCGGCGAAATGGGTTTTATTTTCCCTCAACTTCATCCTGGGTTTGATGCGATGTTTACGGTCGCCAAGTTAATTGAAATGCTGACCATACAAGAGCGATCGCTCGCCCAAATTCGCTCCGAACTACCGCGAGTTTACCATAAGGCTTATACAATTCGCTGTCCCTGGAAGATTAAAGGCGCTCTGATGCGCTATTTGGTTGAAACTCATCCGACTGAAAACCTAGAATTGATCGATGGGGTAAAAATTATTAATCCCCGTAACGATGACTGGGTACTAATTTTACCCGATGCAGGAGAACCTTTGGTTCATATCTATGCCAATAGCGACGATCGCGATTGGATCGATGTCGCTCTCAAAGATTATCGAGGGCGCGTTCAAGAGTTTATCGAACAAGAACAAAGCGAAATCGCTACTGTATGATAGTACGGATGTCCTATAATATAATAAAGGAAAAGGAATCGAAATAGAGATGAATAGTTGTATTTTGATGGCGACAATTGTTCGCAAACCAGAACTCCGTCATACCCAAGATGCTCGTGCCGTTACCGATACAATCGTGGAGTTTGAAGGGGCAAAACCCGAAGAGAAATCGACTTTATTAGTCGTTGGCTGGGGAAATTTAGCCGAAGAAATTTTTGCTAACTATTCTGTGGGCGATCGCATTATTATTGAAGGTCGTCTGTCGATGAAAACAGTCGAGCAAAAAGGACATAAAGAGAAAAAAGCAGAATTAGTCGCTTCTCGCATCCATCGCGTCGAAGGAGCAACCATCTCGTCAAGTTCCTCCTCAAAAACAACTTCTGACGAACCCGTTACATCAAGTACTCGTCAGTCTAAAAAAGCGGTAGCACAACCGACACCAAGCGAGAGTTTTTCTGATTATGCCGAAGTAGAAACTACCATTCCTCGCAAACAACCTGTCTCTGCTGTTGAAGAGGATTTAGACGAAATTCCATTTGTGCGATCCGTTGATTCCAGAATTGTTAGTGTTGGATTACTCGATCCCTATGAGATCGTAACCCAATGCCCACAAGTGGGAATCATCCACAATCCAAAGTTCATTTAGAACAAGTGGCTAACTTACTCCCCATGATGGTGAAATTCCATCCTCGGAGGCATCTCGGTTTAGCTGACTCAAGAAAACATCTATATCGCCTATAGGGTGGGCAATGCCCACCCTACGATTCTTTAAAATTATTGCAATTATTTTTGTTGACCTGCTTAGATAGGTTATCTCGAACATACAGAGAAGATTTTCATAACCACAAAAAGCAGGGAAAACTTTTATCTCCCTGCTCTAATTCATTATCTATTCGCTTACAAAACTACAAACTGATATCGATTAGCAATTGACTATTTGTTTTGCATTTGGCTTTGCATTTTGCTTTGTAACTGTTTTTTGGCTTCTTTAAAACGAGTTGCTAATTGCTCGCTTTGATCGCTAGAACAGTTGTTGCGGATAGCCGCAAACATCGAATTTTCCTCTTCAGCGGTGTGGTGATTTACCGCGTCGTGTACTTGTCCGAGTCTGTCTTTAAATTCAGACGACATAGGATTGAGAGATTTCATCTCTTCAAGAAGAACTTTTAGTTCTGCTTGCTCGTCATAAAGCTCTTGAGTGTCTTGCTCGCCATAGAAAGGACGTACAGCAGGATATACTACTTGCTCTTCCGCTTCGGAGTGAACTAACAAGTCGGCATATAGTTGTGCAAACAACTCTTGAATCTTTTGAGAATCTTGAGTGCCTTCAATATCAGCCATTAGCGTTTTTGCCTTTTGGTGATCCATGCGGATGACATCTTGGATGTTCATATCCGACTTATCAGAACCTTGAGTGACAGCACTGCCGAATACGCCACTTAAAGCAGCCATTGCATCTTGAACTCGTCCCCAAACGCCTTGATCGGGATCTTTACCCGTTAGTTCGCGAGTTCCAAGAATTTCTAGGATACCCTTGAGTTGCTCTTGATGGGCGCGGTTTTCAAAGTTGACTGCGTTGAGAGGGGTAATAGCCGCTTCGATGTCAGCACCGACTACTTGAGCCGCTTTGTGAACGAGCAAACCAGACATCACTTGTCCGTGCTTGAGCAGTTCGTGTTGAACCACTTTTTCGTACAAGCTAATTTCGGAACCTTGCATCATTTTTTTGGCTTGCTCAAGCATTTGAGTAACCGTTTCTTTTGGTTGAGATTGGATGCCATACTGAGTGATAACAGTATCGATGATGCCCAGATTTTTTTGGTCATCTTCTAGCATTTTTCTAAAACGATCGCCAATCTCGCTATCAAGCCCTTGTTGCATAAGCTGCTGTTCGTTAGAAATTAAAAATTCTTGTACAGCTTTGATGCTCGCAAGTTTTTCTGCGATCGCCATTCTTTTTTGATCTGGAATCGTAGAAACCATATTAGTGTTCCCCTCTTATTAAATTTCGGTTTAGTTGAAAAAGAAGATGTTTCTTACATTTGTCAAGCTAACACGCCTACAATTTAGCTAAATCGTTCTGGAGGCATAAAGTTATTTTTAAATTTCTTGTGCCTATTGAAAGACTCTTTTTTGTAGTTATTCAATCGCTTCAATTCTCAATCTTGGGGTTTATATCCGATTTAAAATTTGTTTCTTTAGGAAGAGGAATTTATAACTAACAAGCGAGAAAATTATAAAAATTAATCAAGCTCAGTTTAATAATTTAATTTTATCTATCAATAGTAATAACAGTTGCAGGAGCGACAACAAATGCCTTATCGCGCCATTACCGATTTGCCCGATCCGGTAAAAAATCATTTGCCGAAACACGCTCAGGAAATTTTTCTCGCTTCTTTCAACAATGCTTTAGAAGAATACGGCGAAGAAGAGCGAGCATTTAAAGTTGCCTGGAGTGCAGTTAAGCGCGATTACGAAAAAGGGGATGATGGGGATTGGCATCGGATTAAGTAAAAATACTAATCGCGATCGCACATTTTATTTAATCCTAAAGTTTGAGAGTCAATTCTCACAAACGACACTTTTAGTAGAGAAAAAGTTGACTTTTGTCTTGATAAACTTAATCGATAATTAAAATCTACAATTTTTACGAAAAGTTGTTTTAATTCCTTTAAATTAAATAATATGGCTATTCAAGAAGAGCGAGAATTAACTCAATACACGATCGCCAAGTTTATGAGCGAACGGGAGGCACAAGCAGCTTTAAAGATATTAAGCGAGGCTGGTTTCCCTAGCGAGAGACTCTCGCAAGAACAAGCAACTATCGATCCAATGCACGGAATTGCCGAGTCTCAAGTAAAAGAAGGCGCAAAAGGAGGTGCGATCGCCGGTGCGGCTTTTGGCGGACTAATCGGTGGTTCGTTCTTTATCCTCGCTAACAACTTACCCTCTGGTGCTATTAATAGCGATCTCAATCCTATAGTCGGACTGGTTGCTGGCGCTATTATTGGAGCAGTGGGAATCGGTGCGATAGGCGCTATTTCTGGTAGAAACATCCCTCAGACGGATGCAGAATCTCTAACTTCCGAATATAAAGTTATGTTGGAAGGAACAAGAGAAGATGTCATTCGAGCTAAAGAAACTTTAACTCAACACGGGGTGGAAGCCTAATTAAAGTTTATGGAAAGATGGTCGCAAAAGCAGATTGAAGCCGAACGAATGCGAGATGTTTTGCTTTTGTTAGAACATCTACTTCATAACGAAAAAACTACGGCGAAGTTGATTATAAATTGTCTTTATGATATTGGTTCGGTCAATTTAATCGACAAAAAGATCTCTAATCGTTCGCTTAATAAAATGATGAAAGCGATCGCCAAAGTCTCTAAACCCGTCTTCAGCATCATTGCATTGCGATGGTTACAAAAAAACTGTCCGCAACTGCTCGCTACTTGGTTGCACTCGCAAGTATCATTTAGAAAAGTACAAGCAAAAAAAGAACTTGCCTATGTACGAGAGAATTTACCAATAGAACCAAAAACACTCAATCCCAACCCAGAAATCAAGCGCTTGCGATCTCAAGTTCGCTTGTTAGCAGGGACTTCGGTAGTTGCGACGGTTGCCTTTTTAGGTAGCGCGATCGCGTGGATAAGTTACAATCCAACATCAGATCTACTGTTGAACCAAACCCTATCCAAACCCGTTGCGATCGAGAAGTTTGAGAATGCAACCAAAGAATAGTTCATAGCCAAAAACCTACTTATAACCATTCATCGATGCAATTCGTATCCGACCCGCAAATCTCAGTTAAAATTCAAAAAATGAAACAACGGGTGCGATGGAATGCACCTGAATTTATCGAACGAGGAATCGATCGCACTCGATTAGTCGTCGATGATGGAACTAGCGAAAGCGCTGAGTTTTCTTTTCTAGTTATCGGCGATACTGGAACTGGAGATGAAAGAAACAACCCCCAACGGCAGGTCGCCCGACAAATGATTCCTCATTTGGACTCTTGTCGTTTTGTCTTGCATACGGGCGATGTAGTTTATTTAGTCGGTTCGAGCGAATTTTATTTAGCCAATTTTATTAAACCTTATAAGGAACTTTTAATCGGCGGCGATCGCCCCGAAAAAATCGCCTACGATCGCATGATCTTTAAAAAGCCGATGTTTACGGTT
>JALOOL010000486.1 GCA_025454425.1 Hydrococcus sp. Prado102 | reverse complement strand
ATTTCGTGTGATTTCTTCCCCTTCATATGTACGATGAATCCGACCCCACAAGCATCATGCTCGAACTGCGGATCGTATAAACCCTGTTTTGGTGGCAGTGTGTTTTTATTCATCATTCAAATGGGCTACTATAATTTACGTAACAAAAGCTACAAAATCTAGAGGCTAAAAAGCTTTATTTCTCTAGATTCTCTATTGTCCAACGGGTACGTTAGGAGGTCTCAGGTCTTAAGGAAATTATCAGATCTGAGCTTATTAAATCTTTGCGTTTCTTAAAAAATACTGGTGACTGGCGATTGGGGACTGGGGAAAACTTGAGCGCGACCTGTTCCCTAACCAATTTTTTTGCCCTTGTTCCTAGATCTAAACTTTGACAGTACAACAGAGATTGACCCCCTTACTGGTAACACCTTCTAAGCACGGGACACTGGTAGCCTAGACCGCGAAGCGGTATTTATATCGGGGCGGAAAGTGGACACGAGCGATTTTAATCGCCGCGTCAAGCGTGGTGAGGATCGTTTATGTACTCTTGAATTACCGCAGAGCTAACTTTTCCTGTTGTGTCGTAGAAGTAGGCATGAGTCCATAAAGTAGGAAGTTTGAGCAGCTGTGGAAATTCCTGTCTGAGCAACCTTGACGACCTTCCTTTAAATGCTTTAACAATTGAATTTATGGCTGCTTTCGGGTCATGTTCTATTAATATATGAACATGGTCTGGCGCTATCTCCAGAGCTTTGATTATCCATTGGTTTTCGTTAGCTACCTCTGTTAAAATTTGACTTAATCTAAGTTTGACATCTCCGACTAAAACTGGTTTTCTCCTTTTTGGAATCCATACCAGATGAACTGTAGCCGAACCAACCGAATGATTATTGTGCCTGTATTGTCTTGATTCTTTTCTCATTGTTGACAACAAGTAACTACATACAACTATAATGTATATAGGTCGAGGCTTTATATAATTATGTTCGGTTGTCAACAAGTTCTAATCAAAGACGAGAAAAGTATTCTAGCCGTTCTAGAGTATCTTGGCGCTCAGTCCAACAAAATTTATAACTGCGCTACCTACTATGCTAGACAGGTCTATCTCAAAACAGGGAAAATAATCAACCGTGCTGAAATTTGTTCGGCGATGGTTAAAAATCCTCATTTTGGTTCGATGTATGTTTCTAGTTCTCAACAAACTTGCAACGCTGTAGCAGAGGCTTTTAAATCGTTTCAGGCTCTAAACAAGTTATACAAACGCGGAGAATTGGAAGATAAACCTAGCCTGCCTAAATACCGCAAACCAAAAGGGATGTATACAGTAGCTTTCCCTAGAAGATGGTTAAAGTTAACCGATAAAGGTATAAGAGTTCCTTTAGGAATGAAAGTTAAAGCTTGGTTTGGTCTAGACTCTTTCTATTTACCCATGCCAACTAACTTAAAGTTTTCTAAGTTAAAAGAGATTAGATTTCTCCCTCGAAATGGTTGTTTTTATGCAGAATTTATTTATCAATCAGAAGAAATTCAACTAGTTCAATTAGATTCTAGCCGAGCTTTAGGTATCGACCACGGACTAAATAACTGGCTAACTTGTGTAGATTCAGCAGGAAAAAGCTTTATTGTTGATGGGAGAAAACTTAAATCAGAAAATCAATGGTACAACAAAAGAGTAGCTCAATTGAAAGAAGGTAAGGCACAAGGGTTTTGGTCAAAACAATTAGCAAATATAACAGAAAAGCGCAATAGACAAATGCGCGACGCTGTTAATAAAGTAGCTAGGATAGTTGTTAATTATTGCTTAGAGAACCGAATTGGTAAAATAGTTTTTGGTTGGAATCAAAGACAAAAAGATAGCTCTAACATGAGCCGAAAAGTCAACCAAGAATTTGTTTTAATTCCTACCGCTAAACTCAAAGCTAGAATAGCTCAACTTTGTGAGTTGTCTAGAATTGATTTTCTAGAAACCGAAGAATCTTATACATCCAAATCATCTTTTCTTAACAATGACTTTCTGCCTACCTATGGTGAAAAACCCCAGGAGTATAAACCGTCAGGGAAAAGAATTAAACGGGGATTATATAAGACTGCCCAAGGCTGGTTAATTAATGCTGACTCAAATGGAGCAGCTAATATTTTACGCAAAGTAGCGATAAGGTTAGGTTTAAACCTTAGCCGAATCAGTAGAGGCGCATTGACTACGCCGTTAAGAGTTCAGTTCTGGGCTACTTAAGAATCTGCCGTACTTCAGTCGGCAGAGTGTCAATAAAAACTCTTCGCTAACTAATAGCGATCGCGACACGCAACGAGATGTTATTATTAGCGCCGAAGAAGCAAAAGTGTATGGATTAATCGATCAGATTTTAGTTAAATAGGAAAACGTTTCATCATCGCGATCGCTTCTTTAGCTTTGCTCCTCAACTCTCCAGCAACGCCAGGAATTTGAGGAATTTGCCAAAGCAAATCGATAGTACGTCTCAAAAGTCTAACTAAATCCCCTTCATCGAGACTAGTATTGTCGCAAAGTTCGCCCCAATCAGTCCCTAAAGCCCACTGTTCGATTAACCCCATCAACTGAGTATCCAACCATACGGGAATAGTAATATCGTATCTCGCTTGCGCTTGGTAGAGTTGGCGACGAATTTCTCGCAGGCTGATTTCTTGTAACTCAGTTCTGCGTAAGGCTTCCATAACTTCTGGCGAAGGAGGATAATTCGTCCAAGTATCGGGACGAAGGGGTTCGGTAATCAACGCACTCGCCGCCGCCGCTAGTTGATGGGATTCTAGCTTGTCGAGTTCTCCCGACATCAAAGCCAAACCAAGCCAAAGTTCGTTTTCACCGCGAATGGCTGCGGCGGCTTCTCCTAACCGTGTGGGAGCAAGTCCGTTTAGCGCCCCAAATTCGCGTAGGATTTCGATTAAATTAAGGAAATCTTGCCAATAATAAGATTTATGTGCTTGATGTTTTTGATATTTTGCTTGGGTTTTATGTAGTTGTTCTCGCAACTCAAGACGACGCTGATGCAATTTGAGCAAACGGGCGGGATTTTTGTGCTGTTGTAGGGGATGGTTATTAAGCGTTTCGACAACGCGATCGATTCTTTCTTGCTGGGCGATCGTTTCGGGGGTTGTTTGGGCGATCGCGCCAAGTTCTGCAAGCCTATTGTTAATGCTAGCAGTTGTTTCATCGCCTTTATGCCAAGGCCCGCAGGAATGAGGGGAAGATCCTTCTACAAGCGTCTCTAACTCTGGGACGGACAATTTTGCTCCTTCAGCTAAAACCCCAGAAAGGATGTCCGCAACATCGCCTACAGTAACGATATACCAGCGATTGTCTTCTCCCAAGCAAACGAGATCGGGTGCTTGTCCCGAACCAGGGATTTTTGTCACGAAGACGGATGTTAAAGGAGAGGAAACTTTAACGTGTTTGCCTTTGAGTGCCAGCAAGCTACCTGGAGTCAGTTCGGCAATACGAGCGGAAAATTGCTGTTTTTTGTGAGTTTCTGCTTGTTGCTGGAGG
>JALOOL010000160.1 GCA_025454425.1 Hydrococcus sp. Prado102 | reverse complement strand
AAAGATGCACTCAAGTTAGCGATTTGTGAAGATATTGGCGAAGCAGCTTACGAAAATCAACACGTCGCCGCTGCTTTAGTCGATTTCTTGGTGGAGTTAGCTTATGAGAAAATCTTACAATCGCGCTACGGATTAGATCCTCTTTCCGTGACTGGGGAAGAATATGTGGGCGAACTAGGCAACAGTCGCTATCAAGGCGATACAGAAAGGGCAGCACTTCAAATCTTAAATGATTTTCGCAAAGGATTGATGGGAACGATTCCCTTGGAATTGCCACCTAATGAATAAAATGTTGTAGCCTGTTTGGTACTTTTTGTATTCAGGGAAAATACTGAAGAACCAAAAAACTCATTTTAAAAGTTCCGCATTTTTCACCAAGAAATTTAGATGCAGATCTGGCAAATTAATAATTACAAGCAATTAAAAAATTTGTTTAGGAGATTTGGCATCAATGACTCGGAAAATGCAACTGGTTTCAAAAGCTGTTTGGCAATACCTCAATCAACCAATCGGCGAAGCACACCCCGAATCTATCTGGGAAATTCAGCGTTTTTGGTATTTGTATCAAATTCAATTACTGGAAACTTGTTTAGAAAAGGATGTTAACTCAGAAACGCACTATACTAGCGATCGATAAACGTGATGGCTAATCCTATCGATTAACAGACCGCAAGAAGAATGAGTGTAGAGTCTGAAATAAGTCGCTTACTAGATGTCATGCCTGCATCGGGACGAATGCTGACTAAAATAGTTAGTAAACCCCAGCAGTCAAAGGTTATAGATACGTCATTTCCGATGCCTTGGAATCGAGACAGCCGACCGATTAATATCAACTTCGACTTGTGGCGGCGGTTGTCTAGACCCCAAAGGGATTTACTCATCCTCAGAACAGTTAGTATTTTAGGCGGCGTTAAATGGTTTAAACCCGATATCTATCAAGGTATTGCACTAGCAGGTCTGGCAGGTACGATCGTAGAACTGATTCAGGTAGATGCTGTCGGGATTATCGTAGCAGGAGGATTGAGTGCGATCGCAGCTAACCAGATTTGGCGCAGCAATCATAGCGTTCAACGAGAATTAGATGCAGATGAAGCCGCGATTAAAGTAGCTCTCAGACGCGGCTACGCAGAAGTAGAAGCCGCACAAAATTTATTATTTGCTATAGAAGCCGTTGCCGAAATTGAAGGTCGTCCCAGTTTAAATTTTACGGAATTGATTCGCACTCAAAATCTTAGGGCGATCGCCAAGATTTCTGGAGTAGGCGTTCCAGAAACGGTTAAAAATTACGAATGAAAAATTCATTCCTCTGAATTTATTATTTCAAAATCAGATTCTTCTAGCGAGAGTATAAGTATATCGTTGCTATTTTCTAGCGGATTTTCTTCTAACCTGACTATCCAACGTCCCGATGTTTCTCTAGCTTGAATCCTTCCCAGAATCCCTGCGGCATAATCGGGATAAATAACCCGAACCAGGGTTCCTACCTGCGCCATTGCATTTATACTTAGTATCATTGTTAAGTTAAGCCCAGATCAATAATAGGTTAAGAAGTGCTTAAAAATTGATATAGAAGAGAGTAATTCAGTAGAAGCGTTTTTGCCATTCGCCCTTACAGTAGTTCAGAAGTAAATTTACTTCCGACTTTCCTGATCCGACGCGGACGAAACTCTCGCTTATGAGCATCGCCGACTTCAATAACTGGTCACTGATAACTGAAAAAGCTGGTCACTGAAAAAGCCTACCTTCAACAATCCCTTCAGCTTGATGAACGATCGCCCTCAATTGTTCTAGTGTCTGCGAATCCACAGATTGCCACAAACCTCTTTGATTTGCTTCTAATAATCTCTCTGCCATATCTCTCAATGCCCAAGGATTTTTGGCTCGAATAAATTGTTGTACGGTTTCGTCAAATAAATAAGCTTCAGCTACGCCTTGATACATAAAATCTTCTACACAAGAAGCCGTCGCGTCGTAGGCAAATAAGTAATCTACGGTCGCTGCCATTTCAAATGCGCCTTTATATCCATGTCGCATAACGCCTTCTATCCATTTAGGATTGACGACGCGAGAACGATAAACTCTGGCGATTTCTTCTCGCAATAATCTCACTCTGGGATTGTCTGGGATTGAATTGTCGCCAAAATAAGTTTGAGGATTTTTACCCGTTAAGGCGCGAACGGCAGCGGTCAATCCTCCTTGGAATTGATAATAGTCATCTGAATCTAAAAGGTCGTGTTCTCGATTGTCTTGATTGTGCAATACAACTTGTAGTTCTTGAAGGCGCATTTTAAAGATTTCGGGTGCAGCATGACCGATTCCTTGCTTGTCATAAGCATAAGAACTCCAATTAATATAAGCACGCGCTAAATCTTCATCATCACTCCAATTTTGTGACTCAATTAATCCCTGTAAACCTGCCCCGTAAGCACCCGGTTTTGAACCGAAGATTCTATGGCAAGCTTTCTGTTTGGCAGTTTCTTTTTCTATTCCTTGTTGTTCCCAAAATTCCCTCTCTGCTTGGACTTGCGCCGCTAAGGGATTGATTTCTTTTTCTTCTTTTAAGCTTGACACTGCATTTATCGCATCGTATAATAGTTCGAGTATATTGGGAAAGCTGTCCCTAAAAAAGCCCGATATCCGAACGGTCACGTCAACGCGAGGACGACCTAACGCAGACGGGGTAAGTATTTCAAAGTCTACAACTCGACGAGAAGAACCATCCCAAATGGGTTGTACTCCTAGCAAAGCGAGAACTTGCGCCACATCATCCCCTCCGGTTCGCATGGTAGAGGTTCCCCAGATAGATATGGCAAGGGTTTTGGGATATTCGCCATTTTCTTGGGCGTAGCGTTCGATTAGGTTTTCTGCTGCTTTTCGTCCGATATCCCAAGCAGTTTCGGTGGGAATAGCACGAATATCGACCGAATAAAAGTTTCGTCCGGTGGGGAGTACTTCGGGTCTTCCTCTGGTCGGTGCGCCAGAAGCGCCAGCAGGGACGTATTTGCCATCTAATCCGTTGAGGAGGTTGGTGATTTCTTGAGGGGTTTTTTGGAGGGCGGGGAGAAGAGTGTTTTTAATCCAGTTGAGTTCTTTTTGGATTTTGGATTTTGAACTTTGAACTTTGAACTTTGAACTTTGGATTAGGTTTTCTATTAGTTCGGATGCGT
Organism: Hydrococcus sp. Prado102; assembly: GCA_025454425.1. GTDB lineage: Bacteria > Cyanobacteriota > Cyanobacteriia > Cyanobacteriales > Microcystaceae > Hydrococcus. The sequence continues at coordinate 9,601 of JALOOL010000160.1, read as the reverse complement.
ATTCTTCTATGGCTGCGATCGCATCTCCTTGTGTATGGGATTTTTTTAATCTCTCGCAGAGGCGCAGAGGCGCAGAGAGGGAGAGTTTGTCGCTGGGGTTAGCGGTGAGAGGGTCGAAGTCAAGGTTTAAGTCTTGGGCGATCGCGCGGGTTAATCCCAGGCGATCGCGTCCTGGAGAACGGGCAATGGCAACGATTAAGTCTCTTAATTGTTTTCCTTGAGGACATTTACCAAAGATATGCAATCCGTCTCGAATTTGGGCTTCTTTTAGTTCGCATAGATAGCCATCGGCAAGGGTTAGGAATTGGGCGATAGTATTGGGGTCTATTTTATCGATTCCTAAGTCTCGATCCAGGTTAGTTTTATCGATCAGTTTGGTAATGCGATCGCTAATAATTTTTAATCGGGAGGGATCTAGGTTTTGTGCTTCGTAATATTCGTCGATTAATGTTTCTAGTTTTTCTAGGTCGCCATAAAGTTCGGCACGAGTTAAAGGCGGGGTTAGGTGATCTATGATGACGGCATGGGAACGTCTTTTTGCTTGCGAACCTTCGCCAGGGTCGTTGACAATAAATGGGTAAAAGTTAGGCAGGGTTCCTAATGCAATTTCGGGGTAACAAGTATCGGATAGAGCAAGGCTTTTTCCTGGCAGCCATTCTAAGTTTCCGTGTTTGCCAAGATGAACGATCGCATGAGCTAAAAATTTCTCTCGCAACCAATAGTAATAAGCTAAATAATTATGCGTCGGTTCTAAGTCGGGTGCGTGATAGTTTAAACTCGGATCGCGATCGTATCCTCTCGATGGTTGGATGCCAATAAAGATATTTCCTAATTGGATTCCAGGAATGGGGAATGAAGTCGGAAGTCGGCGCTGCTCCTCCGCTTCGCTACGTGCGCGGCGGAGTTCGGAAGTCGGAAGTAAACATTCTTCCTTATTTCCCCATCTCTCATTAATTTCTTGTTGTACTTTCTCTGGCAAACTGGAGAAATATTTTTGATATTCTTCTAGTGATAATTCTTGATTAACGATACGAAGTTCGTTGCTTTCTAGATCGTTGGTGACGCTAGCAGTTAATTTGTGAATCAATTCGTCTCCATTTTCGGGAATGTCGCTGACAAAATAACCAGTATCTCGTAATGCTTTGAGTATTTCAATGCAGCTAGCAGGTGTATCTAAACCCACTCCATTAGCAATGCGACCATCGCGGTTGGGATAGTTGGCTAAAATAAGAGCAATTTTTCTTTGGGATGGAGGAGTCTGTCTTAAATGTGTGCAATTGTACACAAAATCGGCGATGAAATCGATGCGATCGCGTTTGGGTTGATACACGACCACATCAGTTTCTAATGCTTGATTCCAAGTTTGAACGGATTTAAAAGAGACGGCGCGAGTTATAATTCTTCCGTCTACTTCTGGAAGCGCAACATTCATCGCTACATCTCGCGGCGTTAATCCTCGATCGCTAGATTTCCACTTCTCTTCTGTCGTGCTACTAAAAATTACTTGTAATACAGGAACGTTTAATTTTCCCCAGAATTTTGATTCGTCTTCATCGCCAATTCTTGCCAAAGAAAAGCTTGTTGTGTTGAGAAGTAATTGAATAGAACCCGATGGAGATGGTTGAAAATAAGTAAATAGTTCTTCTTGTACGTCGCGATCGCGCAAAGAAGAAACAAAAACTGGAATTGGATCTAAATTTTTTTCTTGTAGCGCTTGACAAATTGCATCGATTGGTAATGTATTTCCTGCTAAATAATGAGCGCGATAAAAAAGCAATCCAACTTTAGGAAGAGAAGTAATTGTTCTGTCTGCTTTTCTCGGATAAATCCCGACGCGAGGAATGATTTGAGGGGGTAAGGGATTGTAAGTACATTCGAGACAAATATCAGCGACAAATTTTAGTGCATTAAGCCAATTTTCGATGCCACCTTCCGTTAAATAGTGCCATAAACGAGTGACTTTTGCTAAAGAAACATTAGAATGAGCGATCGCATCTGGGTCGGGACGGTCATCGCCAGGTAAAACAAACAAAAAAGCGCCTGTTTGTTGGGTAATTTCTTTTAAAACTTCTAATCCATACGACCAATAAGAACGTCCGCCAAGTAAGCGCAGAATAATAACTTTTGCTGGCGATAAAACAGTATCGGCATAAGTATCAATCGTCAGTTGTTGTTGGAGTTGCAGGAGATTAACAACTCGTACAGTTGGAAATTGAGATGGTAAATGAGTAAGACAAGCAGCAAGGGTTTGAATATCCGTGTCTGCTGCTGTGAGTAAGACGATAGAAGCGGGGGTTTGTTCGATAAAGATAACCCCTTGTGAATCGCTATCCCATCCTCCGGGTGTAGTAGTAATTCGGTGCATTTATTTTTCTTATCTTTAAAAAAGATTAGGTTTCCACCCAAAGCGAACAATGACGCGCGATCCTAGATAAAGCCACTTTTAGTGTCTTTTTGTGCGATCGCAGTAATGGACAACTCTTTGAACTCCATCTTACGTCGAACTGTGTCTAGCAACACCTACGAGCAACTCTGTTTGTTATGGAAGCAGATAGCTACAGGAAAGGAAAAAGAAAGCATCTTTTTAACCGAAGAAGCGCTTTTTGCAGCAAATGCAAGTCTTTTAACAAGAGGATATAGAGAACGGTTTTGCTTGCTATTTTCGTCTCAATTTAGGGCACTTTTAGTAGGAACGCTCAGAACCGAAGATTTATCTTATCAAATCGATATTACTTGGGATAATCGCGCGATCGCAAATTTTATCAATCGACTCGCCGAAGAAATCGGACAACAAGCAGACGTGCAGCGCCTGCGCGATCGCGTCCCCAAAATATTATCCGAGCGATTTTTTAACAATCCTAAACTTCAAGAGCATTTTACTCTAAAACTCTTCGATATCCTCCTTCCTGAAACATCAGGAGATCGAAAAATTTTTTCCCCTAGCGTTTCGATTTGCCAACCCGTCGAAGAGGCGCTTTACCAACAGATAGAACAAGAAAAACTCCTCAATCAAGTTATCGCTCAAATTCATCAAAGTTTAGAAACATCCGTTATTTTGGAAACTGCGATTCGAGAGGTTAGAAACTATCTTCAGGTAGATCGTTTGGTTATTTATGAGTTTGGCGATGAAATTTCTGTTAATCGCGATCTTAAACATCCTTCTCAAGGTTGGGGTCGTATTACTTACGAATCTAAAGCATCCGATAACATTCCTTCAATTCTAAATTTAACAGCAGAAGACGACTGTTTTACCTACATTCCACGTTATAAAGAAAAATATCGTCGTGGCTTAGTGGTTGCTGTTGAAAATGTAGATAAGTATTATTCTTCATCTTTTTGTTTGGCAGAATTACTTGCAAAACATGATGTAAAAGCTAAATTAGTTGCTCCAATTGTAGTAGAAGAAAATTTATGGGGATTATTAATAGCTCATCAGTGTTTTAGCTATCGTCAATGGTTTGAAAGTGAAAAAAATTTTTTAGTAAAAATCGGAGAACATTTAGCCGTTGCTATTTACCAAGCACAACTATACGCGCAAGTTCAAAAGCAAAAAAATTCTTTTGAACAACGAGTTATCGAACGAACTCAAGAACTTCGCGATACCTTACTTGCCGCTCAAGTTGCCACTCAATCTAAAAGCGAATTTCTTGGCAATATGAGTCATGAATTGCGGACTCCCTTAACTAGCGTTATTGGATTATCAGGAACTTTATTACATTGGTTTGATAAAGGTTCTAAGCTCCCGATGGAAAAGCAGCAACATTATTTACAAATGATCCAAGATAGCGGCAAAAAACTCTTAGAATTAATTAATGAGATTCTTGATTTTTCGCAACTAGAAGCTGGGAAAATTTTATTAAACATTAAAGAATTTTCTCTACATAATTTATCTAGAGAAATACTTAAAATTATTGAAGGAGAAGCCAACAGCCAACAGATTAATCTAGAATTAGATTTTCGAGTCGAAAAAAAACGCGATCGCTTTTCTGCCGATCCAGATCGGGTACAACAAATTCTTTTTCACCTGCTCAAAAATGCTATTAAATTCACTCCCGCACAAGGAACGGTTATTTTAAGGGTTTGGCGAGAAAATCATCAAGCTATTTTTCAAGTTGAAGATACAGGAATCGGCATTGCAGAAAATCAATTACCGCTTTTATTTGAGAAATTTCAACAATTAGAAAAATCTCTTCAGCGAACTTACGGCGGAACGGGATTGGGATTAGCCTTAACCAAACAATTAGTCGAATTACATCAAGGAACGATAGAAGTTGAATCAATCGCAGGAAAAGGATCTGTCTTTACCGTTCGCTTACCAAACCAATCTCATCGTCAACTCAAAACAATTCCAGCTTTAAAAGTTGAAAATTCTTTATCTGCTGAAACTAAAAGTATCGTTCTTATCGAAAGAGACGAAGAAATTGCCACTTTAATCTGCGAACTTCTCACCGCAGCTAGCTATCAAGTGGTTTGGTCGATCGATGGCAATACTGCAATCGGGCAAATCGAACTTTTCCGACCTTCTTTAGTAATTGTCGATCGCAATATTTCGGAAGTTTATCACATTAGTAAAACTCTTAAAAAAATGCCATCAACTCAATCGATAAAAATTCTTTTGGTGAGCGATAAAATAACTTCTATAGACTGGCAAAAACTTTTTATACAAGGAATAGATGATTATTTAATACGACCAATTCAACCCCATCTTTTACTGAAAAGAATTAATGCTTTATTGGCAAGCGATCGCAGTTCCGACAAAAATAAAATTAGTTGATTATGATTGAATCTAGCTTAATTGTTTCGTGTCAAGCACCCGTAGATTCTCCCCTACACGATGCTAAAATAATCGCAGCTATGGCAAAAGCTGCCGTCATGCAGGGTGCAGCCGGAGTACGAATAGATACGCCAGAACACGTCAGAGAAGTGAGAGCGCAACTCCCAAAAACTCCTCTAATCGGTTTGTGGAAAAAACAATTTTTAGGCTCGGAAGTTTATATTACACCTTGTTACGAACAAGCGGTCGCGATCGCCTCTTCAGGTGCAGATATTATTGCGATCGATGCTACCCTTAGAGAACGTCCCAATGGCGAAACCGTCCCAGAATTAATCGAAAAAATTCACGCCAAACTGGGAAAACAAGTCATGGCAGATATAGATACTATAGAAAGCGCGATCTCAGCAGCGGATGCAGGCGCAGATTTTATTGGAACGACACTTTACGGGTATACCCCAGCAACTCAAGATTGTTCCCCGCCAGGTTACTCGCTGCTGAAAGAAATAGTAGAAAGATTGCAAGTTCGCGCAATTTGCGAAGGCGGAATAAGTTCTCCCGAAGAAGCAAAAAAAGCCTTAGAATTGGGTGCTTATGCCGTTGTTGTCGGGGGAGCAATTACCGGAATCGATCTGAAAGTCAAAGCTTTTAGGTCGGTTTTTCCTTAAATCCAATTATCTTGACTGATAACTGTTAAGCCGTAGCTACAGGTAAAATTACTTTAAAAGTCGATCCCTTATTTAGTTTACTAGTGACAGAAATCGAGCCGCCACAACGCTTGAGCAGTTGTTGAACAATCGTTAAACCCAAACCCGCACCTGCCATTTCAGAAGCGATCGCATTGCGTCCGCAATAAAAAGAATTAAAAATCTTGGTCAGGTCGTTTCCATCAATCCCAATCCCCGTATCGCTAACCATTAATTCAACGACATCGTTGTTAAGATTGGCTTGTACGTGAACTCGCCCTTTAGACGGCGTAAACTTAAGGCTATTGTTGAGTAAATTGCGAATAACTTGCCTGAGTAAATTGCTCGCACAGGAAACGGAAGGCAAACCCGCAGGAACTGTGTATCCTAATATAATACCTTTTTCTTCAGCGAGCGATTGATAAATACTCACAATCCCAGGAATCATCTCCTCTAATTTGAGCGATGACTCCGATTCGTCGCTAGGATGGTTCAAATGGTCTATATCGAGTAAACCTGCTAACAGAGAACTTTGGCGATCGCATTGTTGTTCGAGAATTTGTAAATAACGTTGGCGCTGTTCTTTTTTATTTTGAGTAGAGTCGAGCAAGCTCAACGCCGTTTTGATCTTGGTTTGTATTTGACCAAGTTCTTGAGTTAAGTTGCTAAGCAATTCCTTATTAAAATTTAAAGCTTCCGTTTGCGTCCTCAACATCGCTTCGGATTTCGCCGTACCGAGTGCGTCATCGCGTTGAATTTGTTTGAGCAATAATGCTGTTATTAAAGATGAATCGATAGAAGTCGGTAAATTTTCTGGAATTAACCCATCGGTTAATAACACTTCTGGAGTAGTATCGGTAATAGCGATCGCGCCTTTGATAGCGCCTAAAACTGTTGCGATCGTCGATGGCTCAAAACTATAAATTAATTTTAAACGAGACGACGCTCCTTCTTCTGAAACCGATGCTACTTGACGTTGAGCGAGAACAAGGCTACAAAATTGTGGCGACAAAACGATGAAAAAAAACTCTCGTTTGAGTTGAGAACTTGCTTCTAAAACAATGGGAACGATGCGATTAGATTGAGAGTGAGTAGCCGTTGTTTCTTTAGGAAGATTGCACCAATAAATGCGTTCCGGTTGTCCGTGTTGGGAATAACGAGCGATATCCGCCAACCATCGTTCGCTCTGAGGCAGTTTAAGCCATAATGTCGCAGTGATTTTTCGTTCGATGAGAAAATCGACCATCGCGAGTAAAATCGCTCTAAACGTCGTAGAACTCACTGCAAGCGAATGGAGAGGCGGCGCAAGAGCTTGAGTAAGATGATAAAGAGATAGTTCGGCGTTAGATGGCAAATTCATCGTTTTTAAAGGTATTTTTTCATTAACACTACCAAATAATTCGTAATTAAAGTTTGTGGCTGTCTTGGCTCGGCGATGAGTTCGAGCTTTGATTGATTATTTGTGGATATCTCGCTAACATCTATCCCCAGAGTCTTTTGAATTTTAAGTTTTACAGCCTAAATTTTCTATATATTTTTCCAAAAAAATTCAATTAATTTCAGAAATTTATGGAGATTAAAACGCCAGACTGGGTTAAAAATGCGGTATTTTATCAAATTTTTCCAGATTGCTTTGCTAGAACTCAACAACCCAAATCGGGGTTATGGATCTCTAACAATTTAGATGCTTGGGACGCTCCGCCATCAGTGCAAGGATATAAAGGCGGAGATTTATGGGGAGTCATTGAAAAGCTTGATTACTTGCAAGATTTAGGGATCGATGCCATTTATTTTACGCCAATATTTCAATCGGCATCCAATCATCGCTATCACACCCACGATTATTACCAAGTCGATCCGATGTTGGGAGGAAATATTGCCTTTGATGCCTTACTAAAAGCCGCTCGTCAACGAAACATGAAAGTAGTTTTGGACGGAGTATTCAATCACGCCAGTCGCGGCTTTTTATTCTTCAATGATATTCTCGAACACGGCCCTTTTTCTGCTTGGCTTGATTGGTTTATCATCGAAGGATGGCCGTTATCGGCTTACGATGGCAGCAAACCAGCTAATTATGTCAGTTGGGCAGGCAATCGCGCCTTACCACAATTCAATCATGCCAATCCCAAAGTTCGAGAATATCTCATGCAGGTTGGAGAGTATTGGATTAAAAAAGGCATCGATGGTTGGCGGTTAGACGTGCCCAATGAAGTAACGATACCGGGATTTTGGCAAGAATTTCGCGATCGCGTCAAAGCGATTAATCCCGATGCTTATATCGTCGGCGAAATTTGGGAAGATTCGAGACAATGGCTTGATGGCACTCAATTTGATGGGGTGATGAATTACCTATTTGCTGCCCCAACGATTGCTTTTAGTGCGGGCGATCGCGTATTGCGCGAATATGTCGAAGGACGCAGTTACTATCCCTACCCCGCTTTATCCGCCCCAGAATACGCCCAAAAAATTCAGCACTTGTTAGCCTTATATCCTTGGGAAATCCAGCTAACGCAATTGAACTTACTCAACAGTCACGACACGGCAAGATTATTAACCATTGCTGGAGGCGATAAAACCAGTTTAGAGTTAGCCACCTTACTTTTATTTACCTTTCCTGGCGCGCCGAGTATTTTTTATGGCGATGAAATTGGTCTGCCCGGAAAATTAGATCCCGATTCTCGTCGCGGTTTTCCCTCCGAAGAAAATTGGGATTTAGAAGTCTTGAACTATCATAAAAAATTAATCGCTTTACGCCATCGATATAGTGCCCTGCGAACTGGAGATTATCAAATTCTTTTAGCTCAAAATGGCGTTTACGTATTTTCTCGGAGTTTAGGAACGGAAAAATTAGTAATTGCGGTTAATGTAGATTTAACCCCTGCTGCAATAACTGTGGAATTTACGGATCTGCAAACCCAGCCAGACCAACTATTATATGGGAAAGGGAGAGTTTTTTGGCAAGGGAATCGCTTAGAGTTAGATATTCCCGCCCGCACGGGTTTGATTGTCGGATAACAACGCCGCGATCGCCTTACCAGTCAGCGGCAAAGCCTTTCGCGGAGCGCGTACAAGGAAGCGATCGCCAATTTAACGACTCTTTTGGAGATTAAAAATTTTGATAGATTAAGCGATCGAAGTAAGAGATGTTGAACCTTAGCAAAACAACAATTAATCAAACAACAGGAACGATGTCAAAATATTATTCAAAAAAACGTTTAGGCGAAATTTTAGAAGATGCAGGTTTAGTTTCTCCGGCGCAAATTGAAATAGCGCTTCAAGATCAGAGTATTTATGAAGATATGAGAATTGGAGAAATTTTGGCATTGCGAGGATGGCTCAAACAAGAAACCGCAGATTTCTTCGTCGAGAAGTGGCCAGCCCTAAAAAAACAACAAAATAAAAAACCTCTTGGAATTTATTTAAAAGAAGCTGCTTTATTAGATGAAACCCAGATAAAAATGCTTCTCGCCGAGCAAGTAAGAATGACAACCCCTCGCGTTCGCTTCGGCAAGCTAGTCGTTCTCAAAGGTTGGCTCAAACAAAGCACCGTCGATTTTTTCCTCGATAATTTATCTGCTAGAGCCGAACAAGATAAAGTTTACATCAGTCAAACCGTCCTCAAAACTCTATCCAATCATCCTTTTCAACATAAATAAGAACATCTGACTTCCATAATTGGTCGCTTTATATAGGGCGCACGCCATGCGCCCCTACCATTGGTCGCTGGTAACAGGTCACTGAATAACTGTAAAAACGATCCCCCAAGGCATTAAACTGTATTAGAGCGAACGTGTTCAAATCAAACGATTAATTAAGCCGTGCGAAAGATTATTATTGCTGGAAACTGGAAAATGTACAAAACCCAAGAGGAGTCTTTGGAGTTTGTACAAGCCTTTAAGTCGAAAATTGAAGAAACAGACGAAAAGAGAGAAGTTGTTCTGTGCGCGCCCTTTACAGCCTTGGGGATAATGTCTAAAAATCTACACGGTAGTCGCATTCGCTTGGGGGCACAAAATATTCACTGGGCAGATGAGGGGGCTTATACGGGCGAAATTTCAGGAGTCATGTTAACAGAACTAGGTGTTAATTATGTCGTCGTCGGTCATAGCGAACGCCGTCAGTATTTTGGAGAAACAGACGAGAC
>JALOOL010000159.1 GCA_025454425.1 Hydrococcus sp. Prado102 | reverse complement strand
ATCGCTGGCGCAGCAGATGGCGAATGCTTCTGAAAGCATTTTACAAAGCTTGGTGGAAATAGCAGTCGAGTTATGCCAAGCAGGAAGCGCAGGCGTTAGTTTGCAAGAAACCACGACCGATGGAGCAGAAATTTTTCGTTGGAATGTATTAGCCGGAGAATTGGCGCAGTACGTTGGCGGCACTACCTCTCGCAACTTTAGTCCTTGTGGAGTTTGCCTCGATCGCAGTACTCCTCAACTTTTCGCGCATCCCGAAAGATATTTTACCTACCTTCAAGACGTTAAAACCCCGATTGTAGAAGGCTTAGTACTGCCTTTAATTGCAGATAATAATGCGATCGGCGCGATCTGGATCGCGTCTCACGACGAGCAACGGCATTTTGACTCTGAAGACGTGCGAGTGATGGCGAGTTTGGCAGATTTTACCGCAGCCGCCCTGCTCTTAAAGGGGCGACAAACTCAGGAATTACTAGCGGCAAATGCTACCTCACGGGTGGGAGGCTCCCAAAGCAGGGTGGTTGCCAATCTTTTTGAGGATATTACCGATCGCAAACGCCGCGAACTGAACACCGCTTTTCTCGACGAAATCGACAAGCATTTATCTGTGTTGTCCCTACCCGACGAGATTATCCAGACGGTCGGCACGCGCCTCGGCGAATTCCTGGAAGTTTCGGGCTGCATTTTTGCGGATGTTGACGAAGCCAAAAACGAAGCCACCATCCATCACGGCTGGAACACCGCAGACGTTCCGAGCCTCAAGCAAACCTTTCGGCTGGCAGATTATTTTGGCGAAGAATTTCGCCGCGCTGGTCGCGCAAATGAAACGGTCATCGTCCGCGACACCGCAACCGACGAACGTGCGGACGCAGAGGCTTACGCCCGACTGCAACTCGGCGGCTTTGTCACTGTTCCATTTCACTGGTGCGGACGCTGGACGGCAAACATCACCGTAACGAACAGAGAAACGCGCGATTGGCGAGCGGACGAAATCGAGCTTTTGCAGGAAATCTCGAACCGCGTTTTCTCGCGCATCGAACGCGCCCGCGCTGAGGCAACCTTGCGTATGAACGAAAATCGCACCCGCATCCAGAAAGAAGCATTTCAGTCGGCAATCAACGGTGAGCCACTGGCAAGCTCCTTAAATATTCTCACCCGGATTGTAAAAGAGGAATTGGGAAGCGATGTGCGAACTGCCTTTTATCTTGCCTATCCAGATGGTGCGAGCTTGTATGCGATTGAGGGTGCAGGCGATATGCCCCAAACGTACACAGTGCCAGTGGACGGATTTCCCATCGGGGAAGAGTCGTTTTGCAGCGGATATGCAATTGCTACAGGGTTTCCTGCGCTAACACGGGATGTTTACGAAGACCCGGTATGGCAACCGTATCTGCATCTGGCATCAGCGCATAATTTTCGCTCCTGCGGCTCCTATCCGATCCTGACCCGTGAAGGTAAAGCGGTCGGTAGTTTTGCCATGTACTTTACCCAAGTACACGAGGCGACTCGGCAGGAATCTGCTGTTGCCGATGCGGTAACACAGGCTGCCGCTATCATCCTCTCACGCCATACCCAAGCCCTTGAACGCGCCCGCGCCGAAGATGCCTTGCGCGAATCGGAAGAAAAATATCGATCGCTCTTCACATCAATTGACGAAGGCTTTACCCTGCTGGAAATGATTTCCGATGAGTCAGGTCGTCCCTGTGATTTTCGGATTGTGGAAACGAATCCAGCCTGGGAGCAACAAACTGGCTTAACCGATGCAATCGGCAAAACGCTGTTGGAAATCGCCCCCAATTTTGAACAGCAGTTGCTTGACTTCTACAGTGATGTCGTGATTTCCGGCAGAGCAAGGCGTACCGAATACTATACCGCAGCCGTTGACCGTTGGTATACCGTCTTTGCCTCGCGGATCGGCGGTGAAGGGAGCCGTCAAGTTGCCGTGGTGTTCAACGATATCAGCGCTCGCAAACGTGCCGAAGAGCAGCAGGCGTTCCTACTCAAGTTCTCCGACGCGCTGCGTACAGAGTCAGGTGTGGATGCTGTAGCTAACCGTGCCATCCAAATGCTCATTGAGCAATTGCAACTCGATCGCAGTTACATTACATCGTACTATTTGAAGGATAACCGCGCCGACCTCAATTATCAAATTGGCAACGACAGTGTGCCGCCGTTGCCCGACCACTTCGTCTTATCCGACTTCCCCGAAGCTCTTAAAGCCACGTTTGAAGGAACCCTCGTTATCGAAGACGACTGGGAGAGACAGGGGTTGTCGGAAGCCGAGAAGCACAACACACACAATCTTGGAATGCGTGCAATGGTGGCGGCAACCTTGCGTAAGGATGAGAATAAACCTCTATGGTCAATGGTCGCGATCTCCTCGCGTCCCCGGCGGTGGAAGCCGACTGAAATCGCTCTGGTCGAAGAAGTTGCCGAACGGACTTGGGCAGCAGTCGAACGCGCCCATGCTGAAGCAGCTTTACGAGAATCGGAACTTCAGCGAGTGCGAGAACAATCTGAGCGCCAACAAGAACGCCAACGCGCCGAAACACTGGCAGAACTCGATCGCGCTAAAACTACCTTCTTTAGCAACGTTTCTCACGAATTTCGCACGCCGCTAACTTTGTTATTAAGTCCGCTTCAAGATGCCCTCAGCGATCGCAACCATCCCCTCGCACCTCTTCATCGAGAACGAATAGAACTTGCCCATCGCAACGGTTTGCGCCTGCTAAAACTGGTCAATACGCTGCTCGACTTCTCCCGCATTGAAGCGGGTCGAATGGAAGCGGTTTACGAACCGACGGATTTATCGCTGTTTACGACGGAGTTAGCCAGCGTGTTTCGGTCTGCGATCGAACAAGCAGGTCTGCAACTGATGGTCGATTGTCTGCCGTTACCCGAAACGGTATATGTGGATCGCGAAATGTGGGAAAAGATCGTTCTCAATTTGCTCTCCAATGCGTTTAAGTTTACGCTACAGGGCGAAATTAGCGTCAGACTCCATCCCGTCGATAGTCACGTTATTTTTGAGATTCAAGATACAGGAGTTGGAATTGCACCCGAAGAACTGCCGCATCTCTTTGAGCGATTCTATCAAGTGCGCGGGGCACAAGCGCGATCGCATGAAGGATCTGGAATTGGGTTGGCGTTAGTACAGGAACTGGTGCAATTACACGGTGGAAAAATTAACGTCAGCAGTACGCTGGGTCAGGGAACCTGTTTTACGATCGCGATCCCCTTCGGTTCGGAACACTTGCCGAGCGAACGCATCAAAGCATCTCGCACCCTTGCTTCAACTGCGATTGGGGCGGCTCCTTACTTGCAAGAGGCAGAACTTTGGCGATCGCCCCCAAGTCAAAAAATGCCCTCGAATGCTCGGATTCTTCTAGTAGATGATAATGCGGATATGCGAGATTATCTGACGCACATTCTGAGCGATCGCTTTCAAGTCGAAGCCGTGGCGGATGGCGCGGCAGCACTGGCTGCGGCTCAAGCGCGAGTCCCCAATCTGATCTTGAGCGATATCATGATGCCTGGGTTGGATGGATTTCAGTTGCTTGAGGCGTTGCGAAACGACCCGCGCACTAGAGAAGTTCCAATTATTTTACTCTCTGCCCGCGCGGGAGAAGAAGCGATCGTAGAAGGGCTAGAAGCGGGCGCAGACGACTATTTAATTAAGCCTTTCTCTGCCCAAGAACTCGTATCTCGCGTCAACGCCCATCTCCAGACGGCGCAACTGCGAACCGAAGCACTTCGCCAAGAAAGAACGACCAGTCGCCAGAAGGACGAGCTACTAGCGATCGTTACCCACGAATTGAATACTCCTTTGGTCGCGATTCTCGGTTGGACGCGGCTGCTGCGCGCTAATCCGCCCAATCATTCTGTATTGATGAAATCCTTAGACACGATCGAGCGCAATGCAACGGTACAAGCCAAACTCATTCAAGACTTGCTTGATATTTCGCGCATTAGTGCGGGCAAACTGCGCTTGCATCTCGAACCTGTCGAATTGCAATCGGTCGTTGAAGAAGCGATCGCAGCCGTCTTGACGGCTGCGATCGCCAAAAATATTCATTTGCAATGGCAACGCCTATCCGATGCGCAAGATTGTAACATTAGAGTGTTGGGCGATCGCGATCGCCTGCAACAGATATTGTGCAATCTTCTCATTAATGCAATTAAATTTACTCCAGAAGGAGGGCGGGTTGAAGTTAGTTTGTCATCGATCCAAAAGACAAATTCTGCTCGAATCGCGATCGCCGATACGGGGATTGGCATTGCTGCCGAATCTCTCCCCCACATCTTCGAGCGCTTTTATCAAGCAGAGAAATCGGGTTCGGTTAAAGGATTGGGATTGGGACTCGCGATCGCCCATCATTTAGTCGAACTGCACGATGGCGATATCTGTGCCGAAAGCTTGGGAGAAGGAAGCGGCGCAACTGTTACCCTCAATCTACCTCTTCTACAAGATTTATAGAGGCTTGGTTACAAGCTTTAATAAAGCTTTAATGAAAAGAAAGATAGCAGCATATCTTTATTTATGAATTTACCTCAAGGCGAGCGAGAATTTGAAGCTCTGCTAGATTACCTCAAACACGAGCGAGGTTGCGATCTAAGCGGTTATAAACGCACGACCTTGGAACGACGCTTGCAACATCGAATGCAGGAAATTAACGTCGTCAGCTATCAAGACTACATACAATATTTGCAAAACCATTCAGAGGAGTTGAAAACGCTCTTAGATACTGTTTTCATCAACGTTAGCAGTTTTTTTCGCGATCGCGACATTTGGGACTATCTAGCAAGCAGCATCATTCCTCGAATTATTGCAAGCAAAGAGCTTGACGAACCAATTCGAGTATGGAGTGCGGGTTGTGCTTTGGGGCAAGAAGTTTATAGTCTGGCGATTTTGCTGGCAGAAGCTTTGGGCATCGAGTCGTATTTAGAGCGAGTTCAATTTTATGCGACGGACGTGGATGAAGATGCTATTAAGCAAGCGCGTTTTGCTACCTATAACGATCGTGAGGTTATGGGACTTCCTCGCGACCTGCTCGATAAATACTTCGAGCAAACCGAGCAAGGTTACGTATTCGATCGAATACTTCGCAGCAAGATCGTATTCGGCTGTCACAATTTGACTCAAGATGCGCCTATGTCACAAATCGATCTGCTTTTTTGCCGCAATGTTCTGATGTATTTTGACAAAGAAGCTCAAGCATCCATTTTGGTTCGCTTCCATTTTGCGCTTAAAAATCTTGGATTTCTCGTCTTGGGGAAGTCAGAAACATTAATTAACCGCAGACCAACTTTTAATCCTATCAGCGTAGAGCATCACGTTTATAAAAAAAGTCTCAATTTGGAACTCAAAGATTATCTATCGATTAATCCAAAATTAAACCAAAAGCAAGCGCTCGATGCAACGACACGCCAAATTCACATTTGGCAAACTGCTTACCAAACGAGTCCTTTTGCCCAACTCGCGATCGCGCCTAACGGTCGTTTAGTCGTAGCTAACGAACGAGCAAATGCTTTATTTAAATTAACTCCTAACGACTTGAATCGTCCTTTTAAAGAACTCGAACCTGGAAAGTTAGTCGGTTCGAGCATTTCGCTCAAAACCTTGTACGGCGGGCGATCGCCAATGACCTTGAAAAATATCGAGTGGAGCGCTTATAAGGAAACAAAATATCTCGATATCTTCATTACGCCCGTTTTCGATCGCGAGCGTCGCTTGCTAGGCATTAATTTAACCTTCATCGACTCAGGGTAATAAGTTCTCGATCGAGGTTATTTAATTGATATTTTTATAGATTTGTGCGTAAAAACTTTAAAAGTCTTCTAAATTTTCTGAAAATTTTTCAAGGGATTGAGTATTGTAAATATCCTGTAGCGTTTGATGTTTTTCGCGACGCGATCGCTGACGATATTTCTTACTTTCTAACTTGGGTTCGTATTGACGCTGCCCCGACGCTTTAACTTTGAGTTTTAGGGTCGATTCTTCATCGCGCATCTGTCCGAGGGCTTCTTGCCGCGCGATCGCCTCTTCCAAGAACTTTAAATAATGATCGTAGCGCTCCCATTCTCCCCGCACGACGCAGTTAGGTTCGTCTCGATGCAAACAATCGTTAAATTGGCAGTTACCTTTCTCTAGGCGCATCCTCGCTTCGGGGAAATAGCCAGCTAAATCGGCAGGATCGCAATCGAGATCGGGTTGGTTGAAACCAGGTGTATCTGCTAGCAACCCGCCGTCGGGGAGTTCAAAAAGTTCTACGTGACGAGTGGTATGGCGACCTTTTTGAAGCTTGCCAGAAACTTCGCCAACTCGTTGCTCGATCGCGGGAATCAATAAGTTGATAAGACTTGATTTCCCCACGCCTGAAGCACCTGCTAGGATAGTAATCTTCTGTTTGAGGCGATCGCGCAGTTTCTGTAAACCGCTACCAGTCGCAACGCTAAAAAACAGGGGAGAATAGCCCCATCCTCCCAGACGCTGCGCCCACTCTTGCTGTTGCTCTGGCGTAACTAAATCGGTTTTATTGAGACACAGACACAAGTCTAACTCTGTCGATTCTGCCTTCACCAAAAAGCGACTCAACTGCCAAACATCGAGACTGGGTTGTTCTAAGGCAAAAACTAAAAAAATCTGCTCGGCATTGGCAACCGGAGGGCGATTTAACTCGGTTTTACGCGGACAAACCTCTGCGATCGCGCCTCGTCCGTCTAAATAATCGGGTTCTTCAATGCGAACGCGATCCCCGACCATAACCTGCTGCCCAATTTTCTTTAAGCGCGATCGACGGGTACAGAGTAAAGATTGGAAGGGGGAAGCCGATTCCTCGCTCGTCCTTGCTTCCAACCTAACTCGATAAAAATTCGCTTGTACTGCGACAACTGTGCCAAACAGTTCGGACGATTTCTGAGTGGGTAACAAGTCGCGATCGCTCACGATGCTTCTGGGCGACGCACCTTTAGTGCGAAAAACTCAGCTTTAGGCGCGATCTCCTCGATTAAATACCCTTCCATTGCTAGACTATCGGGAACTTGTTCGATCGGTTCTCCGCGATCCAACCAAACTTCTAATAAAGCACCCGGAGACATTCTCTCCAATTTTAGTTTGGTACGCACGAAGTTAATCGGACAAGGCGTACCGCGCAAGTCTAGCGTTTCTCCTACATCGTAGGTAGTCGTCATTTATGGAACAGCCCTCCTAAAAACCCTTCTAATCCACCTTTTCCGTGACTATCTCCTTTAATTTTAGCGAGTCTTTCGAGCAACTCCCTTTCCTCAGCATTAATCCGAGTGGGAATCGAAATTTTAATGGTAAGGAGATGGTCGCCTCGACTGACAGGGTTTCCCAGCTTGGGAACGCCGCGATTTTCCAGCGTTAAAACCGTATTGGGTTGGGTTCCGGGAGGAATCGTTATTTCCTCGCTTCCATCCACCGTATTGACTTGCAAACGACAGCCCAGGATAGCTTGTAGATAGCTAATCTCCACCTCTGACTCGATGTTGATGTTATCCCGTTTAAATTCTGCGTCGGCTTCGACAAACAGATAAACATAGAGGTCGCCTGGAGGCCCATTGCGCGTTCCAGCATCTCCTTCGCGAGCAACTCTCAAGCGAGTTCCATTGTCTACGCCTGGAGGAATCGTAATTTTTAGTTTTTTAGTTTCTTGTCTGCGACCTGCGCCGCCACAAACGTCGCATTTTTCTTCGATGACTTCTCCGACTCCATTACAAGTCGGACAGACGGAAACTTGAGCAAAGCTGCCGAATGGCGTGCGAGTTGCGCGGCGCACTTGACCGGAACCCCCACAGGTACTGCAAGTTCGAGCGCCCGTTCCGGGTTTGGCTCCCGTGCCTTTGCAAGTTTGACAGCTTTCTAAATGGGGAATGCGAATTTCTTTTTCGCCACCAAAAACCGCTTCGCGGAATTCTAATTTTAAATCCAGTCGCAGGTCATCACCTCTGACCGGGCCAGTGCGTCGTCTTCCTGTCGTTGCGCCTCCCATACCGCCGAAACCGCTAAAGATGGTTTCAAAGATATCGGCAAAGCCGCCCATATCGCCGTAATCGTAACCAGCACCACCCGCACCCGTGTTTACACCTGCTTCGCCAAAGCGATCGTATCTGGCGCGAGTTTCAGGTTCGGACAGGATTTCGTAAGCGCGATTGATTTCTTTGAAACGCTCTTCTGCTCCCGGTTCTTTGTTGACATCGGGATGGTATTTTCGAGCCAAACGGCGATAAGCTCGTTTGATATCTTCTTTATCCGCATCGCGGGCAACCCCTAGCATTTCATAGTAATCGACTGCCATATCAGTGCTAATCTTGTTTTTTAGTGGTTTAGCAATAAAAATTTATGTTAGTTGTACTCTAGCAAACTTTGGCGATCGGCGATCGGCTTTGCCGCTGCCTAGTTTCGCTTTATGGGTTCTCGTTGGCGCTAGCCTGCTGTCAGGCATAGAGTAGGGCAATCGCACGAGCGGGTTGTGTAAGGACGCGATCGCAATCCCCTTCTCAATCTACTGCCTCATAGTCGCTAGCAACAGTTTCGTCGTCGTCAAAATCAAAATTATATTCTTGGGTTCCTTCTGTTTCTTCGCTATAGTCTGGCTCTTCTCCTGAGTCGATACTGTATTCTTCCGTTCCGATCGCATAGGTTTGAGTTTTTCGATTAAACTCGGTTGCGTCATTGCTATAAGTAATGTTAGCCTCCCCGTCTATCGTATCAAAGCTGTTAGCTGCTTCCGAACTTCCTTTTTGATAAATTTGCGTTCCAATTGATAAGAGAATTTGTCGGAACTCTTCGATAACGGTTTTAAGTCTGTCGTAGTTGATAGCGGGTTCTTGTAAGACGGCTTCGAGAAGTTCTTTTTTGTGCTTGCTTTTTGCTTTGAGGTCGTCGCTAATTGACTGACGATTTTCTTCGAGAGTTGTGTGATAGGTATGAAGTAAATTATCGGCTTGGTTGCGTAGCTCGATCGCTTGCAGTTGGCGGCGATCTTGTTCGGCAAATTTGTCGGCTTCTTGTCGCATTCGCTCGATTTCGCCGCTTTTTAGTCCTCCTGTCTGGCTGATGAGAATGCTTTGTTCGCGTCCCGTTCCTTGATCTTGTGCGCCTACTTTGAGAATTCCGTTGACATCGATTTCAAAAGACACTTCGATTTGGGGCACGCCTCTTGGGGCGGGGGGGATTCCCGTGAGGACGAACCTACCCAGACTGTGATTGTCTTTAGCCATCGCCCGTTCGCCTTGAAGGATTTGAATTTCGACGGAGGTTTGCCCGTCGGAAGCGGTGGAAAATACTTGAGATTTGCTGGTCGGGATGGTGGTGTTGCGTTCGATAATTTTAGTAAATACTTCGCCGAGGGTTTCGATTCCCAGCGATAGAGGCGTAACGTCTAACAGCAACAAGTCTTCGACTTCGCCGCCTAAAATCCCTCCTTGAATGGCTGCACCGAGGGCAACGGCTTCATCTGGATTGATCGAGCGATCCACTTGAGAGGTGCTGAATAGCCGCTGGATCGTTCGTTGTACGGCGGGGACGCGAGTCGAGCCGCCAACAAGGAGAACGCGATCGATATTGCTTGGTTTGAGCGCGCAATCTCGAAGTGCCTGGTTAACTGGTTCGATGGTCGATTCGATTAGGTTATTAGTTAATTCTTCAAATTGCGATCGCGTCAGTTCGATTTCAAGGTGTTTTGGCCCAGTTTCATCGGCTGTAATGAAGGGAAGATTAATCGAGGTGGTCATCATGCTCGATAGCTCTATTTTGGCTTTTTCAGCCGCTTCTCGCAAGCGCTGAAGTGCCATTTTATCGGTGGCTAAGTCGATGCCTTCTTGGGCTTTAAAGCCTTCGATCAACCAGCGCACGACAACGATATCCAAATCGTCTCCGCCAAGGTGATTGTTTCCCGCCGTTGCTTTGACTTCAAAAACGCCATTACCCAGTTGCAACACCGAAACGTCAAAAGTTCCGCCGCCGAGGTCGTAGACGAGAATGTGTTGTTCTTGGTCTTGTTTGTCTAACCCATAGGCAAGGGCTGCGGCGGTTGGTTCGTTAATTATTCGCAACACTTCCAATCCGGCTATGGTTCCGGCATCTTTAGTTGCTTGTCGCTGGGCATCGGTAAAATAGGCGGGAACGGTAATCACGGCTTCTCTTACGGGTTCGCCTAAGAAAGCTTCGGCATCGGCTTTGAGCTTTTGCAGGATCATCGAGGAAATTTCTTGGGGCGTGTAGGCGCGATCGCGAATTTGGACGTTAACGGTATCGTCTCGACCTTTAACGCATTTGTAGGGAACTTGCGATCGCTCTTGTTGCGTCTCGTCCCAGCGACGACCGATAAAACGTTTGATGCTATAAACGGTATTTTCAGCATTGGTAACTGCTTGTCGCTTTGCCAACTGACCGACTAGACGCTGGCTGGCTTTACCAAATCCTACGATACTAGGGGTCGTGCGCGCTCCTTCGGAATTGGGGATAACCACTGGTTTGCCCACTTCCAATACAGCGACGCAACTATTGGTCGTTCCTAAGTCGATACCAATGACCTTTCCCATAGCATTTCGGCGATCGAAAATTTAAATGTTATACCTCGAACATTTTAAGAGAAGGTAACAGTAATTCAACAACTTAGCCGAACCTTCTCTTAAAAACTTATAGAAATTTTATCGTTAAAACTCTTTCTTGGTTAATTTGCTGGATTATTTGTCTGTGGTTGTTCGGATTGTTCTTCTTGTGAAGAAACTGAGGGTTCTTTGGGAGCGGCAACTTTGACCATCGCATGACGCAACACTTGGTCGCCGAGCGTGTATCCTCTAACGAGTTGCTCGATCACAGTTCCTTCTGGATACTCGTCGGTATATTCTCGCAACATAGCTTCGTGGTAGGCTGGATCGAAGGGTTGTCCTTCTGGACGCATCGCCGAAACCCCAAGGCGCTTGAGGCTATCGACCAAATATTTATAAACGCTTTGATAGCTTTTATGTATTGCCATTTCTCCATCGTTAGCGGGTTTTAGTTGCACTCGCGCCCGCTCGAAGTTATCCACCACGGCTAAGAGTTCGGTAATCGTTTTGCACTTAACCTGCGTTTCCAAGTCTTCTTTTTCTTTTTGGGTTCGCTTGCGGAAATTATCAAACTCAGCAGCAAGTGAGATATATCGTTTTTTCAAGCCATCGGTTTGCTGCTCTAACTGTTGTTTTAGCGATTCAACTTCTTGAGTGAGAGTCGCGATCGTTTGAGCGGCTTCTAATTGCTCGGTTGTCTGAGCGCTCGCAGATGTCTCGGTTGTCGCATTAGCTTGCATCTCACTGGTATTGGCTTCAGATTCGCCCGTTTCGTTTCCTGGTTCGACGTCTAGGGCGCTCGTTTTTTCTAGAGACTCTGGATTCGTTTCTAGCTGGTTTTGCTCTTCAATCATAAGGCACTTCTCGATATCAAGAGATAGGGGT
This sequence comes from Hydrococcus sp. Prado102, assembly GCA_025454425.1. Classification (GTDB taxonomy): domain Bacteria; phylum Cyanobacteriota; class Cyanobacteriia; order Cyanobacteriales; family Microcystaceae; genus Hydrococcus. The sequence continues at coordinate 1,326 of JALOOL010000159.1, read as the reverse complement.
AATGTTCTCTTGCGCTTACTTGAGTTTAGCTTTTCTACATAATTTATGGGTTCATGACCCAATGTAACATTTTGTGAGATCGGATAGATATGCAAAAACTAATTCCAATTTAGTTTATCTTTTCTTAAACGGATAGAAATTTATTCAAAAACTTTGGGAATACTTAAGATTGTAAGAAGAATATCGTCAGCGAGACTATGACCTACTCGTCATCTTCAAAACGGACTAGAGCCGTCGCCCTACGCAATTATTTCTCCCCTTTTGGCAATAAGCTCATCCAATCGGGTTATGCCGTTCCCGAACAGATGCAGCAAGCGCTGACAGAAACTCGTAAATCCGGTCGATCTTTAGTAGAAGTTCTTCAGTCGATTACGGGTCGAGAACTACCTCCCGAATTAGTCCGCCAGTATAAAAAACACCATTTATTTGAACTTAAAATTCTTTATGGGGTCGATTGTCTCGATCCCGAAATCGATTCTCCCGCTCAAAACGAGATGGCCGATCTCGTCGAAACGCTAATTCCCATCGATATGTGCCGTCGCTACAAACTGATTCCGCTCAAAAAAAGCGACGAACCGCCGAGCGTTTTGGTGGCGATGGTCGATCCCGATAATTTAGAGGCTCAAGACGACCTCAATCGTATCTTGCGTCCCAGAGAAATCAAACTCCAGCGGAAGGTCATTACGCAAGACGATTATGAAAGCTTGCTCGAACAATATCACGAGATCCAATCCGAACGAGAACAAGAAAGAGAACGCCTTCGCAAAGAGCAAGAGATGGCGAAACAGGCGGATTTAAGCGGAATTTTTGAAAATTTAGACGCTAATCTTCAAGACGCTCAAGAAGAGATCGGAGACGATTTAGGCGCTAACGATGCCAATCAAGCTCCCGTAATTAACTTAGTTAATAAAGTTTTAATCAAGGCTCTACAAGAAAAAGCTTCCGATATTCACGTCGAACCCCAAGAAGAATACTTGCGGGTGCGCTTTCGCAAGGATGGGGTACTGACCCAAGCCTTCGAGCCACTGCCTAAGAAAATTACGCCAGCCGTCATCGCGCGTTTCAAAATTATGGCAGAATTGGACATTGCCGAGCGTCGCTTGCCTCAAGATGGCAAGATTCGACGCATTTTTCAAGAACGCAAAGTAGACTTTCGGGTCAATACCTTACCCAGCCGCTACGGAGAAAAAGTCTGTTTGCGGATTCTCGACAATTCGGCAACTCAACTCGGTTTGGACAAACTCATTACCGACCAGAGAACCTTGGATATCGTTCGAGAAATGGCAAGCCGTCCCTTTGGCTTGATCTTGGTTACGGGGCCGACGG
>JALOOL010000158.1 GCA_025454425.1 Hydrococcus sp. Prado102 | reverse complement strand
CAGTATTTCTAAACGTTCACTTTTTGCGGATATTGAGTATAGGTCTATAATTTGAGATATTTGATTCTGATCGTTTATTGTGTCTAAAATTGGAGAATGAAAATCATTTCTGATATCTTGCAAGATAATGTTACTGCATGCCGTGATTACGTTGCAACCTGACACTGTTACTTTTCTGCAACTTAGAAGAACATACAAATTAAATAACCAATCCTGCTACCAGTAGCTAATGAGTGGGCAAAAGCAGCAGAGCAATCGCGAGGGGCAGGACGACTGCCATCGCCATCGGGATCGTAAGGCCCCATACCTGGATTGTCGCCACCAGAAATAACAAGAAGTTCTTCTTTAGTTAGTTGTTTAATTCCGCTTTCAGTTAAGAAATTTTTTGATTCTAAAAAATTCAGATCGGTAAGCTTAATTTTAGCCATTATAAATTCTTCTCCTAATACGTGGAAATCGAGATTTTAAATCTTCAACTCGATCCGATCCACATCTTACTTTCCTAACAAATAGGAATCAACCCCTAAAGCTAGATTAGTCAAACACAAAATAAGCTATTTATGTTCCGCTTTAATCTTGATTTAGTTAGATAAAACCCCTATCAATATTGCAAAGCCTTAAGTTTGCTTCGCGAACTGAAACAAAAATGACTAATTTATGTTCAAAAATTTTAAAAGCGATTTTAAGCTGTCGCGCATCTAATATCATTTTGCAAAAATAATAAACTATTTAGTAGTAGCTTATACGCACTAAAACTGTAGCTAAAGTAGGGTGAGTAATGCTCATCTTGCTCGTAGAGATTTTGTTTTTTTTTGATTTAGTTTACTGGCTCATTTAGATTAGGTACATTAGTAGTTAGATAGAGGTTACAAAATATAACAAAACATCAATAAATGTGTTTACATTTACTGTCATTAAACTAACTTATGATTTCTTAAAACTTCTTTTACAACTAAATTAATTCAACACAAAATAAGCTAATTATGTTTCGATTTAATTTCTATTTAATTGATTAGCAATTGTCTTAATATTGAAAAAGCCTTCGATTTCATCTTATAACTGGAATAAAAATAACTTAGTTTTATTCAAAAAGACTCTTGCTATTAAAAAAAAGATAAATAATGATGAAATTAGTACAATAAAGATGACTAATCCATCATGGCTAACATCAAAATCGCTAATTTACAACCTACTCAGTTTGAAGTCGAACTTTCTGAATTAGAGATGACGGCTATTTTAGGAGGAGGCTGGTTTAAAAAGTTGACTGGTATCAGCACTCCATCATTTTTTAAAAATCTTGATGATTGGGTTAATGATAATGTCAAAGGGGGCTGGATAGGTGTAGCTGAAACAATTTATGGTATTTACACAGGCGGTGGTGGAGGAAATACATTTATGAATTAAATAAATAATTCGAGTAGCGTGTCTATCTTGATTTTGTGGGTAAGGTAATCGCGATCGTTAATCAACCTATCCTACTAATAAAATACGGTTAATCCCAAGTTTACGCAAAGCTACTCGTATTTCCTTAAAATCATAGCTTTTATCACCAGCCAGTACTTTGACTCGTTTACGAGGTCTACCTGGCTGATTAGTTTTGATGAGAGATGCGATCTAGAAGCGGTATAATACCAATTTTATGCTTTTGTGAAAGAGAGCCGCTCGCGGGGAAAAGGGGAACCGACGCGCACGCGAGGAGCAAGCGTAGAAACGCTCTCATGAAAGCGTCTAGGCGAAGCATCTTTGAGCATCGGGGAAAAATTGCTAAATTTTAGCCTTTTTTCGCTCTAAGTAAGTCTCTCATTATTTTGGCAAACAATTTAAATGCCTATTAGCTTAAGAGCAATGGCTGGTTTAACTGGTGCCGACGTTTGATTAAAGATTATGAAGTTTTACCATCAATTTCTGAGACCATGATTCGGATTCTGTTGAGACGTTTGGCACAGACAATCACTTTTCAGACATCCTCTTAGTATCAGTTGTAATTTTTAAAACAAAAAATTATAAATTTGCTTAACTTTCGATTTCTTCAGAACTTCTTTATCTTTATCCTCTAGAATATTTTTTTAAGTTTTAACCCTTATATTCAGATAAAAAATTTTGAATCTCTTTTTATCAAACTAATCAGTTTAATTTCACTAGCCATTAGCCTTCCTTTAACAAAGTTCAAACCTTTGTCGGCTCGTTTTGCCAATTGAGTTGCGAATAAAGACTTTTCTGTTTTTTGAGTCGGACAGACAAATTTCGTTCGACTTGGAAAAAATGGGACGTTTTTGTGACAAATTTGGTCAAATTGAAGTTGAATTTTTTTTAAAAGTTGAGATTTATATGACAACAACCGTTGAAATTTTTGAAACAACTAAAAATTCTAATCGGCTTTTGGAAAGTCTTAATGAGGCAAACTACTTTGTTCTCGATGACTTTGAAAACAAAAAAGAACTATATGATGCTGTCAAACAAGTCTTGCTAGACGGAATCGAACAACTCGAAGGAGTCAAGTGTCGCCAGTTGGTTGAAAAACATGGTCTGTGCAAACTGCACGAATATTTTCCCGCAGACAAACTTGCCGATCTAGATTTGTTTATTAAGGGAAGCCACCAGATCAAACAAATTATGCTTCAATTGACTTTTTCTGTAGGCACAAATAATTTACAGCTTTCCGACGAATTCTTCATGGAAGGAAATCCATTTGCTTTCAAAATAAGCTATCCCCACAAAGTAGCAATTCAATCGAAAGTTACTAATGCCAACTACCATCTGAAATACAGCGAACTAAGAAAAAAAATAAGTTTGGAAGAAAATCTCAAATGGCAATCGAGACAAAAAGAAATTAAACTAAAAGCTTTAAGTATTGATGCCATTGCAGAAACTATCAAGTCATCAGCGAAAGTTGTGGTGGGAAAGATTAAAACATTTATTCAATCTCATCAAAAGAAAACATTACACACCTATCAAGGGTTTGAGCGGATTGCAAAGCAACCCTATGCAGCCAAGGTTCACCAACCGCATATCGACAGTTGGTATGGAGCGCCTTTAGGTGGAACTACTCTTTGGTGGGCAATTGAAGGTGCGACAGAAGATAATGGTGTCGTTTTATATCCTGATTTTTTTGGACAAGCGATTGATTTTAGAGATATTGCAGCTAGTTCTAGCTATCTTCCTTTTGGAATTACAGTTACAAAGCCCCATAAAATTAATGTTCCAGATGGGAGTATTTTGCTATTCAACTACGATATGCTACACAGCAGTCACTTAAATATTTCGGATTACACGAGAATTGCGATCGTTTCCCAAATCTATCTCAAGCTTAAGTTTAATGCTGATGCTCTGCATGAAAGAGGATCTGGGTTTTACTCTTCTAAAGATATTGCTAAAGGAGACTTGGAAAATCTTATTAAAGTCTCAATGAGAGAGCATTTTGAAGAGTTGCACAAAGGCAAACAAAAACCTCATGTAGAGAGGCGAATATCCGTTAAGGTAAATACCGATCTGAGCGATAAAACACCGATCGCCCTATGTAGTTCTGATACGCTTGGCATCGGTGAGAAGATGCTGATTAATTTGCGAAGTGAAAGCGTTATTGCGATTAGAAATGCCAATGGTTTGCGGGTGGTGAGTGCAATCTGTCCTCATATGGGAATCAATTTAATCGATGGATTTCATGACGAGCAACATATTTACTGTCCGGGTCATGGGGTTGCTTATTGTTTAACCGATGGTTCCTCAAAGTGTGACTTATTGAAGCTACAGGTTTACCATGCCTACGATCGCAACGGTGTCATCTTTTTAGAAAAAGTTACTTCAGAGGTTTAATCGATGGATATAATCAAATTTTTTCAACTGAGTGCGGGTAAATGGCGATCGCATCGCATGACTCATCACCTTGTTTTTAAAGCAGCAGAAAGAGGAGATTCCGATATAGAAGTAGAATTCTTTGCAGCCGCCCATCAGGATGTCATCAAATTGTGCCAGATGCACGAAATTGATTCTAACCTTGCTGTGGGCGGTTCTCACGTACATTGGAAAGGGACAATGCAGTGGGATTTTAAGAGAGATGATAACCACGAGGGCGAAACCGTATTTGCGATCGTTCCCGACGATGGCACTCTCTGTCAAGGCAGATTGTTACGCGAACGAGGCTATGCTGAAATTGTTCCGGTTGTGGGTCGCTATCAAATCGACGATGCTGGCGTACTGTTGTTAACTACAGAATATGAAACTATGAGTGTCATCGAACGATTTTGGTTTGTTAGCCCCGATATACGATTGCGACTCAGCGTTGTGAAATTGTATGGCGGGTTTAGCAATGCAGCACTTTGTATTGAAACCCGCCTTGAGAAGACCCCAGAAGCCCAATGCCAAATTGCTAGTTCGTCAGAAGTGACTCCTATCCAACCGCAAAAAACGCTTGATACTGAGTCGGTTTACTCGGTTCTGGGTTGGTAAGTATCCGGACACAAATAAAGCCGAAGTCTCCTCCCACTTCATGAAAATCCTCGTAGGGTGGGCAATGCCCACCTACTACTAAAAAATGTTAATTCAAATAACAATTCAAAAGAGAAAAATAGCCTTTTGCCTCAATAAAAATAAGAAGTTTAATACCTGTTAGCTTAACTTAAATCGTTAACCAATTCATACTCAACTGCTTTAACCTTTTGCTTTAACCACGAATCAAACAAACTAATTTTAATTTTTAAGGCTAATTCTTCTGTTAATTCAGGTTTAATCAACTCCTCAACTAAAATTAAATAAACGCCGTGAGAGGTAAGGATTGGTTTTAATAACTCAGGGGGATTAGTGGCAAAAACAGCCGCAGAAATTTCAGGTTTTAAATCCTTGCGATAGAGAATCCCTCTATAGCCTCCCTTTCGCCGTAACTCAAGATTTGAAATATACTGATGCGCCACCTCATGAAAACCGATTTCTTGGTCTTGAATTGCTAAATATAATTCCATTGCTAAGTCTTCATCTTCCAGGAGAACCTCATACATCACTACCCCTGTATAATCTAATCGGTTTTCTACAAAATAAGGTTCAATTTTATCTTGGAATAGATGTTTGCTTAACTTCAAGGAAATTAAGCTGTAATGAAGAACTTCTTCAAAATCATCCAAAGACAACCCCTGTTTTGATAACCATTCCCAGGTTTCTTGCGCATCATGAAGTTGATTGGATGAGCGAAATTCATCAGCCGCTTGTTGCAGTTCATCTGATGTAACTTTAATTCCTGTTTCTGTTGCGGCTTCAGTAATCACTTTACGAATAATAATTTGTTCAATGATTTCTGGAATTTTAATCGATAATTTGACTTGTTGAAGAATATCTCGTTCTTCGATCGCGAGTATTTGAGTCATAATTGTTCTTGTTTAAATCCTAAAAAGTTTTTATTTTGGATAACTTCTGTTACCTATTGCCTATTGCCTTTTCCCCTTTCCCCCTTACCCTTTCTCCAGGCAAAGCCTTTCCTTATGCCTATTCCCTATTGCCTAAATTTGTATCCAAAACTTCATAATTTTAATCCTTCTTTGCCAAGTTTTTTAAAGGGATCTAATACAAAATCAATGACTCTTCTTTGACGTACAATTACTTCTGCTGTTGCTGTATCTCCAGGATTTAGAGGAATGCAGCGATCGCTTTTAGAAATACAAGGTTTATTCAATTCAATTTCTAACTGATAAGCATTATCCTTTCCATTAGGCGTATCGATTTCTATTGTTGTAGGAGAAATTTTAGTTAATTTTCCTGCAACAACGCCATAATCTTGAAAAGGATAGGCATCAAATTTTAATTTGACCGACAATCCAGTTTTTAAAAAACTACTATGATGGGTTGACATTTGCGCTCTTAAAATAAAACGAGAATTTTGGGGAGCAATTTCTACTATTCTCGTTCCTTGTTGAACGACTGCCCCTGCTTTTTTAATTGGTAACTGAAAAACGATTCCGCTGGTATTGGATTTTAAAACTCGCTGTGCTAATTGTATTTCGAGAGAGTTAATTTGGCTTTGAGTTTGAGAAATTTCCGATTTAAGCGTTGTTGTTTCTGATTTCAAATTTTTGAGTTGTTCTTGAATTTTAAACAAAGCCATTTGATTAGAATGTTTGAGACTGCGATCGCTTCTTTGTTGCTCTTGTAAGTCTAATTTGGCGCGATTGATATCGGCATTTGTTTGCGCGATCGCTTGTTGATAAAGGCTTTTAAGTTCGGTCAGGCGCTGTTGATTCTGCTCGATCTCTGCTTTACTTTGTTCGTATAAGCGTTGTAATTCTTTAGCATTATCTTCTTTCTCAACAACTTGAACTTCTGTAATTACCCCTTCTTCAAAAGCTGTTTTATAACGGTTAATTTCTTGTAAAGCGACTTCATAACGACTTTTAAGGATAGAACTATCCTTCTGACTTTTTGCTAGAGCGACTTCTGCTTGATTGACTTGAGCGAGCTTTTCTGCTTCATGCAAATCGGCTTGGCTTTTTAGCGATTCCTGCGTTTCTTGTGCTTTCGCTATTTGAGTTTGTTTTTCTAGCCTTTGAGACTGATTTTGTTGCTCTTGAGTTGAAACTGATAAAGTTAATTGTTTTTTGAGCAAATCTAGTTGAGAAAGTCGATTCTTTTGTCCTTCTAATTTTTCCTGTGCCTGTTTTAAATCGATTTGAATTAATTGAGAATCTAGGGTTAAAATCGGTTGCCCTGCTTTAATTGATTGACCTTCTTGTACGTGAATTTTCTCAATTTTTCCAGATAGATCTGAATCTAATTTAAAAGTATCTCCTTGAGGTTCGAGTCTTCCTCTCGCCATTCCTGTTTCATCAACTTTAGATAGCATTGCCCAAGGCACGACAACAGCAGTAAAAAGAACGATCGCATAGAGCAAACCTCGCGTCCAAGCCTGCGGCAAAGCATCGATTCTTTCTTGGGTGATATTAGACCAATCTCCCTCGACTGAGGTTGCCAAGTTTGCTGAAGATTCCGAAGGCTGACTTGGATTCGCTGACGATTCTACGGTTATCGTTCGATCGTTGAGTTTTTCATATAGTACCGGTCCAAGCTGCCAATAGCCTTTATGAATAAAACGAATGGCATTTAATAGCTCTTTTGGAGGGGTATTTTTGAGCAGATAGCCTTTGGCTCCTGCATCTAGCGCTTTTTTGATATATCCAGCGTCATCATAGTTACTAAAGACGATCGCCTTTGTTTGAGGAAAGCGTTGGCTAATAATGCTTGTAAGCGTCAATCCATCCATCCCCGGCATTTCTATGTCAACAATTGCCATGTCGGGATGCAAAGTTTCTATTTGTTGCAAGGCTGTCTCGCCATCCGCCGCACAGCCGACAACCTCCAAATCGGATTCTGACTCCAACAACTGACGCAGCATTTGCCTAACTGTATTTTGGTCGTCAATCGACAAAATGCGAATCTTTGCGGAATCGCTTGGAGGTTGAGCAAACGAAACGCTCGAATCGGACGCAAACTCAAAGTCGGAAGTCATATTAAAAGTCAGAAGTCGGAAATATGAGACAAGTAGGAGTGAGGAAGACAAAAAATTATGAGCTTAAAATTTTCATAATTCATAATTCATAATTCATTTGTTGTTGAGTGAGATAAAAATATTGACCTCGCTTAGCGATTAATTCCTCGTGATTGCCACTTTCGACGAGTACGCCGCGATCCAACACCAGAATCAAATCGGCATTCCGCACGGTAGAAAGGCGATGAGCGATAATTAACATAGTTCTGTTTCGGCGAATTTTATTGAGATTGGTTTGAATGATTCTTTCGGACTCAGTATCTAAATGAGAGGTCGCCTCATCTAAGATTAATAGTTTGGGATTGCCGATTAACCCTCTCGCGATCGCAATTCGCTGTCGCTGTCCTCCTGACAGCAATCCTCCCCCTTCACCAATTTGCGTTTCGTATCCCATTGGTAAGGATTGAATAAACTCATGAATTCCTGCTAATTTAGTTGCTTCGATAACATCTCCTAGAGAAATATTGGGATTGTTCAAGCTAATATTTTCCCGAATGGTTGCCCCAAATAGAAACGTATCTTGATCGACAACGCCAATTTGTTGTCGTAAGGAATTGAGAGAAATGGTCGTAATATCGTAATTATCGATTAAAATTTTTCCATTGGTAGGAGGATAGAGTCCTAAAAGTAGTTTAGAAATGGTTGTTTTTCCCGAACCGCTTCGCCCGATTAACGCAACTGTTTGTCCCGATTTAATTTCAAAACTAAGATTTTCTAGAATATTGATTTCACTTTCGGAATGGTAGCGAAAAGTCACGTTTTCAAAGCGAATATTACCTTGAATGGGTGGCAGAGATTGTCGAGACTGAAATTGTAAATCTTCTTCCGGTTGAGCTTCTAGTACATCGTTAATTCTCTCGACTGCAATGTTGACTTCTTGAAATTGATTCCAAAGGACGGTTAGGCGTTGAAAGGGCGAAATGATATGAGTAAATAACATATTAAAAGCTACCAATTGCCCGATGGTTAGCTGATTTTGAATGACTAAATACGCGCCGAACCAAAGCAATCCTGCCGTCGCCAAAGATTCAATTAAATGACTGAAAATTTGTAATTGATTGCCAATAACTTGACCGGAAAAATTCTTTTTAACTTCTTCGTTGAATAAATCTTCCCAATTCCAGCGCACGGATTGTTCTGTCGCCATCGACTTAACGGTACGAATCCCCGTTAGCAGTTCGATGAGATAGCTACTTTCTTTAGTAACCGCATTGAAAATTTCCCGCGAAATTCTTTGTAAAAAGGGAGTGGAAATAAGCGCGAGGAAAAAGAATGGCGGAACGATTACTAAAGCTAATAATGCTAGCTGCCAACTGTAGCGAAACATTACGGCAACATAAATAAATACCGTTAATAAATCGAGGAGAACGGATAAGGCTTCGCCAGAAAGAAAGCGCTGTATTTTTCGATTTTCTCCCACGCGAGAGATAATATCGCCCACATAACGAGACTCAAAATAATTCAAGGGAAGGCTGAGCGTATGGCGAATAAATCCAGTAATGAGCGCTAAGTCAATCCGACTGGCAGTGTGATCGAGAAGATAGGTTCTTAATCCGGTAATAGCAACTCGAAAAACTCCAAAAATGACTAATCCCAACCCCATTGCAAATAAAGTCGTCGTCGAACCTTGAACGATAACTCTATCTAAAATTAATTGGGTAAAAATCGGCGTGATGAGTCCAAAAATTTGGATGAATAAAGAGGCAATAAAAATTTCTAATAAAACGAGCCAATGAGGTTTGATTAACTCAAAAAATTGCCACAAAGAGGACTTGTGTTCTTCAGCTTGACGGAGTTGAACGGTAGGTTTTAGTAATAAAATAAAACCCGTCCACTTGCTAACAAATTCCGAACGACTGAGCGTTAATTGACCGATCGCAGGGTCGCCAATGACAACCTGTTTTCGGGTAATTTCCCAAACGACGATAAAGTGTTTGCCTTCCCAATGCGCGATCGCAGGTAAACTTTGTTTAGCTAATCCCTCTAAGCTTGCTTTGACGGGACGAGTCGTAAATCCGTAACTCTCTGCTGCTGTCATTAACCCTTTAAGAGATGCGCCGTCGCGATTGACATTGGCAATTTCTCGCAGGCGGTTGACGCTGACTCGCTTTCCCCAATAACCCGTCACCATAACCAAACAAGCTGCGCCGCAATCGGAAGCACTTTGTTGAGCAAAAAAGGGATAGCGTCTTGCAACTCGCTGCAACCAGTGTCCTAAACGTTGAGTTGGCGAGGGAAAATAAACTTTATTGGATTCTTTTTTAGACTTTTCTCGAACAGTTTTTTTCGGTTGTACGATTTGACGATTTAAAGGATTGCTAGAATTAATTAGATTGTTGAGAAAATTTGCTTTTTGCCAAAAATACTCTTTAATTTTTGGAGACTTTTGGAGGATATCTTCTAAATCAGAACTAGGGATAAAGTGTAATTCTACACCGAGAGAAGCTCTCACTTCATAGGGATAAAACGAGGCATCTGGAAATAAAAAAGATTCCCCGAAAGATTCACCCGCCTCTAACTTGGCAATCTGTGTCTCATTAGTATCTAGCAGTCTTATTTTGCCGTTAGCGATGATATACCAACCCGATTGCAGCGTAAGTTTTCCCACTTTTGGCTTAAGATAAATCGTTTTTGCGAGCAACCGCTGACATTCTTTTTCAGAAATAGAAGTTTTAAAAATATCTGGCAAAAGTTGAGAAAATTTTTGTTGTTCGATCATTCAATTGATACTTTGACAAAATTACCGGAGTTGATAAAAGTCTTTGGTGTTTTTTTTATTTATCTAGGGGTAAATCCTGAATTTTAAGCGAGCGAACATCTTTGAGCAGTCGATTAATATGGTGTTTGGTAATTTTAATCCCGAATTCTTTTGCTAAATGTCGCGCTAACCATTCTCCCGTCCAGCGTTGAAAGGGATAACCAAAATCGCGGGGACTACGACTAACAAGTTCTTTTAGCCGTTGTAAATATTGTTGATTAATCTTTTTGGGACGACCCCGACAGGATTCTTCCCATTGATGGCTCATTCCACTACGAGCTAAGGTTATCCAACGACTAGCTGTGGCTGGCGTACAGCCTAGCATTTGACAAATTTCCGCCTGAGATTTTCCTTCATCGGCGAGTAACATGATTTCAATACGAGTACGATATAGCTTCGGTAAATTTTCATTTAAACGCTTGCACAGTAGCTGGCGCTGACTAGCGGTTAAATATTTGCCATTGGCAAGAGAGACGATATCAAGCATATTGACTGTTGAGCTTGTCGAGAGCATGAGAAAATTTCTGGCGCTAAAAATCGCTTTCTATATAGACCTCGGTAGAATTTCACTCGCGTTATACAAGCACCTATATTTCTTTACAAAACTTTATTTTTCTCTTCTTGTATGAAATTAAAAGATTCGGCATTGGTAGAAATACAGTCTTACTAAGGAATGATTGGTCAAAAATGCTCGCAAGTCTAATCAAGACAAGCGAGAAGCCCGCCGCATAGCGCAGCTTGCGGTCGGGAGTATGTCACTGACACAAAGATGGTTGCTATACAAACAACGTCCTGACAAAGGCTGGAGTTTGACAGATTGTATTAGTTTTGTTGTGATGGAACAACTGAAAATCAAACAAGCGTTTACTTGCGATCGCCATTTTGAACAAGCGGGATTTATTAACCTTTTGTCAATTCTACTAAGCTAGTCAAGACTCTGTGAACCAAGAATCCCCCGATTTATCGGTGGGAGTGTCAACAAATTGTCGATTTAACAGGTCAAGGAGATGCCTTCGACTGGTTATTAGACATTCACAAAGAACATTTTGGCGCTCTCAATCTGGAGAAAATTTATCCATTTCTCAATGCAGCGGGTTCCTTATTTCTAGCTATTACGGGGATTTCGATGTTGTGGAGTATGCAACGTCGAACCAAAAAATCAGAAGTCAATTAATTTTGAACTAAAGAATTGCTACGTCTTTCAGACGGGCTACTAAAGACGTTCTTACGCTAGCTACGCGACGAAAGAACTTTAAACTGCTTATCCTATCTGTTGCACCTTAGCGGCTTTCAGCATATGGTAGGTAATTAGAAGCTGAGTTAAAGCTAGAGGATAACTTTGAAGCGTTTCCCCCGTTGTCCCTACTAATTTGCCAATATCTTTATTGCCTTCCAAACTACAAAACTGAGATAAATAAGGAACTTCATTACAAAGCATTCGCTCTAATTCTTTTACCTGTTCGCTGGTTGCATGACCGTCAACTTTCAAAACATCGACGGGTTTACCCATATCCCTATCCAATTCCAAACGAATTGCTTGACCTAGATGACTTCCTTCGGGATTTAAAATTTCGAGAAGATCGGGATGGGGAATTGTCGGTCGCAGCACCAATTTAACGTTAAGTAATAACTCGTTAGATTGAGTATCGTTATCGGGTGGGTAGAAACTCACCACTACATCTGCCCATTTACGTTGAGGACGAATATAAGCTTCTGAATCGGGTTCTCGTTGGCGTAACTGTTCGAGAACTTCTTCATCGGTATAACCGCGTTTGCGGGTGTCGCGCTTGATTTTCCAAACCGTCCGTAAATCTTCAGGCGGTGCTAAATATACTTTGACATCATAACTATCCTGCATAACTCGCGTCGAGTAACCCAACAATCCTTCAACAATGACAAACTGTTTGGGTTTAATATATTCTGGCGGGTCAAAAGTTCCCGTGTGGTGATTGTAAATTGGTTTGAGAATTGCTTGTCCCGTCCGCAGAAGGCTTAGATGTTGTTGAATAATATCGAGATAGTTACAATCGGGATGAAGGGCTGAAATGCCAATCTCGGCTCTTTGTTTGCGATCGTAGCGATGGTAATCGTCCGTGCAAATAACTGTAACGTTATCCGTCCCCAAAACTTGAGCTATTCCTTGGGTAAGAGTACTTTTACCAGCAGCACTATCGCCGACGATGCCAAGAATAATAGGTCGATGGGTCATATTTCTCCGAGATGGCTTAGAGGCGTGTCTACGATATTACCATTGTTGTTTAGGAGCGATCGCACAGATTTAAACTCTCGTAAACACTACTCGTTCTGGTTGGTCTTGATACTTGCCTTGACGAGTCTCGTAACTCACCGAACAAGGTTCCCCTTCTAAAAATAATAATTGCACTACTCCTTCATTGGCATAAATCCGACAATCGGCACTAGAAGAGTTAGAAAATTCTAGGGTTAAATGTCCTCTCCAACCTGCTTCGGCGGGGGTTAAATTGGCAATCAAACCAACCCGTGCATAAGAAGACTTGCCAATGCACAAAACGGTAATATTTTCAGGAACGTT
>JALOOL010000485.1 GCA_025454425.1 Hydrococcus sp. Prado102 | reverse complement strand
ATACAGATACCAGTTATCATCATATCTGCTCGCGACGATCTTCAAGAACAAATGGCAGGTTTACAACATAAAGCAGATGAGTGCATATCAAAACCCTTTCGCTTTCAAGATTTACTAACGCGAATACGCTATCATCTCGAACAAGTTAAAGTTGGATGAGAATTGTACTGGAATATTACTAATCAAAATTCCCAAAATCTTACCAAATAAGAAATATTAGATTTTTTTACGGGACAGACGGGGCTCGAACCCGCAACTTCCGCCGTGACAGGGCGGTGCTCTAACCAATTGAACTACTGTCCCATTTGCGAGGCGAATACAATCATAACGAAAATGACATAGATTTGTCAAATATTTTTTTTGAAAGCCAATACCTACGACAATCCTTGTCATTCGGCTTCTCATAGGGCGGGAAGAATGCGATCGCGATTCGATCTAACTCGTCAAGGGGCATCGCAAAACGAAGACGAACTCGGACTTACGAGAGTAGATTGCATCACCCTGCGCGAAGAACGCAGAATTGAAGAAGCTCCCGCTGCTTATAAGCCCATACAATTGGTAATTGACGTGCAAGTTGCAGCAGAGAAACAAATGAAATTTATCATCAAGAGGCGATTCTTGATGACATCCGAAAATCCATCGCCGAAAACTCTCTTTAACACCCCTCTGGGCAAAATATTTAGAATTTAAATTTCAAAAACAGTCAAAAAATTCATCTTTGAATGAGATAAATTGTTCGTACTTCTGTCTATTCTAACTTGTAATTAAGCCATCATTTTTTAAACAAGAATCTTTCTTAAATGCCAATAATTCTACAAATTACAGCTAAAAGATAGCGATCGCATGACAATTACTACAACTTTATCTTTAAAACAACTATCTGTATTTTTCAATACAAAAGCGGAATTCTATGTATTTTTAAATAAAAGACGCAAATTGAAATTTATTTAATAACAGACTAGGTATATTAATGCTATGCGCCTTTTATTTTGCCTGTATTACCTAGAGGAACAATTAGCGTTCCCGATTTTATTTTAATCATAGCTTTGAGGTTATGAGAAATGATGCGATCGCGCTACTAATTTAATGTAATGTTGCGTTCGCAGCGACCGGTAGCATCCCCAAAAAGGCTATGTTTAACCTCAAAATCAAGAGATTTTTTAAATGCGATCGCACTAATCGTTTCTCCATCTTCTGTTCTTCCCACACCTTTTAGTCCTTGAGGTGTATTTTCGACAATTGCAATTTGTATAGTTTGTAACTGCTGAGTTTTTTCTAATCGAGAACCCTGGTAAATAACCAGATCGAAGGAGGTCAGAGTTCTATCTAAAACTTTAACTAAATAAGACCGAGCTTTCCCAGAAGCCGCACAACGCCAAGTAATTTGTTCGTCAGTAGAATACATAGTCAAAAGTAAAAAGCAGCTAAACAATAGTTCTCTCAAACCAATGATGATGAAATTAAAAAACACTGTTTTAGTGGGAATTTCCGCAACTTCTCTAACCCTTGTTCCTACGGTTGCGATCGCAGGTACTTTTAACCTTCAAGAAGCAACAGTTACGAGTATTAATCAAGCATACGATGAAGGAATTTTAACCTCAGAGCAACTCGTCCAACTTTATTTGAACCGAATTGATGCCTACGATAAACAAGGGCCAGCCATTAATTCAATCGTTACGATTAATCCTAATGCCCTACAAGTTGCCGAAGACTTGGATCGAGAACGGAAATTATTTGGCCCTCGCAGTCCGCTTCATGGCATTCCCGTTATTGTTAAGGATAATTATAATACATTCGATCTGCCTACAACGGCGGGAGCATTGGCACTAGAAGGATTTATTCCCCAAGAAGATGCCTTTCAGGTGCAGAAATTGCGCGAAGCAGGGGCGATTATCCTTGGCAAAGCGAATTTGTCGGAGTTTGCTTTTAGTGGTTCGGAGTCGATTAGTTCTTTGGGCGGCGAAAGCCTGAATTCTTACGACCCTCTAAGAAGTCCGGCAGGTTCAAGCGGCGGTACGGGGGCAGCGATTGGGGCTAATTTTGGGGTCATAGGTATGGGAACGGATACGGGGGGTTCTATTCGCAATCCTTCTTCTTACAACGGTTTAGTTGGCGTTAGACCCACCATTGGTTTATCGAGTCGTTCGGGAATTATTCCCCTTGCCCTTTCTCAAGATACGGGCGGCCCGATGACTCGCACCGTTACCGATGCTGCTTTGACGCTGGATGTTACTGTAGGTTTCGATCCCGACGACCCCATTACAGCCCTCAGCAGGGGCAATATTCCCGATAGCTATGCCGATTCTCTGACCGCCAATGGACTGCAAGGCGCGCGTATTGGAGTGGTGCGGGAATTGTTTGGATTAGATACCGACCCAGAATCGGCTAAGGTTAATCGAATTATAGATGGTGCGATCGCGCAAATGGAGTCTCAGGGGGCAACGGTTGTCGATGTTTCTATCCCCAATTTGGAGCAGATCTTATCCTATCCGAGTTTGAGTGGTTTTGAGTTTAGAGATAATCTCAACGACTATTTAGCCTCCGAACCCAACGCACCTTATAGAACCTTACAAGAAATTATCGATTCGGGTTTGTATTTGCCTGATTTTGAAGAAACTTTGATTGCTCGCAATAGCGTTCCACCCTTAGAAACTAACTCAGAATATCAAGAGATTATTCGAGTGCGACCGGGATTGACGCAACGAAGCTTATTAACTGCCTTGGATGGATTGGATGCTCTGTTGTATCCTACCTCAGTCACACCGCCGCAACCGATTAGCGAGGGGCAACGCATTGGTTCTAATAATCGTTTGAGTGCTTTTTCGGGTTTTCCTGCTGTTACTTTACCTGCGGGATTTACGGCTGATGGTTTGCCTGTAGGGATGGAGTTTTTAGGACGGGCTTTTGATGAAGAACAATTGCTGCAATTTGCCTTCGCTTACGAACAAGCGACAAGGGTTCGCCGTCCCCCTTCTACTACACCTGCGCTACCTGGTGAAAACATTACCGTTCCCGAACCTGGAGCAATTTCAGGGCTGTTGTTTTTGGGGATGGGATCTATTTGCCTTAAATTAACTCAGAAGCGCAAGGTTATAAATTCACAAAAATATTAACGATTGGGTATCGCTCGAAAATTCAGCAATTGAGCGCTTGGGTTCAGATATTTTAAAAGTGCGATCGCGCGAATTAATATCAAATCCGGTTGAATGTGGTTCCAAAACGTCCAGTTAGTAAGGTAGCTAGACCATAGGTTAGCGCCGTCAGTGCTATCTGGTTTGGCGATCGCTAGTGCATAGTTGAGCGGTACATTAAACGCGATCGTTACTCCTACTGTGCCGACGAGATAAAGCAAACTCCCGACGAGCAAGTAAGACGTAAATCGCCTTCTGCAACTTGTTATCAAGTTGATTACTTCCTCACAATTAATTCAAGCTGTTTGACTTCTCCACGCTTTAAAAAGACGTGGATTCCATAATGTTGCTGCGAAGCGGTCTAAAGACACGCTTCTTCGCTTCTTCTTCGATATGATTTAGA
>JALOOL010000484.1 GCA_025454425.1 Hydrococcus sp. Prado102 | reverse complement strand
TTCAAAATAAACTTCCGTTCCTTTGGTTTCTACTCCCAATTCTCCAATAATTAACTCGATGCTGGGTTGATTTTCGATAGAAGCACCTAACGTTAATTCCACGGGATTTGACATTGGGTAAGGCTGTCCTGCTTTGATAATAGAATGCCAGCCATGAGCATTTTTGCGACGATTCCAGTAACGAATTCCGTAACTGTGATAGAGAAAATCTTTTAATTCAAATCCTTGAGCTAATTGTAATGCTCCTAATGCAATGGCTTCAAAAGGGCGATCGCAACGAATTTTACTTTCATCAAAATACTGTTTTACCCAGTTTTGCACCGCAGGAATTTGTATCGTTCCTCCCACTAATAAAACCGCATCGATATTGTTGGGTTCGATGCCATTGCGCCTCGCTTGTTGCAAGACTTGCACCATCAATTCATCTAATTGTTGAAAGAATTGCTGTTGCTTGAGGATATCTTCAAAGCGATCGCGATCTAATGCTAATTCGTAACTCTCAAAAGTTTCATCGTTAAAATAAACTTCCGTTGCTTGAGTTTGGGAAGATAATTGAATCTTTAATCGTTCTGCTAAACGTGTTGTTAATGGAGACTTGGGCAATCCTTGGGTTTGAGCAAAATAATCGACTAACCAATAATCGAGATCGGAACCGCCTAAATTCGTTCCCGCCTTCGCTAAAACGCGAGCGAGTTTTGCTTTTTGTCCCGAACTATTGCCAAAGAATTTTTCGCCCCATTTAAGAATAAATCCTTGGGTTTTTTGTTTGCTTCCCAAATCCAACTGCACCAAAGATAAATCAATCGTCCCGCCGCCAAAATCGACGACTAACAGCAAACTTTCGTCTGTCGTTCCATATCCCAACGCTGCTGCTGTGGGTTCGTCTAAAATTCTAATTTGTTCGATCGCCCAAGATTGGCAAACTTGACTCAACCAACTGCGATAGGTTTCAAAACTATCAACGGGGACGGTTAGGACGAGGGAATCTGGCGATTGGGAGGTTTCCGCTTTGAGTTGGTCGATTAAGGCGGTTAAAAACCATTCGCCAACCCGTTCAAAAGTAACGAGATTTCCGTCTAATTCTGGTAAGAAACCTTGAATTTGTGCGCCAATTCCCCGTTTAAAGCTGCGGAAGAAACGAGGATTGTTGGCGAGATCTAAACCGCGATCGCGCACCTTCTGACCCGCGACAATTTTAGCATCGCTGGCATTTTCGACGTAAACCAAACTGGGAATTAAAGGCGGATTATTTCCCAGTTGTTGTGACAGTCCCGATAGTTTGACAGTTTCAGGTTGTTCGGTTGCTGCGTTCCAACGGGTAATAACGGTGTTACTAGTACCGAAATCGATGGCGTAGGACACTTGATTAGTTATCAGTAGTAAGTTATTAGTTACTCATTTTAATGGGAACAATCGCTATTCTAGGACTGCTTTATCAAAATAATTGGGTCTATTGAAGAACGAGAAGCTTGAGATGACCCTCGCGCCAAACTTTGGCGAAAAATAATTTAACTGAAACAAATTCGCCGTGGTTTAGGATGCTAGCAAGGCTAAGAGTAGATTAAATGCGATCTATATCGGAGATGGATAATGATGATAAACCCTTAGTTTGGTGGCATGGCGAGATTAAAACTCCACCATTTAGCCAAAAAGCGCTTGTAGAAGCAGGTTTTCTTCTCCGACGCTTGCAGCAAGGCGAGAACCTTGGATTGCCGCACTCAAGACCGATGCCGAGTATTGGAGTTCATTGCCATGAGTTACGAATTCGCGATGCAGACAAAAACTGGAGAATCATTTACCGTATTGATGACGATGCCATTTTGATTATTGAGGTGTTTAATAAAACCACGCGATCGACACCCGATACCGTAATTGAAAACTGTAAAAAACGATTGAGTAATTACGACATAGATGTACAAGGATAAGATGATGGATCGAATTAAAAGAGAACGTTTAGAAGCAAAGGGTTGGAAGATTGGCACAGTTTCAGAGTTTTTGGAACTGACAGCCGAAGAAAATGCTTTTATTGAAATTAAATTAGCACTCAGTCGTCGTCTGAAGGAGCGGCGACAAAAGGTAATGACACAAGCTGAATTGGCAGAAAAAATTCACTCAAGCCAACCAAATATTGCTAATGCAGAAAATGGCGATGCTTCAGTTTCAATCGAATTCTTAATACGTGCAATGCTAGCAACAGGTGCAACTCCACAAGAAATCGGACGAGTCATTGCTGAAGCTGGATGAAGTAAGCGTGTTATACACCGTTTTTCGTACAAGCGATTGTTAGTCTGCTGCGCTCGCTATGAAATAGTATTGTTTTCCACTAAAAATCTTCTAACTACTTTTTAAACGCAACTTGCAGAAGACAGATGTTCCTTCCGCAAGATAAAAGATCCCCAATCGATAAGAGCGCGATCGCAACTAAAATAAGTTAATGACACGGGAATATTGCTTTTAAAAACATGGATACCAAAGCCTTTAAAAGATCGCTGCAACAGTCAGAAAATTACCATCGCAAAGGATTCGGTCATGAAACCGAAGTCATGGGAGCGATGAATAGCGAGTATCAAAGCAATCTAATCCAAGAAATCCGTAACAACAACTATCGACTGCAACGAGGAGATGTCACCATTCACTTAGCAGAAGCATTTGGTTTCTGTTGGGGAGTCGAACGTGCAGTCGCAATGGCATATGAAACCCGCCAGCATTTCCCCAGCGAACGAATTTGGATTACTAATGAAATCATTCACAATCCATCAGTAAACCAGCGTTTGCAGGAGATGGAAGTTGGATTTATTTCTGTTATCGACAATGAAAAAGATTTTTCTGTAGTAGAACGAGGCGACGTAGTAATTTTACCCGCCTTCGGCGCTAGCGTTACAGAAATGCAACTCCTGAACGAAAAAGGTTGCACCATTGTCGATACTACTTGTCCGTGGGTATCGAAAGTTTGGAATTCAGTTGAAAAACATAAAAAACGCGACTATACCTCAATTATCCACGGCAAATACAATCACGAAGAAACGATCGCGACGAGTTCTTTTGCAGGTACTTATTTAATCGTCCTTAATTTAGAACAAGCAAATTATGTCTGCGATTACATCCTCAACGGCGGTAATAAAGAAGAATTTTTGACGAAGTTTAAAAACGCTTATTCCGAAGGATTCGATCCCGATCGCGATTTGCAACAACTAGGAATTGCCAATCAAACTACCATGCTTAAAAGCGAAACCGAACAGATTGGCAAACTTTTTGAGCGCACGATGCTCAAAAAATATGGCCCCACAGAATTAGATCGACATTTCATGAGTTTTAATACCATTTGCGATGCGACTCAAGAACGTCAAGATGCAATGTTCGACCTAGTTAAAGAAAAGTTGTCTTTAATGGTCGTTATTGGCGGTTATAACTCGTCGAATACGACTCACTTACAAGAAATCGCGATCGAGCATAATATTCCTTCTTATCATATCGATAGTGCGGAGCGAATTAAATCTGGAAATTGCATCGAACACAAACCACTAGGAAAAGATTTAGAAGTGACAGAAAATTGGCTCCCAGAAGGTTC
>JALOOL010000157.1 GCA_025454425.1 Hydrococcus sp. Prado102 | reverse complement strand
CTGTTGGCGCAGTTGGGCGATCTCATCAGTAACAAGACACAGACGACAATCGAAATGCGATCGCCCCGTATTAGCAGTAAAACACACATCTTCCAGCGATACATCGGGATGAGACGCTAAAAACTCATCGTATCTTTGCGCCATCTCCCGCAATGCCACATCGCTTTTCGCCGAGAGCGTAAGAATGTGGTGCGACATTACTTTCGACTTTCGACTTACGTCCAAGGGACGGGCTACGCCAACGACTTTCGACTTTTGAAAAGGTGCTTCTTCAAGGACAACATGAGCATTAGTACCGCCAAAACCAAAAGCACTAACGCCAGCAAAACGACTTTGGTGAGAATGCGACCAGTCTTGAGCAACACTAGGAATTGATATTGGCGTATCTTCTAGAGAAACATAGGGATTGAGTTCGTTTAAATGCAAATGCGGTGGAATCTTCTCGTGTTGTAGCGAGAGAACTACCTTAATTAATGCAGAAATCCCAGCGGCTGCTTCTAAATGACCGATATTGGTCTTCACCGAACCAATCCAACAAGGTCTATTCGGTTCTCTACCCTCCATTAACACTGTTTTTAGGGCTTTAAACTCGATCGCGTCTCCAATAGCAGTTCCAACCGCGTGAGCATCCACATAGCTAATCTGCGATGGTTGTACGTTGCCATTTTCCATAGCTTGACGGATTGCAGCTTGTTGGGCAAGTCCATTCGGCGCACTCAAACTATTACTCAATCCATTGTGGTTTACTGCCGAACCTCTAATCAGTGCGAGAATGTTATCTTTATCCCTCACTGCATCAGAAAGGCGCTTTAGCACGATAACACCGCAACCTTCGCCCCTAACATAACCATCAGCAGAAGCATCAAAGGTCTTACAACGACCCTCAACAGACAGCATTCCCGTTTGAGAAGAGGAAATCGTGGAATCTGGGGAGAGAATTAGATTCACGCCGCCAGCCAAACACAAATCTGATTCTCCACTTCGCAAACTTTGACAAGCTAAATGAACTGTCACCAGAGACGAGGAACAAGCCGTATCGATCGCCATACTCGGCCCGCGCAAATCTAGCAAATAAGATAAGCGATTGGCAGTAACGCAGGGAGTCGTTCCCGTACCGCTATAAGGCCCGATACAGGAAAACTTTTTGTAGAGAAGTCGATGGTAATCGATGGTACACAGACCGATGAATACACCTGTCTTGCTGCTGGCTAAACTCTTTGGTACGATAGCAGCATTTTCTAATGCTTCCCAAGCGACCTCTAAAAATAGCCGTTGTTGGGGGTCTGTATGTTCGACTTCATCGGCGGACATCCCAAAAAACTCGGCATCAAATCGATCCACCTCTTCTAAAAAACCACCCCAACGCACATTCATTTTTCCAGGAGAATCGGGACTGGGATGATAAAAACTATCGATATCCCATCGTTCTTTAGGGATAGGCGCGATCGCATCTATACCATTACATAATAACTGCCAATATGCTTCGGGATTTTTCGCTTTAGGAAAACGACAACCAATGCCAACAATTGCTATAGGTTCCATAATATAAAAGTCGGAAGTCGAAAGTCGAAAGTCGAAAGTAGGGGCGCATAGTGTTTGCGAAGTTGGAAGTCGGCACTAAAGATTCCTCCTTGTCCTCCTTGTCCCCTTGTCTCTTCAGTACGCATGACGTGCGCCCTGTTTATCCATGCGATCGCAATTAGCTTTCTTGAGCCAGCATAGATTTGGAAAATTGTTTAAATGTTTGAGAATTCTTAACTAAAGCCTTCTCAATCGAACCTCCCGCAGCCATAATGCCCATATCGCGATTAATCGACCACTGATAATCTAGACGATTGAACAAACGTCGCATCAATTCCAAAAGACTTTGATGGTATTTAAGTCCCGTGTGATAGCCTTGGTGTTCTTGACAAACGCATTTTTCTAGCCAATCGAGGGCTTCTCGCTTTTCCATGCCAAACAAAGGCGATGTCAAAAGCTTATAATAAAAAACCATCAACATCTCGTCATCGTATACGCAGCGACCGGGTAAAATACCAGAAAGACCGCTTAACAGATTGCGTTGCATCTGTGCGACGATCGCACCTGAGATGAACTTCTCATAAGCTGTAGGCGCAGGAAAGTCCTTATACATATCTCTGGCAATAGTCTGAGATATGGTAGTGTGGAACGCCTCGTCTAATAAATGGTAATAGGAAACAGCCGTAGGCGTGGGGATATATTCGTCTTTTTGTTCTAATTCTCGGAAATACCTTACATAAGGATACTCTTGATTTTTGAGAATGGCATTGGCAGTGTAACGCAAAGAATAATACTGACAAGCCATAAATGGAGACATTCCCCAGTGTAAGGTGAAAAACTGCAACCAGTAACGCGGTGCGATTCTTCCACCTAAACCATCGGAAGGCGCGGGAATCGGTTCGCCTTTTGCCTCCAAATCCTTTAAATACTGAGAATAATATTGTTGTTTGTCTCTCAGCATCATTTTAGCGATCGCACCTAAAGCTTTATCTCGATCTCTCGAAAAAGGCGAACTTCCTTTCTTTGAGGTGAAATATACCTGTACTGGTTCGGGAACTAAAGATTTAAGCAAATTATTAGGATTCTCTTGCTCTGACTTTCCATACAGAGAATTTCCTAAAATGGTTTTCCCCACAATTGCCATTTTTGACTTAAAACCGATCTTTTGAAAGGTGCGTATGTGATAGCTTTCCTGTTCGGTTTCAAATTCGAGTTCCCGACAGAGGGTGTCATATCCGCCAACGGCACGAAAAACGCCCGTTGTCACCATGTTATAGATACTAGTAGTGGCTTCGCTGACAGCAGTGTGATTATAGTTACCAACCCAGTAAAGATGGTTGAGTGCTAGCTTCTGCGTCTCGGAAGCGGCATCGTAAAGGGGAGTGCCATAGAGAAGCGAAAGATCGCGATCGCCCCAATAATAGTTGCTGTTGCTAGCATAGTTAAATTTGTTGCCTAACTCTGCCAGTTTCTCAGTGTAGTCTGAATCGCTGTTATTGCTGAAGGTTTTTTCAATGACTTTGATGTGTGTTTTAGGTTGTACTTGCAATCGCGAAGTCTTGTTTGCAACTATCATAATTCTCTCTTGAATGTATTACTCGATCTATGCTTTTGTTTTCAACTGCGCGCTTAGATGTTCGACCAAAGCCTCAACTGTTGGATAATCATAGAGTAGGGTGGGATCGATCTGAGTTTCCAGCCAAGTCTCTAAATCTCCCGTCAAACCGACAGCGGCTGAAGAATCTAAACCATAGCGGTCAAACGGTACGGTAACGTCTATTTCATCTGCATCTACCTCTAGTAATTCGGCTAAATAAGACACTATCCACTCTTGAATTTCCTGGGCGGATATCTTTTCGATAGTAGGGTTTTGAACTTCCATTGTTAATTACTCCGTTGTATTGGGGATTGGTGAATGGGGATTTTTTAGGGGAAAGGGTAAACGCTTCGCTGGGGGAAAGGGTAAAGGGTAAAGGGAGAATATTTATTTTTGAACTTTGTTGGCGTAGCCCGTCTGAAAGACGTACTTTGAACTTTGAACTTCACCTTGCTTTCATTTCTAAAACGCTTGCTGTCGGGACTTTTACATCCCAGACCAAACCTATCTTTTTGAGCGTCCAAATCGCCCAATAACCGGGGTCAATCTGCCACTGCTTCAGACCTACATTTGCCGAATTAGGGAAGGCGTGATGATTGTTATGCAATGACTGTCCCCAACTCGGAATTGCAAGCCAGATATTATTCGTACTGCAATCGTCTGAATTAAAAGAGCGATCGCCATAAACGTGACAGATAGAATTAGTACTATTGATAATTTGCTGTCCTAAGAAAACTCGAACGAGTCCTCCCCACAAAAATCCCTGCAAGACACCCATCCAAGACCGACTAATAATTCCATCTACAATCGCAGGCAAAATCAAACCCAGGAGTACCCAAATATGTTGCCATTGATTGACTTTAAAAATGATGGGTTCTCGCAGCAAATCCTTGGCAAACAGCAAAGAATTAGGAATCTCGCCTGCTAAAACCCAGCCTGCGTGTGCGTGCCACAAACCGCGCATTCTTGCCTTAATGCCGTCTCCATGTAGGTTGGGCGAGTGAGGGTCGTTTGGTCGGTCGGCGTATTGATGATGACATCGATGGTGTGCCACCCAAAAAATGACTCCTCCTTGTGCTGCCATCGAACCGATAATGGCAAGAAGGACGCTGACGAACTTTTTTGTTTGGAAAGCGCGGTGGGAAAAATGTCGGTGAAATCCTACCTCAATCCCGAAAATCGTTAGGGCATACATCCCAACCAACAGTC
This sequence comes from Hydrococcus sp. Prado102, assembly GCA_025454425.1. Classification (GTDB taxonomy): domain Bacteria; phylum Cyanobacteriota; class Cyanobacteriia; order Cyanobacteriales; family Microcystaceae; genus Hydrococcus. The sequence goes on along the minus strand of JALOOL010000157.1, from coordinate 8,656 downwards.
CTATTTCTACCCATCCAATCGGTGTGTTCCAAAGTAGCGAAATCGCCAAGATCGTTCCTACCAAGGGAACCGAGACAGTGACTCTGCTCAACCGTCGATAGATTTTCCCAAGGCGATCGTTTATTACTCTAACATTAGTTTTTTGAGAATCGATAGCAAAGTTTTGAGCTTCCATTATTTAAACCTTTTGTTGCGTTTATGAATTAGCGATTCCCTCCGGGAGCGCTACGCGGATCGCAACTATTATTGATTTGACAATCATTTGACAGTTTGCAGCTTTTCTAAAACCGATTCGACATCTGCTTGTAGCTGCAAAAACTTCACTTTACTTTTTGGATTTTCACTCCAATCCTCCACGACATTCAAAGTCCCAGCCAGAAAACCAGCACGACAAGCATGACGCTGAATCTTCCCGCTAGAGGTTTTAGGAATGCTTTCAGTCTTCACTAAGACGGTTGCATAGACTTGGAGATTATGTTCTGCTGTCACTGCCCGACGGATGCTTTCTACCACCTCTTTCACGTTCAGCTTTCGCAGGTAACTGCGTTTAATTTCCTGAACGATAACTAAACGCTCCGAACCATTCACCTCTACAGCAAACGCCGCTCCACAGTTGGGTCTTAGCGCCGGATGGCTTTGTTCGACAGTTTGTTCGATATCTTGGGGATAGTGATTTTGTCCGCGAATAATAATCGCGTCTTTGATTCTCCCAGTGATAAATAACTCGCCATCTTGTAAGAAACCTAAATCGCCAGTACGCAGATAGGGTTCTTCACCTGCATCCGCTAAATAAGCGTTAAACATCATCTCGGTTTCTTGGGTTCTATTCCAGTAGCCCTTTGCTACACTGTCACCATTCACCCAAATTTCTCCAACTTGGTTATCTGGGAGCGCGGTTAGGGACTTGGGATCGACGATAGCTACTTTTAGATTCGCCAAACCCCGACCGCAACCGACAAGTTGACGAGAATTATCTTTGCTTTTCGCGGTTACTACTCGATTTTGTTCGAGTGCCTCTGCTTGTATCCGTCGCACTATAGGAGTGTCGCTTTTTGTCTTGCCAGTGACGATCAAAGTTGTTTCTGCCATCCCGTAGCAAGGATAAAAAGCTTCTTTTCGGAAGCCGCAGGGTTCAAAGGTTGCGGCAAATCGCTCTAATGTCTCTGCTCGCACGGGTTCTGCCCCTGTAAAAGCGACTTCCCAGCAGCTTAGATCGAGACTAGCCAACTGTTCTGGCGTAATTTTACTAGCTACAAGGTCGTAGGCAAAATTAGGCCCGCCGCTAGTGGTTGCTCGATACTTAGAAATGGCTTGCAACCAGCGAAAGGGTTGCTGAAGAAAGTCTACTGGTGACATGAGCGCGACTGGAAAGCCACCATAAAGCGGCTGTAGCACTCCACCAATTAATCCCATATCGTGATAAGGTGGCAGCCAAATGACACCTTGACTCTCTATAGTATGCTCGAAACCCTGGTGAATCAACGCATTATTGTGCAAAAGATTGCCATGAGTAACCATGACTCCTTTCGGCGTTCCTGTAGAACCAGAGGTGTATTGAAGAAATGCCAGATCGTTGCTATTTATCGTCGGTTTTTGCCAATCTAGTGCAACTTCGCTGGCGACGTTATCGGTGGTCAACCAGCGCATCGCGGCTAGTTCTGGCGTGTCGGCAAACTGCCGCTGAGTGTTTTCTAGAAGCGCTGTAGTCGTGAGAACTACGGTGGCTTGGGCATTTTCTCCGATCGCTTGCAACCTCGTCATCTTTTGATTGCGCCGAGGTGGATAAGCGGGAACGGCAATAACCCCTGCATACAAGCAGCCAAAAAAGGCCCCAATAAATTCTAATCCCGGCGGATAAAGCAGTAAAGCGCGTTCTCCCGTGGCTTCAAGCGACTGAAGACGAGATGCGATCGCCCGTGCTTGTCGATCCAATTCTTGATAGGTTAGCTTGCCTATTTCCGTTTCGCCACGATGAAGAAAGACATAAGCAGTTTTATTGGGTTGCTCTTTCGCTCTGTAGGTCAAAAGGTCAACCATGGTGGACTTTTTGCACCCCGATTCAAGTAATGTGTCAAAACGAATAGTCATCTATCTACGCTCAAAAGATTAAATCATTTTTTGAGAATTATTCTCGATTTAAACGAAAACCAACTCTCATTTTTTAATAGCTAAGGTTCCTTGCCTGTAGCTTGCTACTGGGTGACGAAAAATCTATTGCATGAAAGCAGTTGAAACCATACTGCTCGCCTGAAATTAAGAGTCAATTTTTGCTATAAAGCAGGAATATGACTTAAGAACGTCCCGTGCAAGAAATAAAGCAACTGAAAGTAATCTAGAGCTAATAGGCAGCTAAAAAAAGTTTGAGGCGATTTATAACCAATTCATTTCCTAAATTTGCTCGATTTTCTTGGGTTCGCTGCACTAATAAAGAAATTCTTGACAAAGGTTCGACTACTAAACTTTGCTGTGGCATAATGTTCGTATCTCCTTGTTGTCTATTTTTTAAGGCTTTCAGCAAGGGGGAAGTTTGTCTGGGTTTAGTGCCGCTAACACTAAACTCGGACTTATTATGATGAGTTAGCTAATTTAAAGCTACTTTCTAGAAGTATTTAACAATTTTTCAAAATTGTCAAAGTTAAATTTGTTACATTGCTTTTTAACATCTCTTTTGTGACTTTTTTATCATTGTACAAACAACCCTTTTATCTAAATGTTTTTCCGATAACTATCTCTCCTATATCTATCGTTAGTTAGATTTTTATATCCAAGACATGGAATCTTAACACAGATAAAGTAGATAGTAATGAACTCTGATAAGGGTGTTCCAGGAGTTACAAAAGAGGCTTAGACTAATTGCTCGTACTAAATATATAGCTTATATTTTCGGAAATGGGAAGTCTATCAAGGTATATTTTAACGGTAGATTTAATCCGAACGTTGTTAACTAAAATTGCATAGACAGGAGGTAACGAATAATTGTTAAAATAATTTTTCATAAAATAGATTTTTATTTGTTTCATAACTACTTAGCGAATGCAATAAATTATTAAAATTACTATTTTGGTAAATCATCTAGACAGGTGGGATAAGGTTATTAGTGCAATTTAAATACACGATAGATATGGGAAAAACAAAAATAACATTATTTTTTAAGAAATTTTTAATAATTAAGGATTTCAATGCTATGGCGATCGCATTTGAATCCTAAACTCATGAGATCGCGCCAATCGTGCTAAAGATGGCAACAAGGCAAGAAAGGTTTTTCGACTAGCTCGTCCAAACCAACCACCCGATGCTGTAGTAAATTAGCCCAATCAGCAGCCAGTTGAGTATCTTGTGGCTTAGCGTAACGTAGCTTGGCAAGCTCGGTTAAAGTCTCGTACCACAGACCATTTTTCGCTAAAATCAAAACTCGCTCCCGTGGGGTTGCTTGCTCTAATTGATACTCAATTTCGGGTTCGAGGGGAATCCGCTTAATTTCGCCATAACGGGCGATCGCCCCGCAAGAAAAAACCCAACGGTACTGCTTGCCAATTTCGAGAGGAGGTGCGGCTTGAGGAAGATTAAAGCTGGCAATTCCCGAATTTTGAGTAATTTTAAACTTAGTTCGATAGGCTATTTCCTGTTCTCCATCTTCGCGTTCTGCGAGCAGCGTCAGAGTCAATTCCCCAGGCATAGTCAACCGAGGAAGATAAAGCCAAAAAGTCGGATAGGCCGAGACAGTCAAGCCAAAATTCGTACTGGGAACCATCGCCAAGATAGCCGAACAACCAGACGGATCTCGACTGCCTGAATCTTTTCGTTCTCCAGGCGCGCCTCGCAACGGCGGTTTAAATTCCAGTGCAGGGCGATGGGGAAGCTTCATTCTCGATAACTCTTCTGTTCTAGCAGCAGCTAGCGTTAGTTGTTCTAGCATCACCAGAAGAAAAGTTGAAGCAATCCCCAGTAAACGTAAATGTTTTCGATTCATCTCATTTTAAGCTACCAATGTTGTCGTTGAAGCAAAGTTTTGTAAGCGATCGGCTTTGCCGCTGGTGGGAAGGCAATCGCAACTACTCCCGTAGCAACAAACGCCAAAGCTGAGGGAACGAGGGGAACCCATCCCCCGTAAGTTAATAATACAAAGCAAATCCCCGGTAAAAAAACCATCGTCGAGATCGTTATTGCTCCCCAAGCTCCAATCTTGCCAAAAGCAATAGCAATAATTCCTCCTACCATCGACCAACCCCAGATCCATAAGACTTCTCCCCACACGGGCAATACCCATAAGAGGGGTCGTCCGTCTAAAACGGCGCTAAGAATCTGACTGACCATCTGTGCCTGTATCCAGACTCCTGCCATTTGTTCGCGAGGCCATTTTTGGAGGCTGTAGGGAGTTGAAAAATAATCAGAAGAAATAGGGGCGCTTACGCCAATAAGAATAACGCGATTTTTTATCCAATTGGGATCGACCTTATCCGACAAAAGATCGCTTAGCTCGATCCGTCGAGCAACTGATTGTGAAGCTCGATAATTGAGCAAAATTTGAAAACCGCGATCGTCGAGATGTTGATAAGCTCCCATCTGGGTTGAGAGCGGACTCAATCGTACTTTCCCAAGCTGTATTCTCTCTCGTGCAAGCATCTGCGGCTCGATTCCCTGGGTGGCTAGATACCGAAATGCCAACCTGATGCTCAAAGAATGGTCGGTCGTACAAGCGTCTGTTTTGTCGGGTTGTACAAACAACAAATGGCGGCGGAGAATGCCGTCTGGGTCAACTACGACATCGCTAAAGCCCAGGCGATCGCTCGATAGGTTCGGCGGCGGATTAATCCCTGGCTTGTTGGGATTGTCGGCTTCGCTAACGCTGCACAGCGCAATTAGGCGATCGCTTTGGTGTAACCGAGCGAAAAACTCTCTATGACCTGGTTCTACGGGACGAGGGCGAAAAATATCCAATCCAATAATCTTGGGATTGTGACGCTCTATTTTCGCGATCGCGTCTGCCAAAACAGCGTCTGGTAGGGGAAAGCCGTAGCGATTAACGTCTTCTTCAGTTGCTTCAACGATCGATAAGCGCGAGTCTAGTCCTTCATCGGGTCGCAAGCGCATCAGTTGGTCAAACGCCTGTAATTCCCATGCTTGGAAAATTCCTAGCAACCGCAATCCAATGGTTAAAAGCGTTGCGATCGCACTGGTACTCAATAAACTCAACCCAACACTCAAAACCGAAGCGGGAGAAGGTTTCGTGGGGGCAAGCAATTCCCTCCAAGTAGGAGGCACGGTAGTTGGATTTTGGCAAATAACAGGCAACCAACTAGCGCAGGGAAAGACTTCTTCTTGAGAAGTGGTAGAACAAGATGGATTTTCTAGCCCTTGCAACCGCTCCCGTGCTTCTCGGACGGCTAAATAAAGCGGTTCTCCTCGCGCAAACGATTCTAGAAAATAGGCAAGAAAAGCTTGTGCCACGTCGTCAGGAACGGGTTCGCGCATGACGATCGTTTGCGGAATGTGCAAGTTTAATTTTTCGAGTTCGCGAACGATGCCCAAACCTTCACATGAGTTGAAGATTGCCAACTGCAAGCCTCGTTCGATCGCGCGGCGCAGGGCATAGTGCAGATCGCCAATCGACAGGCTTTGAGTTTTGCTAATCTCAAGCTGACTGATTTCGCCATTGGCGAGGCTGGTACTATGACCTGCAAAAAAGAAAATATCCCAATCCGACTGCCACAGTTCGTCGTTGAGAACGCGGCGCGACGGTTCGTAGAGTAATTTGAGGTTAGCATTGGGCAGGCGCTTGAGCGCTTCTAGATCTGGCTCTAACGCGAGTCCGCGAGGATTGCCAAAAACTGCCAGGATTCTGACTCGACCCGTAGAATTGGTAAAATGCGATCGCGCTATTTCAAATCTTGAAGTACTCAAAGCGACTTCTGCGCGTCTAAAGTCGTCAAAGAAATTCCAAAGATGCCAGGGAAATTGCCGCAGTTGGAGGTCGCTAGTTTCAATCGAGACGCGAATGGCTTGTTCTGGCGTAAAATGAGTGCGCAATTGCCGCTCGATAGGACGAAATTCTTTGGCGTCAAGCCATTCATTGAATCGAGCTTTTAGTTGAGCGCAGATGTCGCTAAATCCCGCTTCCGAAACGTTGGTTGGAAGCAGTTTGCTTTGGGGAAAGGTTATTCGCAAGTGCCGTCCCAGACGAGAGTAAAGCGCTACATAAAAAAACTGCCATTTTCGGTATAATTCTGCTAAATCGGGGGCTGCTGGCAATAAGGCGATTAGTTGCTTTTGCTGGCGAGAGTTTTCTGCTCCAATCTGAAGCGTCACGTTAGAAAATCCCTGTTGTAGGGAACCGCCTTCTAGCCTCAGAAGCGCAAATTGACTCATTTTAGACCTGCTAATTTTGTTGAATTATCTAATTTGTACGACTTATTAGATAATAAAATTTTCGAGCGAACAAGCGCGATCGAGGGTTATTTGAATTGAGAAGCTTTCGCCAGAAATTCCTTGGAAATAAGGCAGTTGAATATAGTTATCCAGACTGCGCGAGTACACTTGTTTGAGAGTTTCTCCGGTTTCTGAAAGCACTGCCAGTCGGAGGTCGCAGGGTAGATAAGGTTTTCCCTGGGCGGGGTGTACCTGTACGAGAATTCCAACTTGCTCGTTTGGTTCGGGTGTTAGCAAGATCAACAGGACAATTTTCTGACTTCCCAGTTCGATGCCACAGTCAACTAACTTAGCTCCTTTGACAGTTGCCGTTGTAGACGCTCTTAAAGAAACTGTTGGAATTGGCGTTAAATTAAGAGTTTCTAACGGCTGCCAATCTGTCCCAAAAATCCCTTTAAACCATTGACTGAGAACGATTGGCGGCTGTTTTGGACTTAAAACTAAAGACTTTGAGACAGCTACGAATTCTGATTCTGCTTGTTGGCGCAGATGTTGTAGGTGGTAAAGCAACGCCTCTATTGAACGTAATTCGTTGATGGGTAGCTCGTTTGTCGTTATGGTTTCGCTAAACCCTAATAACGTTGCTCGTTGCTGGGTTTCGTCAATCTCGATCGCCACATAACCGATGCGATCTTCCCAAACATCCTGGGGAATCGGACAGTGGGTTTGTCCTGGAATGACGGCGCGACACTCTAAATGACCGAGTGCTACTACATTGAGATCGGAGACATCGGCGGCTAAACGCAGAACGGGATTCCAACTTTCGCTAGCATTTAAATCCGTTTCTATTCCCATCATTTGCAGATAATCATTCACGGCTAACACTGCGAGGGTGTTGAGGTAAATTTGCCGTGCTGCACTCCTAGAGTTACACAAAGAAGCAAACTGATGGGCGTTTTGTCGCGCCGACTGCGTTAATGGCAGCGATAAGGTTTTTTCGTTTCTGGATTTTGTATCATTCATTGACCGAGTGGTGATGGAATGGAATAAAGTTTCTTATAAATAACCTTGAGATTCGCCAAATTTTCGCAATCTGGGAAAACATTGGCGACGATAAAAACTATTGAGCGTTGTGACTGGCAGGTTAAATTCTTTTGAAAGTTCTTCCCAAGACGATCTTGGAGGCAAACGTCGTAAGATTAACATCTGGCAGGTTACTTTTGGATGTCCTCGAATGTGAATGTGACGCAATCCATCTATATCGGTTGTAGCCCATTTTTTGACTTCTTCTAAAATAGGTGGAACCGGGGGGGGCGCTATTAGCGTCGGAGTGGTTTCTCGATCGAGGCTTTGATGTTGTATGAGTAGCTCTTGGCGAAAGTCTTGCAGTCGTCGCTTGAGGTATTTATCGAGCCAGGTCGTGACGCTACCGATTGTCGGGTCGTAGGATTGAGCGGTATTGGCTTCACAAAGATTGCGACAGAAATACAGCCAGGTTTGTTGAAGGGCATCTTCGTAATAAGGAGTATTTTCTCGCCAAAGCTTACCCGATTGAACGATCGCTCGAACAATTCGAGTCATTCCAATCTGGCGATCGATACTTCCAGGTGGATATTGGCAGGTTTGAGCAATGAGCAAGCGCAGCGAGTCATCAAACGGATCTATTTTCATATCCGAACGGAGCGGAGCCAGGGAATTTTATCTCAAGTAGGATATTAAGTTATCGGACAATCGTCGGAAAAATCCGCAAATTCTTTGCAAAAATTTAGCGATCGCGTTAATGGAAAACGAAAAACACTCGCATGTACTTTTTAATGTAAAGTTTTGTAACAAATTGCGTTATTTAGTGAAACTTAACTGAAAACTATACAGCCCATAACATTGTTATGGGCTAACAATTAACTCTCTTCTATCATTTTGAGGGCGCAAAAAACCCAGAAGTCTAATCAATTGAGGCGATGATTGATTGCTCGCGATCGAAACCTTATTAGATAAGGCTTTCACTTGCTAGACCATCTCAGAATGATGAAGAGAGTTTTCCCTCTTTCTCGAACATTGGTTGTAATACTTAATGATAGATAATCAAAAAACATAAACTGACTAACTGTAAGAGCGCATACCTATTCGCGAGGAGATGAGGAGCGAATTCAATCGTACCCCGCAATTAATAAACGATCCCTCGATATATCCGTTTAGGGACTTGCGTAAAAATAAAATACCAATTAGGAGGGAAAAACCGTCACATCCCATTTGGGCAAAGTTTCAGAACGCTCCCAGAAAGGGAGGAGTT
>JALOOL010000483.1 GCA_025454425.1 Hydrococcus sp. Prado102 | reverse complement strand
GCTTCATTTAAAACAGGAATAATGATGCTAAGTTTGCTCATTTAAAACTGTTTTAATCTTTTTAAAGTAATAGTGATAATCGACAAAGCCACATCAGCGCTAGAACGTCCATTATAATCGAAAGGATTATCTAAATCTCGAATCAACAATTGCAGATAAATAAAAGCAGTAAATAAAGCCGCAGAGATCGTTAAATCTCGTGCATAACTGTCTCCATTGACCAATAACAATGCAAAAATTGTAGCTGCTGTAAACAATTCTAAAACGGCATAAGCGGCGGGAACAAAGTCGGTTTCTCGAATCACATGAATTCGCATTACAACTTGTCTGAGTTTTGCTTGTTCTACCTGCAAGCGACTAATTAAAGGAGGAGCGCTATATTCTTCTAAAATGGCATACCATTTACTCAAATCGGTAATTTGTTGTAAAACGGGATCGAACGAATAATTTTTGACTAACCAGTTATAAATCTCTTCTAATAAGTTAGTCAGTGAATGTTGCAAAGGAACGGGATCGTAGTTAGGATGATTTTTAGCTTCCATGCGATTGCAATCCGCGATCGCTTCTATAGAACTGCAAATTTCTACTGGAAGTCCTTCACTAAGCTTATAATCGCTTAAAATTCCAGATAATACAAAAGCTGTAACAAACGTAGTCGCAGCGACTAAAGCACTTGCTAAAGCATCAAAATTCCAGTTTCCCCAACCAAAATGATGAACGAGCGATTTGCACAGAACAAATAAAATAGTAAATGGCAGTACTAGAAAAAGAATACGCCATTTGATCCACAATGAATTTTGTAACATAGAAATTTAAGCAAGCGAGCAAAAATAAAGTTAAAATTTTTGCAAGACGAACAATGACTACAATATTCTATGAAGATAAGATTATGGTAAAGACGCAAAATTTCACGCCTTTGCTGCATTGCTCGCCATTTTAGGTTGAATTAAACAGACTTTCTAAAAGCGATCGCAATTAAATACTATATTCCATGTACGATTTTTCAAAATCTCCTTTTTTAAGAAGGATTTAGGGGGATCTCTGTTTGGCATTTTCTTATCCAGTCGCGATTAATTAATAAAAGCTTTTGTTCGTTAATAAAACTAAGATTGCTATCTTACGTAACTTTTTTTTCTGTTACTAACGTTAAACCTAACCATTCTCCCTTGTCGCCATAACTGCGAATAATTCGCTGTCGCACCGTAGGAGAAATCAGCCAACCCATTTCTAAGATGAAACGCTGGCGGGGTTTAATTTCGAGCGGACAGTTACAAGAGGCTCCATCTGGTAGCAGTAAAATTTGTACGGGAGGATCGCTTTGGGTAAAATGAAGCATCGAACCCTCAATCGTTGCGACAGAAGCAATCGTGCGATCGCCAAAGATTAGTTTCTGCTCCAATCGGTTATTATCGAGAAGAGTAACTTGAAGATGAGTAGGATAGGTATCTGGCGATCGCCAATCGGGATAAATCGTTACTGCTTCTCCGCACCATTCGCCAATAAGTTGTTCTACCTTTAAGGAAGGTCGTTCTGGCGTAGTAGATCCGGCTAATTTTTCGCGAATGAGGGTCAGTTTATCAAACTTACTATCAGAATTATATAACGCCACCAAACGCAAGCGGCGATCGCCCTCAGTCAATCCAAATTCTGCGCCAAATTCCGAAAAAGGTCCCCACTGCATAGAACCTTGAGAAAAAGCTCCATTCTCGAAAAATAAAATACTTCGACTCAAAGAACTGTATTCTAACACCAGATCTTGTGGCGGTAGATTGGGAGGTAGGCGGCGAACGACTTGACGAACTTTTGTATTATTTTCTTGTCCTTCTAGAGAAACTATCGTCGGCGTATCTTCAATAAATTCTCCTTGAGGCGAGAAACGAGTAAACGAGCCTTGCCATTCGCCTAAATTTTTGAGTAAATATTCCCATTGAGAAGACATAATCGTATTTGTTGCGTCAGTGCGATCGCCAATTTTGATGTTATTCTGTTAGCCTTACATGACTCAATTTTAAAATCTTAAAATAGATGTAGTACAGCAGGAAAGAAGAATGGGAACAATCAGACTAATGCACGCCAAATTACATCGGGTGCGAGTCACAGAAGCTAATGTAAATTATGTTGGCAGTATTACTATCGACGAGGATTTGTTAGATAAAGTCGGGATTCTTCCCCTCGAAGAAGTCGATGTTATCAACCTCAACAATGGCAAACGATGGTCAACCTACGCGATTCCTGGAAAGCGAGGAAGTGGCGAAATTTGTCCTAATGGCGGTGCAGCATTACTGTGCGAACCTGGGGATATTTTAATTATCTATTGTTACGAACAACGCGATCGCGCTGACGTATTGCGCAACGGACACTCAGCAAAAGTTTTAGTAGCAGACGAAAAAAATCGCTCCCAACAATTTTTTTACCAAACGCTTAACCCATCTCAAAATGGGGAAAAAGTTCAATTCGAGTCTTGGGAAATTTCTCAAAATAATGACCTTGAGGAAAGTTTAATGTTGGCTTCCGAATAACTGATAACTGATAACCGATAACTGATTACTGAAAATGTCTGTTCGTAAAGATACAATTTGGGAACAATTTTTAAAACCCGTTTTTCGATTTTTCGTTGACGAAGAAAAAATCGTACAAATTTCTAAATCGATAGATTGGGAAAAAGAATGCGATCGCATCCGCCAATCCAACCTAATTTATCCTGAATATTATAGTTCTCAAAATTTTCATGGCATTGAAGGCGGTTACTTAAATAGCGGTGCGGCGGTGACTTACGACCCCGTAACTCAATATGCCATCCCTCCTAACGAAACATGGGTACGTCAAGGAGTTATCGACGCAATTAAAGGAAACCCTCGACGAATCTTAGATTTAGGTTGTGGCACGGGTTCGACGACGCTAATGCTCAAAAAAGCTTTTCAGGATGCAGAAGTCATAGGACTCGATTTATCGCCTTATATGCTCGTCATGGCAGAATATAAAGCAAAACAGACTGGATTAGATATCGAGTGGCGACATGGCAATGCCGAATGCACGAAATTCCCCAATGCTTCTTTTGATATCGTCACTGCATCTTTACTTTTTCATGAAACTCCGTCACGAGTAGCAGTATCAATTTTGCGCGAAGCGTTTCGCCTTTTAGTACCTGGCGGACAAGTTATTATTATGGATGGCAATCAAAAAACACTCCTAAATACAGATTGGCTGACTGAAATTTTTGAAGAACCCTATATTAAAGACTATGCTGCGGGAAGCATCGATGCTTGGATGGGTGCAGCAGGATTTGAAGCCGTACATACACAAGATTGTTGGCTTGTCAATCAAATAACTCAAGGAATTAAACCCCTTCCGCTACAAAATTCCTGCAACGAAAATATTCAATCGCAAGAAACTGATAATATGATTTTTGTCCCAGAATTTTGTACAGACGAGGCGTGGGTGCCGGAGTATTCCGGCACATTGAACGCCGTCGCGATATATCGCGTCTCTACGACTTTCGACTTCTGTACGGGCGAACGACCGTTCGCCCCTACGTCCGACTTCAATTACTGGTCACTGGTCACTGGTCACTGGTTACTGAAAAAGTCCCCCTTGTCTCCCTTTCCCTTTTCCCAATCGCCATTCCCAATAAACAGTGAATGTTAAAAGCAATTCTATTCGATTTTAATGGTGTCATTATTAACGACGAACCCATTCATCAAGAGTTGATTGATGAGATTTTATTGGAAGAAAATTTGCGTCCTTTAGCTGGAGAATTTCAACAATTCTGTTTGGGAAGGAGCGATCGCGCTTGTTTAAAAGATATCCTGTTTCAGCGAGGACGATATATAAGCGATGAATATCTCGATAAATTAATTGAAACTAAATCTAAAGCTTACCAGCAACGATTAGAAAAATTAGAATCGCTACCTATTTATCCTGGATTAACCGATTTTCTCGAAAAAATTCAGAAGCAAGGATTGAGAATTGGATTGGTAACAGGAGCATTGCGATCTGAAGTAAAATTGATACTCGATCGCGCTGAAATTACCTCTTATTTTAATGTTATTGTTGCAGGCGACGATATTAAAGCCAGTAAACCTCAACCCGATGGCTATTTACTCGCTGTCGAACGCTTTAACCGTTTAGATTTTAACTTACAATTACAGCCTAAAAATTGCGTGGCAATTGAAGATACGCCAGCCGGAATTACAGCAGCAAAAAAAGCAGGGATACCAGTGATTGGCATCGCTAACAGCTATCCTTTTCATATGATGCAACGTTTAGCTAATTGGGCGATCGATTATTTTGAGGATATCGAATTAGATAGAATAGAAAAAACTTTAACGAACGATTAGCTCGATCAAACTATCGACCAAACGCTCTTTTTCCATCGGAATTATCTCTTTGCCGTGGAGCATTTCTTGAGTCAAAATAAAATGTACGATCGCGCCGACAAAAACCCGCGCCGTCGCCTCTGAATCTTTAAGATTAAGTTCTGGATGTTCCTGAAAATATCGCATTAAAATTTTGAGTGCGGGTTGTGCGACATTCTTTAAAAATAATTTTGATAAATCGGGTCGCGTTCCCGACTCTGCCACAATTAATCGCAGAAAACATAAATAATCGCTCTCGTTTACCTCTCCTAACAATCGATACGCTAATTCCCGCAAGACAATTTCTGGTTTTCCCTCCAAAGGTTGCGACCAAACTCGCTTAAACTTTTGACACGCCATATGCTCGACTAAAGCCGTGAAAAGACCTTCTTTATCCGAAAAATGACTGTATAGCGTTTGTTTTGAGACTCCCGCCGCTTGAGCAACTTTATCCATGCTAGTGCAGGCATAACCAGATTTAAGAAATTCGGGTAACGCTCCCTGAAGAATTTGCTCGGCTTTTTCTGTTGAACGAGTGACAAGGCGATCTGGTCTTTTGGTTGTTTTAGGCATGGTTGTCGTTTTTTTGGGAATCGGTGAAAAGGTGATTGGGGAATGGGAAACAGTTATCAGTGACCAGTGACCAGTGACCAGTTACTCAGTTACCAATCCCGGAGCGGCGTTCTTAAACCGCTAACATAAATATATAGCGGGGGCTTCTTCGCCGCGACCCGTTGACAAAATCAAACTGAACGGTCTATTCTATTAGATATAAGACTGAACCGTCTAGTATCCAATAGAAGGTGACAAAAATGGAATTAATATCCTTATCTTTGTTACTCATTACCCTGACAATTTATGATGAAATCTTCAACGGTCAGATGAAAATTTCTCAAAAATTGCTCAACTGGTTTGAGAATAGAGCTTCTAATACTTCTAATAATAGTAAAACCTTTAAGAATTAAATAGGCTACAGCGAACTATTTCATCTGCTGCTGCCAAACCGGATGTTAAAGCACCCTCAACTAGATTTCCTTCGCACCAATCTCCGCAACATACGAAAGGTAAAGGCGTTGCCGTTAAACAAGGCGATCCCAAAGAACGACTAGGAAAAGCATATCGCCAGCGGTGAACTTGACACCATTGAGGAGTATTTAACCAAGGGAGCAACAATTGAGCCGCCCGATCGCATAATAACTCTCCAGCCGCTCGCAAATCGTCAACATCGAGAAAATTTTGGGCAAATTGTGCAGTACTGTGAATAACGAATACGGGTTGCTGAGATCGATCTCGCTTGCTACTATCCAAAATTGCTAAAGCTAAATCGGGACGATCGATAAATTTGACGGCTTGCCAAGCAGGATTTAAGTTGCGTAAATTTGCTTGGCGCTCGCTCGCGTAACCTGCTGTCACTGTAATACAGGGGTCGTATTGCACGGTAGCTAAGCGATCGCGTAACTGAGACGATTCTAGCAGTGCCAGTGCTTGAGGAGCGGGGATCGCTACGACAACAGCCTTAGCTGTAAGTTGGTTGGGATAATTGTCGCTGGGATTGCTCTCTAAAAGAAAGCTTCCATCTTCACTGGCAGTAATCTTTTTTACCAGATATTCTCGCCAAATCTCTAAATCGGCAGCCAGAAATTTTGCGATCGCATTGATTCCTTCAGGAACAATATAACGATTAGTTGGCTCGGATAACTTCCAACTGTTTTGAGAATGCAACTCGTATACATTTCCCGTCCAGAGTTGAAGGATATTGCGATTGCACAATTGTTGTACTAACTGTTGAGTTTGTTCGCCTTGAATTTCTAAAAAAGGAAGTCCGCGATCGACACAAGTATCATACAAACGACGAGTCGCCACTCGTCCGCCAACGCCGCGAGATTTTTCTAAGATAACAACCTTTAAACCTGCTTGCTGTAGCTGCCTAGCACAAACCAAACCAGCCAAACCCGCACCGACGATTACAGCATCAAAATTAGAAATGCGATCGCTCATTGATTTTAATATTCCAGGATAACGGCTAATATTAGAATGGTTGACGTAGCCAACTCAAGTCATGAGTGGTGGAGGGCTTCACCTTGGACGAACTTAGATCCGCATTAGAATTAGCCACAGAAGAGGAATTACGACAATTAACTCAGATTCTATTTTGTCGCAAATTTAATCCCCTCGATTACCTGCAAACCCCCGATCCGATCGCAGTAGAAAGCCAAGATTGG
>JALOOL010000482.1 GCA_025454425.1 Hydrococcus sp. Prado102 | reverse complement strand
AGTTTTTTCGGCAATAGCCTGCTTAACTGCTTCCTCAATAGCAAGTTTATCGTCGGGATGCAAACAGGCATTAAAGGTTTCATAGCGACCGTCAAATGTATTGGGGGCAAAGCCAAATAGTTTTTCGTGTTCTCGATTCCAAATAATTTCACCCGTTACCATATTCCAGTCCCAGATTCCCATGCGAGCAGCTTTCAGCACCATTTGCAACTGTTGGGCATTATCTTGTACGAGTCGCTGGTTTAGATGTTCGATTTTTCGTTTACTCCGTTGTAAGTTGCTGTTGAGTAGGTTGATTAGTGTGGCAACTAAGCCGAATATTATCAACCGCAAAACATCGCCAAAATAGTTCACGCTGAAATGATTAATCGGTGGCGTAAAAAAATAATCGATCGCTAAAACTGAAAGAATAATGGTTACAATTCCTGGCTTCATTCCACCGTACCAAGTGCTGAGAGCAACGGCAGCAAAAAAGAAGACCGCGATCGTCGGTTGCAGCCAGAAAATTAGCAGTTTGGTTAATATTAGGGCGATCGCGCTTATTAGTATGGCAAATCCATACTGGAATATTGTTCGTCTCATTTGGATCTACACGCTATTTTCTCTTGCTTTTTTCGAGAGCGATCGCGATTAATTCGATTGAAAATTCGGCTTATTAATTCGGTTTCGTCAAAGGGTTTATTAATAACATCATCCGCACCAGCGGCAAAGATTTTTTGGGTTGATTCGCGATCGCTATAGGCTGTTATGAATATGATGGGTAAATCTTCCCAACAAGCATCTTGGCGAACGACTCGACACAATTCTAGTCCATTATATTCAGGCAATTTCAAGTCTAAAATCAACAAATCTGGGATAGTTGCCGTCAAAACTTCCCAAAATTGTTGGGGATCTTCTAAAGTAGTTACTTGAATCCCTAATGATTCTAACCGTTCGGATAAATAGCTTAGAAATAGCGCGTCGTCTTCTACTATCATCACTTTTGCTTCTAGATGACAAAGTACTTCTGCGATCGCCCCAAAAATCTCTGCGGCTGTCATTGGTTTGTGTAAAAATTTATTGGCTTCTAATCGAGAAACTGCTACTCGCGTCGATAAATCGTCTCGCTCGGTAAAAACTAGAATGGGAGTAATCGGAAACCGTTTTCTTAACTCTTCAAGAAATGCTATT
The DNA here is from genome assembly GCA_025454425.1 of Hydrococcus sp. Prado102. Taxonomy (GTDB): domain Bacteria; phylum Cyanobacteriota; class Cyanobacteriia; order Cyanobacteriales; family Microcystaceae; genus Hydrococcus. The sequence goes on along the minus strand of JALOOL010000482.1, from coordinate 2,433 downwards.
GCATCTTCATGTGGTTTGGGAAAAGTCAGATTTAATAAGATAAGATCCGGTCGTTTTTGTTGCAAGCTTTTTCTAGCAACGTTGAGATCGCAAGCAATTTCCATCTCGACTTTCCAAAGAACTGCCTCAGTTTTTAGTAATTCACCAAGAGCAAGATCGTCATCAATCGTTAAGATTTTGGCATTTAATGCGATCGGATTGTAGTTTTCTGTAGGAAGGATAGGAGGCTTTTGCAGTTGAGCTTTCAATCTTTTTATCAATTGCTCTATCCGCAAGGCTTCTTGCTCTCCTAAAACCCGTTTCATTAGTAAATGTTCGATTTCCCTCGCTAATTTCGAGCCTTCTGGATAGCCAAACGTGCCTAGAGATCCGGCTAATTTATGCGCTTCTTGTTCTGAATTTTCGCGCGATTTAGCTGATAAATTTCCTTTTAATAATTCTTCTTTTGTTGCTTCTAATTGCTCGATCTGTTCTACAAAAGTATGCTTAAATCGTTCTAGTACTTTAGCGATCGACGATTGAGGTTTGTTTTGTCCTTCATTCTCGATCGCTGGTAACTGGTCACTGGTCACTGATAACTGATAAGGAGGAGGCATTAAACGATAGCCCAATCCATATACTGTCTCGACGATCTCCTCAGTACATCCTACTTCTCTAAGCTTTTTACGGATATCTTTAATATGAGTGGTGATGGCTTTCTCGGTGGGAGGATCGTCAAACTTCCAAAGGCGATCGATAATAGTACTACGGCTAAAAAGTCGTTGAGGATTGCTTAAAAATAACTCTAATAAATGATATTCTGTGGGAGAAAAAGCAATTTTTTGGTCGTTATAAGTTACCTCTCCCGACACTGAATTTAAGGTAAGATTGCCCCAAGTTAACACGGATGCGATCGCAGAATTTTTACGACGCAATAAAGAGTGTATTCGGGCAATTAACTCGGATGGATCGTAAGGCTTAATCACATAATCGTCTGCACCTGCTTCTAAGCCTCTGATAATATCAGCTTTCCGAAATTTCGCAGTCAGTAAGAGAATTGGCGTGCTATATTTCTGTTGGCGAAGGCGCTGACAAAGACTAATTCCATCTAGTTTTGGAATAACAATGTCTAGTATTATTAAGTCGTATTCAAAGGAAGTTGCCAAATCGAATGCTGTTTCGCCATCTGAAGCTAGCTCGACAGTTAATCGGCAATCGGTCAGTATTTTTGAAAGTGCGATCGCCGTCGGGCGATCGTCTTCTACTAGCAAAATTTTCATGTTATTTAAATTGTCGAACGTCGATTGGTTATTAATATATAAATACTTAAATTTTTCAGTCAAAAAATCTTTAATTTAGTCGCTCGTCTTGGTTAAAAATTAGGGTTAAATCAAAGAGCGATTCAGTTTAAAATTAACATTGATTTAAATAGGCGATCGCCGATTGGCTTAGATAAAATAGCTAATTGGTTTTCAGTAAAGTTACTAAAATTTTACACTCATTTTCTCTATGCGATCGGTAGTTTCCGGGGTTTTTGTTAAGAACTTGAAACATAAAACTGGAGACTTTGGCATTTGATTAAAATAAGCAAATTATACAAAATGTTCAAGCAGTTGATCACGCTGCGAGATCGAACAGTTCGAGTTAAGACGCTGATGCACGTCCAGGAGAACGAGCTCGGAAGGATCGGCCTTTTTCCGCTGCTAGACTGTCCTCCCTTTCAAATTCAGCCTTCCGCGCGAATCGAAGATCGCGCTGCCAATGTGCTAGTCGCTTGGTGCGAAGAGCAGCTTAAACAAGACGGTGCCTTGCAATTGGAGTCTCTCATGCTGACCGGGGAGGCGTGGATCGAGCCCGTCGATATGAGCTTCGATGGTGGTGCCACCAAAAAGAAAAAGAAAGGAGGAATGATCGCCGCCCTTCTCGGTCAAACAGCCGTCGACGGAGCTAGCGCTTTGCATCGTGTAGGAAGATGTCTCGATGCAACGGTGGAAGCACAATCAGAACTCTTTCATCGCCACAAGGAAGTGGATCGACTCGAACAGATTTTGAAATTGGATAGGCGGCAAGGGGTGCTATTGCTCGGCCCCTCAGGTGTTGGGAAATCAGCCATACTCGCGGAAGTGGTTCGTCGTCGTGTGGCTGGCAAACCTGTTTCAAAGAAGCATCTCAAACAAATATGGTTGATCTCACCTGCCCGAGTGATCAGTGGCATGTCGTACCTTGGGCAGTGGGAACAACGCTGGCTCGCCATTCTCAAAGAGTCGGCTCGACGCGATCACGTCTTGGTATTTGATGACCCGCTCGGACTTTACACGGCAGGCAAGACTCGCGATAGCGATATGTGCTTGGCTGATGTTCTCAAGAGTTTTATGGCAGAGAATCCGCTTCGCTGTGTCTTGGAAATGACTCCGCAAGCACTGTCGATCTTGAGACGTAAAGACAGATCGCTGG
>JALOOL010000156.1 GCA_025454425.1 Hydrococcus sp. Prado102 | reverse complement strand
TGACCAAATTGAAAAACTGCAGATGAAGAATGGAAGCTCCAGTCGCTGTTCTGAGTGGTCCACTGAAACCATCCAACATGCGTTGTCGATCAGAGCTTCAGTAGGAAGAAATGGTTACGAACACCTGCGTAAGCATGGATATCCACTGCCGTCGTACAGGACTTTGTGCCGTAGATAAGAGTCGGCACCATTTGCCCCGGGCATCCAGTCTGATGTTATCGAGTGGCTGAAATGCAAACTGGCCAACAAAAAAGACCATCACAAAGAAAAAAGCCATAAACAACGAACTGTCTCGCATGATTGAAATACTAAACGGAAGAGAATATAAAAAAGAAAAATCGATTAAGAAGAAATAATCTTTACACATTAACCTTTTAAAAAGCCGATATCCTTCTTGTTCTGTTGCGGTTAGTGCCCGTTCGTCGCCTTGCAAATAGCGATCGAAACGAGCGTTAGGGGTGTTGAGAGATAATTCGTAAGCGACGATCGCATCTTTAATGTTAGTTTGATTTATTCCATCTGGATAAATTCGATCGAACGATTGCACGTACTCTGGAACATTTTGCAGTGCTTGAATTGCTGTTTCCCATTGGACACCCATTACTTTTGGATTGGTCATTAGCGCATTGAGATGAGCGGAAAGATCCTCAAATTCTCCGTCCCAATTAAAGCGAAAATTGAAACGGACGTTAAATATAGTCGGGCTATTAACTTCTGTTTTAGCGCCAGCGATTCCGATAGAATGGGAGCGGCGATCTGCTCCACCCTGGCTAAAATTATGACAACTAACGCAGGATATCCGATTATCGCTGGAAAGGCGCACATCTTGAAATAATTTTTCGCCCAAAGCGATTTTGTTGCTGTCAACTGCGATATTGATGGGGATTGGTTGTATGGGTTCGTCGGTTTGAATGACTTTTACCTGTTTTGTCGCCGTTGTCAGATTGACTGGTTCAGAAGACATGAAATGTCGCCATAGAAGTGCGACCAGAATTGCTAAAAGAATTAAGGCAATTAGGGACAACTGTCGCCGAATTCGTCGATTGACTCGCATGAATCTCATGTTATTTCTCGATTTTTCGACTTAAGCTCGTTTTTATTGATGCGATCCGCGCAGCGCTCCCGTAGGGAATCGCTCCGGTCTTTCAGTATTATCCAATAACCTTTGCGAGCGCAGCTATTAATCACTCTGTTTTTTAATTGCTCTTTTACGCAAGATCTCGATATTCCCGTCTCTTTCTGCTTTGCTGCGATTGTAATTTTTTTTGCTGGGTGAATGGTTAAAGCTGTTTATCGGTGCGATTTTCTTTGCGATCGCTATGTAAAGCGCGATCGACAAACGATATAAACAATAGTACTTAGCATTTCAACGAAAGTAAACAGAGATTTAATCTACTTCGTTGAGTGTTCTCAAGACGTTTTGGCGATGTTTATTAAGTGTGAAATTTCTACGATAAAAACAGTTAAGCAAATAGCTTAACCCCAAACAAAACCTAATCCACAAACTATTAACTTAAAGGAGATTTTAATTATGGCAGGCCCATTTCGTCTTGCACCCCAGGAAGTTCAATATAACATCCCAACTTGGCATTGGCCTCATAATACAACCGTTATTGTTGATGCTGCGGTTAATGGTTCTGTTGAAATGAAAGCAGGAGGTTCGCCACCAGAAACAACTAGCATTAACCCTGGTAACAACCAATTTTCCCGAAGTTTTGGAGGCGTACTGTTGGCTGTTAAAAACTTAAGCCCGGCTGACATTACAGTAAGCACGCACTAACCACTCCTGACCTACCTACCTAAGCATAAGCAAGAACTTTAGTCTTTTGCATTTTAATATAATTCAATTGAACGCGGACTCCAAGCGAAGAAATCCTTCGCTCGGATTTTTATTGGTTAAGCGATGCGTTGCAAATTTACCAAAGATACAAGCCATTGTAAGTAGATACATCAACGAAAGTAAGTAAATACTTAATCTACTTCGTTGAGTGCTACTCAAGACGTTTTGGGGATGTTTCTAAAACCTGAAATTTTTACGATAAAAACGGTTAAGTCACTCGCTTAACCTCTGGATACTTACATACAGATTATGATTGGCAACAAAAATTTAAGGGCTTTTAGTAGTAAGTTAGTTGACAATATTCCTTTAGCTGCATTTGTTACTATAACAACCTTGTTATTCTCATCGTCAGCTAATGCTATTACATTCATCCAAGACAGAAACTTATTGGTAAGTAACGATCGGATTGAGTGGTCGAGTTTAGATAAAGTTCTAAATCCTTTTGCTCCCAATCCTAATGATTTTCTCTCCAATTCGTTTTCAGGTAAATCTTCTAATGGTTTGGGATTTAGTGTCAATATTCCATTAGCTCAAGGAGATATTACCCCGCCATTTGTCTTTCAAAATAATCCACCCGCACAAACAAATTTTGCTTCTGGCGAGTTTCTTTTATTTACAGGTTTTAGTCCTACTGTTATTCCCACTGGAAATCCGAATCCTTTAACCATTGTTTTCGATCGCAATGTCAAAGCTGCTGGCGCTCAAATTGCTGCTAGTGGAAGCGAAAACATTGATTATGAAGTATCGATCTCGGCATTTGACGATCGCAATAATTTACTCGGAACCTTTTCTCGTCCAGGCGTTTCTTCTGGCGCGAGCGATAACTCTGCTGTCTTTTTAGGTGTCAAAGCCGATACTGCTAACATCAAACGCTTGGTGTTTGAGACTACCTCACCGCAACGCGGTTTTGGAATTAATAATGTCAGCATCGAAACTGTTAACGAGCCAAATATTGGTTTAGGCTTATTGATTCTTGGTTTTCTGGGTTTAGCTGTTAGAAGCTATAGATCGATCTAATACGGTTCAATCGATCGCTTACTTCGAGCGAAAGAAATCTTTCGCTCGGATTTTTATAGATCGATAAACGCGATCGACAAAAGATTTAAGCAATTCTACCTAGCGACTCAACGAAAGTCAGCAGAAATTTAATCTACTTCGTTGAGTGTTACTCAAGACGTTTTTGAGATGTTTATTAAGAGTGAAATTTTTATGATAAAGACAGTTAAGCAAACAGCTTAACTTCAAACAAAATCAACAAGCAATTAATTAGGAGAAAAAAGATGAAACTCACTTATCGCGGCATTTCCTACGATAGCAGCATTAACGATAAAACTTCTTCCGAATCTGTTGCGCGTCCTCCATATCCATCGCTTCGTCCATCTAGAGCCGCATATAACTTAGTTTATCGCGGTAGGGCATACCGTGTCGATTCCAGTGCCAAGCAGACACAAGTTCCCGTGCCTAGCGCTACCCACCAACTAATTTATCGGGGAACGATCTATTTAGTAAATCAAAATGCACAAAAATAAATTCTCGTAGCGGCTTAATCTGCAAATTAAAGTTGACTAATCCTCAAAGCATAAATTAGGTTGTTCTCATGCTTTATTCTAAGTCACTCTCAACCATTTTTACGACTGCGCTCCTCACTTGTTCGGTAGGAGCGGCAATGGCAACAACCTTTAACCCCGATCCTTTATTTGAAGACTTCGATCGCTACGAAACTGTCATTTCAACCAATAACGATCTTGCCGATATCTACTTTCCCAACCCATCAGATCTCGATACGGGTAACTATTCCTTTCCAGTAGCATTACTGTTGCAGGGAGCTTTTGTAGACAAATCTTTTTACTCAGAATATGCAAGTTTGGTTGCTAGATACGGATTTATTGTCGTTGTTCCCAACCACGAGCGATCGGCTAATGGATTTTCGGGATTAATCCCCGAAACTTTTCAAATTGAAGCAGTTCTCTCCGAAATAAAACAAGAAAACACCAATCCAAATTCTCCGATTGAGGGGGTTGTAGATACCGAAAAGCTAGGGTTACTCGGTCATTCGTTTGGCGGTGCAGTAGGACTAAGCGCGATCGCAAACCAATGTCTTTTTCCTTTGTGCGAAGGCTCTTTTACTCGTCCTGAAGAACTCAAAGCAGGTGCATTCTTTGGGGCTAACTTGAGCATTAATAACCAGTTCGTTCCTATCGCTAATTCTGGCATTGGCATCGCTCTTTTGCAAGGCGATCGCGATGGCGTAGCACCTCCACCTCTTGCCGAGACTACCTACAATAATATCCAAACTCCGCCCAAGGCTTTAATTACCGTTTCAGGAGCCAATCATTTTGGGATTACTAATGTTAACAATCCCATAGGCGCACAACCCGATTTGAGCGACCCAACACTTCCTCAAGAGGTTGCAATAGAGACGATCGCCCGTTGGAGTGGGTTGTTTTTGCGTGCTAATATACTCGGCGATTCCGATGCTTTCAATTATGTTTTTAATACGGGTGACGTAGGCGATCCCAATGTTACTGTAGAAAGCGAGCAAGTTTCCGAACCATCTGCATATATCGGGCTTGCAGTATTAGGATTGACTGCTTTGGCGACTTTTTTAAAACCGAAGCGATACTATTGACACTCCCTCCGGCAAGCTTACGCTGTGCCGGGGGATTCTTGGTTCAACGAGTCTCCGTTAAACAGCAAGGCGATCGCGCCATCAGAAGCTTTTCAATTAATGAAGATAAAACGAGCGTCACTTATACCAATCGTTACATCTGGTTTAATCTATGCAAGCTAGCTTTTTTACTGCCGTTCTCTTACCGATAGGTCTAGCAATCGTTATGCTAGGCATGGGACTAACTTTGCTCCCAGAAGACTTTCTACGAGTCACTCGCTATCCCAAAGCTGTCGCCGTTGGTTTGATTAGTCAATTGCTTTTTCTTCCTATCGTTGGCTTTTGTGTCGCTTCCGTCGTGCCAATGCAACCAGAAATTGCAGTGGGATTAACGATCCTCGCTATTTGTCCGGGCGGGCCATCTTCAAATTTGATTACCTATTTGGCGAAAGGAGATGTTGCTCTTTCTGTTACTTTGACGGCTTTAAGTAGCGCGATCGCCGTATTCACCATCCCTATATTAGGAAATCTGACACTGCGATATTTTATCGGACAAGAGGCTGCGATCGCATTGCCAATCGCGCAAACCATACTACAAATTTTCTCGATCGCTTTAGTGCCAGTTGCTTTGGGAATGTGGATGCGGCAACAGTTTCCAGACTTAGCTCGCCGATTGGAAAAGGTAACTAACCGTCTTGCTATTGCCATTCTCGTCATCATTATAACGGCAGTCATCGTTCGCGAGTGGAACCGCCTACCTACTTTTATCGCTCAAGTTGGGATTGGGGTAGTGCTGCTTAATGTTATCTCAGTTTTGATGGGTTTTTGGTTCGGTAAGCTTTTTAAGCTGAAATTTGCCCAACGAATCTGTATTGCGATCGAGGTGGGGATTCAAAATGGTACGAGAAGCGATCGCCATTACTGCCGGATTGTTAAATAATCCCGATATGGCGGTTCCTGCTGCCGTTTACAGCTTATTTATGTATGTCACCGCTATGAGTGCTATTTTTTATGGCAGAAGATATGCCAGAGGAGCGATCGCTCTGAGAAATTAACAACCCACAATCTCTAACCAGCAAAATCTTTTTAGCAGGTTAGATTTTTCTATTTTTAAAATTATGCAGCTAATGGCTGATGAACTGGCTTCAATTACATTGAAAATTAACATTCTCTAACTCTTGCTTTTCTTTGACGTACTCTAAGACGCTCGCTGACGCTATAGTCTTAGATTCTTGGAGGACATTAACCCTCACAGGCTGCGTCAAACAGACCCTAGACACTCGCTCAAAACTGAGTTTGTGCTTACTTTTAAAACCAATGTTTAAACTTCCATTAGCATCAGCGTTAATCAAATGACCAGATTTTGTCTTATACAGTCCACGTTTAATCCTTCGCCCAGAAAATTTGGGTTTGACTGGATTATCGGCGTTGTAAATAGGCATATCGTCGCGGTCAAAACTCGATGCTTTAGAAGTATAAGATTCTTCTTGCTCTATGTAGTTCAACCCGTATCGTTCACAGAGGCTTTCCAGCTTGGCACGAAGGGTAAAAATCGGAATTTGAGTAAAACTCTGATTGTTGCATTTGCCCAAATTAATTTCTTTTTTAAGAGTTGGGTTATAACCTACAACAATCGTTCCAATTTTTCTCACTTTGCAGAAGTTAACTATATATCTAGCGGCTTTATTGAGGTAATCATTAACTTGATTTTTACGTCGATAGGACAACAAGGCTTCACTTTTGGTCAGATGCTTAATGTCTTGTCTGTCTTTATGAGAAACAAGGTGGGCGCGTCTTTTATTGAACCACTGGTTAATAGATTTGAGCCAACGTCCATCAATAATAAAAGATTCGTTGGTAGAACTTACTACTGTAGCCAGGTTATTCAATCCCAAGTCAATCGATATTGCTTCATTGTTAGCAACAATTATTTGTTCGTCATCTTTCTCGTAAACAAATGCAGCATCCAAAAACTTGCCTTTTTGTTTTGGCAGTATTCGGATTTCCTTAATTCGATACTCTCTCAAGTTTGGGGGAACTGTAATGTAGACAGAACCATGAACTCTTGTATATTGGCGCGATGTTGGAATTTTAAAATTCCAGTCATCACGGGCAAAATCATGCCTGGCTCGAATTGGTATTATCAAAGGGAAAAACCCATCCTTGGGCAAGTATCTAGGAAGGTTAATTCTTTCGCTTATTATGCCCTCTTTTCTCATCGAAAGCAGCTTGAAGAATGCTTTAAAACACCTGTCTACATATTTCAACGTTTGTTGACCGCAATCTGTAGCCAAGAGTTGATAGTTTTCATTCTCTTTGCACAGATGATAATTAGATTCGTAGCTGAGATATTTTGCTGAAGCAAAAAAGTATTGTCGTACTGTGTAGAGTCCAGCGTTAAACAAGTTTTTGGACAAATGACACAGATTAGTCAAAATATTTTTCTCAGAGCTATTCAGTTTCAGTCGAACTGTTTGAGTCAGCAACATCTATCTATTCCGCTAGATATTACCAATATTAGCGGCAACCTGTTTGTTTGTAAATGTAGTTGGAGGTGCAGCAATTCCCCTACGACCAAGCTTAGCTGTGGTCGCAGTACCCTTGCTGCAAATACTTGATGGTTACTGAAGAAGTTTCAGTTTCTAAGTTGTCGGTCGATTCATCTCGCTCCGCTGCGGAGAGTTCTTTAGAAATATTTTCTTGTAGGGTTTCTAATACCATGCGCGGATCGGCTGCTTGCTGCATTACTTCTGCTTCGGGATCGTAACGATTTTTGACATTTGGTAAATCGAGGCGTAATTCTTCAATAAGCGAAATAAGTTTGGCAATTTTTTGTTCGGAAAGTAAATTAAGTTGCAGCATTAATTGTGCCCTTTGTTCGGCAAATCTTTCTTGACGAGTTTGACGAATCAGTACGCCAGTAGAAATCAACAAAGAAGCAACATCAATTCCTTGGTCTAATAAATTAAAAGCAGGAGGATTAAAGGGTAATATGCCTTTATCGCGCAGCAAGCTGCCTAAAATCCAAATCGAAAGAGCGATAGAAGAACTGTATAAAAAAGCAGGTCGTCCAAAAAAAACCGAAATGTTTTCTAATACTCGTTGATGTTTGGGGACATCTCGCTCTTCTTGAGTATGCAGTTCTACGATCGCGTCAATACTTTTGGCAATAGGATCGGGAAGAGGAGCAGTAGGCATGGCATTGCGTCTCGCTAAAAATTCAGAATTGCGATCGCTATTTTCTGTTTTCACGGTACTTCCTCCTGCCTATACACTAAAAAGAATTCGCTAGGGTTGATATTAACAATCCTTAACCCCAAACAACTCTTCTTAAAAGTAGATTTTTGAGTCAATTTAAAGATGCTTTTTTGAGAAACGCTATACGTACTGCAAAAAAAGTCGAGCTTGAGCGTAAGTCCTAGTTAATTTAAACTTCACATTAAATCTTTCCTAAAAATAAGGTTTCTTAACCTTATCATTAACTTTTTCTGATTCACTGTATGGGGCTGTTTAAATAGAACAAATCAATTAAATAAATGCCTTGGACAGATTTTGTAATCCGCTTGTTGGTTGCCTTTATTCTAGGCGCAGCAATTGGTGTAGAAAGACAGTGGCTAAAAACTAGAGCGGTACTCAAAACTAACGTCTTAGTATCTCTCGGTGCAGCCATGTTTGTGATGATGTCAGCCATGACTCCAGGCGATGCGAGTCCAACGCGAGTTGCCGCTCAGGTTGTATCGGGAATAGGTTTCCTTGGCGGAGGCGTAATTTTGCGCGATGGTGCTAGCGTGCGTGGAATTAACACAGCAGCAACTTTATGGTGTGCCGCAGCGATTGGTACGCTAGCAGGTGCTGGTTTTTTTTTGCAAGCTTATATTGGAGCTTTAGCGGTCGTAGGAGCAAATTTTGTTCTGCGACCGCTAGTTCCTATCTTTCAAAAAATTGAAAATACATTGACCACAACTTCTCAAACAAACACGAGCTATCGCTGTCAGTTGGTTTGTCAAGCTGAAGATGAATCCAATGTGCGTCATTTATTGTTGCAGTCGCTCAAAGAGAGAGAACTGATACTGACTGCGATTCGTAGTAAAAATGTAGCAAGTAGCGCTTCCGCTTATTTAGGGATGGTAGCTATCGATCTCGAAATCTCTTCTGGCGAGAATGCCAATGATTTAGAACTAATCGAGCAAGTTGTTAATCTTCTCAAACAGCAAACAAAAGTGAGTCAGATCGGATGGGAGCTAGTCGCAGACGAGAGAGAATAACGATAAGTTAAAAGACAGCATTTGAAAATAGTAAAAATATAGCTGTAAAGCTTTGCTTGACTGCATTTATGCAAATTAAATAAAGAATATCCTACAAAATTGAGTAAAATTGCTCATAGACGACAGACCATTTTTATGCAAAATTTAAGTTCTGGTAATCAAAACGTTAAGAAAAGCAAGGAGTAATCCCCTCTCTTTCCTTTTTTTGGGGTGCCTGTAGGACATATCTTGCTTGAGCTAGCCATTGTGCAACCCATCAAGCTTAAGCTTTAGACAAAGTGACTGCCTCAGAGAGATAAGATTTATCCCTGCAAAATATGGTTGTTGGTTCCCTAACGGTTATTGGTTAGTGAGATTACCAGTGTTTGTGCGATCGCGCTCTTCGCAGCATCAGGACGATCGCAACCATTGTTACATTAGGAGCGTAGGTTAGTTATGTTAAGCAATAAAATCCAAATTGATAAGAAAAAAGCAATTCTTTTTGCCTACGTTAGTATTCTAAGTTCGTTAGGACTTCTAATTTTTCTCCTAAGTAACCAGAATCAATCAGACGTTGCCAAAAAATTGTTCGATCCATCCAATTTAATTAGCAATAAAGCCATTCAAAATCGTATCAGTTTGGGCGATCGCATTTTAGTGACGGCAGATAACAGTCCAGACAAACAAGCTGCCGCAAGAGCATTTGCCAGTCGCGATTATGCCAAAGCAGCCGATTTATTTAATTCATCGCTTCAAATCAATCGCAACGATCCCGAAGCCTGGATTTATATGAACAATGCCACAGCAGCCGTGAGAGGAGATACGATTATAATTGCCGCGATCGCGCCTGTGGGTAGTAATTTAAATGTTGCTAAAGAAATCTTGCGAGGTGTCGCTCAAGCACAGCACGAAATTAATCAAAAAGGAGGAATTGGCGGAAAACTGGTTCAGGTAAGAATTGCCAATGACGAAAACAATCCAGAAATTGCCAAACAAATTGCCAAAGAATTTGTTAAAAACAAGAAGATTTTAGCCGTTATCGGGCATAACTCTAGCGATGCTTCGCTAGCAGCGGCTTCTATTTATCAAGAAGGCGGATTGGTTGCTATTTCTCCCACCAGCGTTGCTAGAGAACTTTCGGGAATTGGCAATTACATATTTCGCACGACTCCTAGCACCAGAAACATTGCCGATACGCTAGCGCAATATGCTGTCAAGTCTGCTCATAAAACAAAAATCGCCATTTGTGCCGACTCCCAAGATAAAGCCAGTCTATCTTTCAAAGAAGAGTTTATGTGGTCTGCTGTAGCTGCGGGAGGTCAAGTAACCGCTACGGGTTGCGATTTTTCTAACGCTAATTTTAATGCTACAGAAATTCCCTCGCAAGCAATTAGCGATGGCGCAGATGCTATTTTACTCGCCCCTTCAGTTAACAAAATTAATCAAGCTATCGATATCGTACAAGCAGGTCAAAATCGACTTCCCGTATTGGGCAGTCATACGATGTATACTTACGAAACACTGCAACAGGGAAAAAGCGAAGCGAATGGATCGATCTATGCAGTTCCAGCAACCAACCGCGATCGCGCTTTTATCGAAAATGCTAAAAAATTCTGGGGCGGTGAGGGAAGCTGGCGCACGGCAACGGCTTACGATGCAACCGAAGTCGCGATCGCCGGGTTAAAATTGGGAGCAGAACGCGAAACCTTGCAAAAAACGCTCTCTAATCCAGGATTTTCTTTTAAAGGAGCTACAGGACTCATTCGCTTTCTCCCATCTGGCGATCGTCAAGGTTCCGCCGTTTTAGTCAAGATTGAGCCAGGTAATAACTCTGGTACGGGTTATGATTTTGTTGCTTTACAGCAGCCAAAGTAAGTAAAAGTTATCTTGTAGGGGCGCATGGCGTGCGCCCACGCTTTATTAATGACTTAACAAAATTAATTCCAAAATAATTGTAGTCCCGCTCGCATTAGCGTATAAGTCCCGTAGCTTGCGAGCAAGATGCTCGCACTACGTATGTTTAATTCTGTCGATCTCCTTATTGATAAAGAAACTAAAATATTGTCAACCATAAAGGGATAGTTAAGGGTAGCATTACCGTACTCAAGAAAATGCTACTAGCGGCAATAGTGCGATCGAGGTTGTATTCTTCGGCTAGGATTGCATTGGCGAAAGCTGTAGGCATCCCTGACATGATGGTTAATACTAAACGAGCATCTCCTTGTATACCAAACAGACTACAAGCCAATCCAGTTAATCCTGGCAGAACGACGATTTTTAAAATTGTAGGCGCGATCGCGCGATCTAAATTTTGGAAGCATTGAAGTTGACTTAGTTGCATCCCAATTAGCATAAATGCTGCTGGAACGACTAATAAGACAGAAGCATTCAATCCTCTCTCAAGAATAATAGGAAACTGGAAATCTTGAGAGAGCCAACCAATAACAAATGCCCATAATGCGGGGACGCAAAGTACATTTCTTAAAGGCATCCACCATTCATGTTTGCGCCCGGAAGAACTGAAGTGACTGGCTAAGATCGTACCGAGTCCATAACTGCCGAGAATATTGTGAGTAAGTCCATAGAGTACGATCCAACTCCAGTAAGTTTTACTAACCAAAGCAGGAACGACCGCCAATCCAATAAACCCCGTGTTTCCTAGCATTGATGCCAAAATAAAACTACCTTGGCTAGAATGGTATCGAGACTGAAATTGTGGCAATAAGTTAGCTATCCAAGGAAATTGGCGCTGTGTCTCCTTTGGCGTTCGCCCAGAAACTGTAACCAGTTCATCTTCAAATACTTCTTGCTCTGTGCGCCAGTAGAGTACTGCTAATCCCCATCCTAATAACAGTACTGCCACTGTTATCGCCGAAGGCAACCAGACAGCATTAGAAAAATCCGATTGATGTCCTAGCACGAGAATTTGTAAGGGTACGCCTATCCAATAAAGACTTTTCCCCAGTAGTTGAGGAAAAAATCGCGGCATAAAACGTAACCGAATTAGAAGCATCCCCAGAGTAGTCCATAGGATACTTTTTACGATTATCCACATTTTTTAGTTATTCAATTATTGTTCAAAAAAATTGCTGCAACCTTTAATTTTTCTGCATATTTTTGTTGGTGGTAAAAAAGATATGATTTGCAGAAAGTTGCAGAAGCCAGACAAAGCTTGGCTTTTTAAGACCCTTGTTAATTAAAAACTGACAAGGTAAAGGTAAGATTAAATAAGTATAAAAATTAGTTTAAGATTTAATTTTTCTGCATATTAAGTAAATTTAATTTTATCGACCAAAAATCTAACCTGCTAGTTAATATTTTAAATTTACTCAAAAAAGATCGCCTCAGTATTTTTTCCCAAAAATAATATTTCCTAGCCAACAAGTAATAAGCAATTTCACTGAAATCCTCCGGTAACTGGTAACTGATAAAAGACTGCCGCTACAATAAATAAGCATGAGTTCCGAGTTCCTATGACTATTCTTTCCTCAGTAGAATTCCAAGATGCTTTCGATGTCATCGTAGTCGGTGCCGGACATTCAGGTTGCGAAGCAGCCCTTGCCTGTGCCCGTTTGGGTTGTCGTACCCTCATGTTAACCCTCAACCTCGACAAAATTGCTTGGCAACCCTGCAATCCAGCCGTCGGCGGCCCTGCTAAATCGCAGTTAACCCACGAAGTCGATGCGCTGGGCGGAGAAATCGGCAAAATGGCCGATCGCACTTACTTGCAAAAGCGCGTCCTCAACTCTTCGCGAGGGCCTGCGGTTTGGGCATTGCGCGCGCAAACCGACAAGCGCGAATATGCTGCGGTTATGAAAAATATTGTCGAAAATCAAGAAAATTTGGTCATTCGCGAAGGAATGGCAACCGATCTGATCTTGGGGAAAAATGATGAAGTCATTGGCGTGCAAACCTATTTCGGCGCTTGCTTCCAAACCAAAGCTGTCATTCTAACGACGGGAACTTTTTTAGGCGGTCAGATTTGGGTTGGCGGTAAATCGATGAGTGCGGGACGTGCGGGGGAATTTGCCGCCGTTGGATTGACTGAGACTTTAAATCGCCTCGGTTTTGAAACGGGAAGGCTCAAAACAGGAACTCCCGCACGGGTAGATAAGCGATCGGTCGATTATACTAACTTAGAGCCTCAACCCCCCGACGAAGAAGTAAGATGGTTCAGTTTCGATCCCGATGTTTGGGTAGAAAGAGAGCAAATGAATTGCTACCTCACTCGTACTACTGCCGAAACTCACAAACTCATTCGGGATAATCTGCATTTATCTCCTATTTATGGCGGATTTATCGATTCTAAAGGGCCTCGTTACTGTCCTTCTATTGAAGATAAAATCGTTCGCTTCGCCGATAAAGAAAGCCATCAAATTTTTATCGAACCCGAAGGACGAGATATTCCCGAACTCTACATTCAGGGATTTTCTACCGGATTGCCCGAAAATATT
>JALOOL010000012.1 GCA_025454425.1 Hydrococcus sp. Prado102 | reverse complement strand
GGGTATCAATGCCCGGCCCGCTATTAAGTCTATCGTTGTCACCCCCACCATCGAGAAGATCCCTGCCCGCCCCACCAATTAAAATGTCTCTGCCAAATCCAGCATTGAGTCTGTCATCGCCAACTCCAGCATCTAGATAGTCGTTGCCATCATTTCCACCGAGAATATCATTGCCATTCTGACCATACAAGCGATCGTTCCCATCGTCGCCATAAATGGTATCGTTCCCCGTCCAACCATATAAAATATCGTTGCCAGATCCGCCATCTAGATAGTCATCGTCTTCCCTGCCATTAAGAATATCATTGCCAGTCGAACCGTAGAGTCGGTCGTTGCCCGTCCAGCCATTTAGAGTATCGTTACCATCCTCTCCATAAAGAGTATCATTGCCTATCCAGCCATTGAGGAGATCGTTGTCGTCTCCTGCTTCGAGTCCATCGTTGCCCGTCCAGCCATTAAGGGTATCATTCCCATCATCGCCAAGGAGACGGTCATTACCAATGTTGCCAAAGATGGAATCATTGCCCAGTTCTCCATCAAGAAAATCGTTGCCCCCTCGACCATCAAAAAAGTCATTGTTGGGGCTACCATAGATTGTGTCATTATTAGGCGTACCGATATAAACTGCCATATCATTTTTCTCCTTTAATTCCTCATTTTTTTACTCAATCTATAGAATTAGATTGATACAAAATATTTAGTTGATATTATTAATAACATTGTTTGCTAAAAATTTAGCTCGAAATGAAACTTAAATAGTCTTATGTTGTACGATTGGCTTGCGCTCCCAGTTTTATTGATTATTACACATAATAAGTCGCTCTCATGCAGATTAACTCATCTGTTTCAATTATTGAAACAAACAATTGCTGAGCTTGAAAATAACTGCAATATCAGCATGAGAATTGCTATAAATAATAAGGGCGCACGCCATTCCCCTCTACTGATAACTGTTAAAGTGGTTTTTGGGCGGGAATGCCGACAGCACGAGGAAATGGAGAAGGCGTTGGCAAAATTTTACGCAAATAAATACAATGACGAATACTTTTACTTAAAGGGGTTATTAATTCAATAACTCGTTCTATATTTCCACCGAGCTTGTTAGCGGCAGATTGTAAAGATAAATTATCGCGATCGCTCCAATGACCTCGATAGAGAATTGCCAATCCTCCAATTTTTAAAAGAGGTAAAGTATATTCTGCACAGACAGACACATCGCCAACCGCACGAATAAAAGCCAAATCGTAAGTTTCTCGATGTAAAGAATTCTGTCCGATTTCTTCGGCTCTACCGACTATATTTTGAATATTATTTAAGTCTAATTTTGTTGCTAAACTACTTAAAAAACTAATTTTTTTACGAGTTGAATCGAGTAAAATTACTTGCCAAAATGGAAATGCGATCGCAATAGGAACTCCAGGAAATCCCGCACCCGTTCCAATATCTATCGCGCTGATTTTTTGCTGCTTTTCTAACTCGTTAGCGATGCCCAATCCGCTCAATCCTGCCAAAGAATCCCAAAGATGTTTATCCCAAAATTCATCGGGTTCGGTGATGCGAGTTAGATTAAGCTGTCGATTGCCAACTAAGATTTCTTCATATAACTGTTGAAATTTTTTTTGTTGAATTTCATCGGGTTGCCAGCCTAAAGTAGTTTGCCAAATCTCTTCTAAGACTGGCAAATTTTGTGTATTCATTTAATTAGCCCTCAGTCTGAACTAATAAATTTGCTGACTCTACAGGTTTTAACTCGCCGCTATCGATTTTCCAACAACAATCTGCGATCGCTAATAATTCATTTGGGTCGTGAGTCACAATCAATAACGTCCAATGAGTTTTTAATTTCGCCAAAAGTTTAGCTAGCTGACGGCGCATCGACCAATCCAATCCCGCCGTAGGTTCGTCTAAAAGCAATAAATTAGGCTGACGAATTAATTGTACTGCTAGCGCCAATCGTCGCTGCTGACCGCCGCTAAGCGCGTTAGGAGACGTATTCAACGAAAGACTGTCGAGTCCGACTTCTTTAAGTGCTTCTTCGATGCGTTCCCTTCCCAATTCGGGATGACCCAAACGCAACTCTTCTAAAATGGTACTACCGCAAAAATGCCGTTCGGGAAATTGAAAGACAAGACCCGCTAATTGTTGTAAATGTAAAGGAGTCAATTCTTGCTCGCCCCAATAAATATCGCCTTTCGTTTTTTCAGCTAATCCTGCTAAGATCTCCAAAAGCGTCGTTTTGCCAGATCCACTCGCTCCAATAACCAATCCTAATTTTTGTGGGGCAAGTTCTAAGTTAATCTCTTTAAGTATCGGCGTGGTAGTTGCAGGCGGATGATAGACTAAATTTTTTAGATAAAGCACTTAACATTATTAATAATATGGGACTGTTTTAATTGTGACAGATCCCAAGTCTGCATCTCATAATGCCTTTGCACTATCGCCAAAATTTTTATAGAAACCTTATGAAAATTAGACTCAATCCTTCTAAGCGAATTGCTCTAGCTTGTTCTGTCGCGATCGCGGTTGCGATAAATTGGTGGGGAAGTCCGAGTTTAGCGCAAGATCCCTTTCGGACGAGCAACCCCCGAAACATTGGCGACAATACGGAAGCAGCTTTTGAGCAAGTATTTCAAAAAGGAAACTACATAGAAGCTAAACAGTATTTAGTCAAAGCGGAAACAACCGAACCCAACGAACCCTTAGCTTATGCTATGCACGCCTCTTTATCTTATTTAGAAAAAGATTGGGAAAATGTAAAAACCTACGCCGATAAAACTCTGAGTGCAGCAGAAGCATTGGAACCCCAAGACCCCTTACGAAGTAATTTATATATGGCGGTAGGGCATTTACTGCAAGGAGCATATGATTATAAACAAAACGAGGATGCAGTTGCTGCTATTACTAAATTGCAGCAGGTTCTTCAATACCTCGATGAAGCAGAACAAAGCGATCCTAAAGATCCAGAGTTAAATTTAGTTAAAGGCTATTTAGATTTAATTTTGGCGGTGAACCTGCCCTTTTCTAACCCAGAAGAAGCGATCGCGCGTCTAGAAAATTATGCCGCACCCAGTTATTTAGTCGATCGCGGTATTGCAGTTGCCTATCGAGATCTCAAACAATACGATAAAGCGTTAGAATTTACCGACAAAGCGCTTCAATCCGCCCCAGATAACCCAGAATTGCAGTATCTTAAAGCGCAAATTCTTCGCAAACATGGCAAAAAAAATAACGATCTTGCCATGATGCAACAAGCGTTTAATTATTACGAACAAGCACTCCAAAAACAAGCGCAACTCCCTGAAGCCATACTGCTTTCTCTGCAACAAGAACGCGAACTCGTGCAAAAAGAGATTGATAAAGCAAAAAACGATCGCTCTTAGGGAAAGTCAATTCAAAGTCGAAAGTCGAAAGTCGAAAGTCGAAAGTCGAAAGTCGAAAGCCTATCAAAAGTCGAAAGTCGAAAGTCGAAAGTCAATTCCAAGTCGAAAATCGAAAGTCAATTCCAAGTCGAAAATCGAAAGTCGAAAGTCGGAAGCTTGATATAGACGAAACTATTTGCTACGGATAAAATCGAATTGCTGAGCTAGATTTTATTCATGAGCAATTATATACCGATAGATGAAAGAACTAAAACTTTCGCTATTAGAATTATCAAACTTTGTGCTTTTTTAAATAAACAAGATGAAACTTGTAAAGTACTGGCTAAACAATTACTTAGAAGTGGAACTAGTATTGGAGCTAATATAGCAGAATCGCGTTCGGCACAATCAAATAGAGATTTTCTTAATAAAATGGAAATTGCTTTAAAAGAAGCTAGAGAAACTAAGTATTGGCTGGAGTTATTAATTGAATCTGCATTAGTTCCCGAAAAATTAATGATTCAAATATTGCAAGAATCCAAAGAGTTAATTGCAATTTTAGTGGCTTCTACGGATAAGATAAAGAAAAAAAATTAACTTTCGACTTTCGACTTTCGACTTTCGACTTGGAATTGACTTTCGACTTTCGACTTGGAATTGACTTTCGACTTCCGACTTGGAATTGACTTTCGACTTTCCCCTACTCTCTTTCCCTAAGCCATTTTTCCCAAAGATCGGGGCGGCGTTGTTGAGTTCTTTTTATTTGCTCTTGTTTGCGCCAGCGATCGATTTCTTGGTGGTTTCCCGATCGCAACACTTCTGGAACTTCCCAGCCTCGAAATACTGGCGGTCTAGTATACTGAGGATAATCGAGCAATCCGTCTTCAAAACTCTCGGCTTTTAGAGATTCGATTTTTCCGACCGTTCCTGGCAATAACCTCACCACGCCATTAATTATCGCCAAGGCAGGAATTTCTCCGCAAGTAAGAACAAAATCGCCAAGAGACACTTCTCTAGTTACCAAATGCTCTACGACTCGCTCGTCTACTCCTTCGTAATGCCCGCAAATTAAGACCAATTGGTCGCAATTTTTTGCTAACTCTTGCAGTAAAGATTGATTTAACGGTTGACCTTGAGGACTCATCAAGATAATCTCTCTTCTTGGTAAAACTGCCAAAGATTCAACCGCAGCAAAAATAGGTTCGGGTTTGATGAGCATTCCGACTCCCCCGCCATAGGGTTCGTCATCGACTCGTCGATGTTTGTCTTGGGCAAAATCGCGGGGATTGATTAGATTGACTTTCGCAATCTGCTTTGCTAAAGCTTTACCGAGTAATCCAGACTCAAGCGCAGAAGTGAAAAAATCGGGAAACAGCGTAATAATGTCGAACAGCACGGAGATTTTAAGGTTTTATTGGCTAGAAATGTAACGCCAAAGAAAGGTTTTTTAAGGGCGCTAATTTACTTTAAGCTATCATCTGTAGAGCTAGTCTGGGATCGAGTTTTGGCGTTGACTTTGACTCGATCGCGTGGTAATTATAAAATTTCTTACAAAACATTATCAAAAATTATTTTATGCTAGCTAAAGTCAGCAAAGCTTTAAAGTCATTAATAGGGGTCGAGATGCGATCGCGGCTAACGCCTTAACCAAATATTTTAGCGGCTTGAAGCGACAAGGCTGGCTTAAAAATTACTAAAAATCTAAGGAAAAAGCCGTAGCAACTTGCAACTATCTAAAAATATTAATTATCAAGGAGATTATTGAAATTTTAAGCACCATCACCCCAAAAAACTTTAATTTAAAGCCTATGGTTACAAGCGATAATATGCTGCAAATAAAAACTCAAATTCCAGAAAGCCATATGCCCTTATCGACGAAAACCGCCATTTTGGTGATTGGTGGTGCTGAAGATAAAGTTCACGGACGAGAAATTTTACAAACGTTTTGGACTCGTTCGGGGGGAAACGAAGCGATAATTGCGATTATTCCCTCAGCATCGCGAGAACCGCTATTGATTGGCGATCGCTACCAGCAGATTTTTGAAGAGATGGGCGCAAAATTTGTTAAGGTTCTCGATATCCGCGATCGCGAACAAGGCGAAGATGTTTACTTCCAAGAGTATGTCGAACAATGTACGGGAATTTTTTTGACCGGAGGCGATCAACTTAGGTTGTGCGGACTACTCGCAGATACTCCCTTGATGGAACGCATTCGCCGACGAGTACAACAAGGAGAAATCACCTTAGCTGGAACCAGTGCAGGAGCAGCGATTATGGGACATCACATGATTGCTGGCGGTAGTAGCGGCGAGTGTCCCAATCGCGCTCTGGTCGATATGGCGATCGGTTTGGGTTTCATCCCAGAAATTGTTGTCGATCAACATTTTCACAACCGCAACCGCATGACTCGCTTGCTCAGCGCTATCTCGAATCATCCCGAACGATTGGGGATTGGCATCGACGAAGATACTTGTGCCTTATTTGAAAAAGATGGTTGGTTGCGAGTTATTGGTCGAGGGACAGTTACAATCGTAGATGCAAGAGAAATGTCGCACACTAACCAAGCTGAAGTTGGAGCAACCGATCCCATCGGTTTGCACAATCTAAAACTGCATATTCTCGTACATGGAGACAACTATCATCTCCACCTTCATAAACCCGTTCCCAAACAGTAAAAAACTCGGATCGAACTTAGGTTAAAAAAACTGTTCGTAGCGAACAGTCTAGAGTTTCCTGCAAACGAGACAATTAAAAATCGTCTTTTCGCGCTTCTCATCTCGGCACTTCTACCAGCACTTATGAAGATTCTCAAAACCCAAACCCTGCGCGGGCCAAACTACTGGAGTATACGGCGACAAAAATTAGTGATAATGCGTCTCGATCTAGAAGATCTCGCAGACAAACCCTCTGATGAAATTCCTGGATTTTACGAGGGATTGGTCAAAATCATGCCAAGTTTAGAAGAACATTATTGTTCTCCTGGTAGAAGAGGCGGCTTTTTCGAGCGAGTTCGCCAGGGAACTTATATGGGACACATTATCGAACACGTCGCCCTAGAATTTCAAGAATTGGCGGGGATGCCAGTCGGTTTCGGACGCACCAGAGAAACCTCGACTCCTGGCGTTTACAATGTCGTCTATGAGTATGTTGACGAACAAGCAGGACGCTATGCAGGGAGAGCCGCCGTGCGGCTTTGTCGCTCGATTGTCGATACGGGAACTTATTCAAGTGCAGAATTCGAGCAAGATATCGCCGATCTCAAAGATCTTCATGCCAATGCCGCTCTGGGGCCGAGTACAGAAACCATCGTCAAAGAAGCAGAAGCGCGAAAAGTTCCTTGGATGATGCTAAGCGCCCGCGCAATGGTTCAGCTTGGTTATGGGGTATATGGAAAGCGCATCCAAGCGACATTGAGCCATCACTCAAGCATTTTAGCCGTCGAACTGGCTTGCGACAAAGAAGGAACGAAAACCATTTTGCAAGATGCGGGAATTCCCGTACCCAGAGGAACGGTCATTCAGTATATGGACGAACTCGAAGACGCGCTCGATGATGTCGGCGGTTATCCTATTGTTATCAAGCCCCTCGATGGCAATCACGGACGCGGAATCACGATTAATATCAACAGTTGGAAGGAAGCAGAAGAAGCTTACGATCTAGCGAGCGAAGCCTCGAAAAGCCGTTCGGTGATTGTAGAGAGCTACTACCAAGGAAGCGACCATCGCATCTTAGTCATTAATGGCAAACTCATTGCTGTGGCAGAGCGAATTCCAGCGCGGGTTATCGGCGATGGCAAATTGACTGTCGAAGAACTAATCGAAGAAACCAATCGCGACCCCAATCGCGGCGAAGGACACGATAACGTTTTGACGAAAATTAGCGTAGATAAAACCGTTCTAGCCGTCTTAGAACGTCAGAATTACACGCTCAAAACCGTGCTAGCACAAGGAGAAATAGCTTATCTACGCGATACAGCTAACTTGAGTACGGGTGGAATCGCGATCGATCGCACCGACGATATTCATCCAGAAAATGTTTGGATTGCCGAGCGAGTAGTTAAACTGATCGGTTTAGATATTGCTGGGATCGATGTCGTTACCCCAGATATTACTAAACCCCTGCGAGAAGTCGGCGGCGTAATTGTAGAAGTCAATGCCGCCCCAGGATTTCGGATGCACGTCGCGCCTAGTAAGGGTTTGCCCCGCAACGTCGCGGCTCCCGTACTCGATATGCTTTTTCCAGAAGGAAGTCCCTCTCGCATCCCCATCATTGCGATTACTGGAACTAACGGAAAAACGACGACAACTCGCCTGATCGCTCACATCTATCGCCAAACCGGAAAGGTGGTTGGGTATACTACGACAGACGGAATTTATATCGGCGAATATTTAGCACAGAAAGGAGATAACACCGGGCCTCAAAGTGCAAGCCTTATCCTTAGAGATCCTACCGTCGAAGTTGCCGTACTAGAATCGGCACGCGGTGGAATTTTGCGATCGGGTTTAGCTTTCGACAGTTGCGATGTCGGCATAGTCTTAAACGTGGCAGCAGATCACTTGGGACTCGGCGATATCGATACCATCGAACAAATGGCAAAAGTAAAAAGCGTGGTTGCCGAAACGGTTAGCGCCGAAGGTTATGCCGTCCTCAATGCCGACGATCCTTTAGTCGCAGCAATGGCCCAAAAGGTTAAGAGCAAGGTAGCTTATTTCTCAATGAGCTTTGATAACCCGATTATCCAAGACCACATTCGTCGAGGCGGTATGGCTGCTGTCTACGAAAATGGCTATCTTTCCATCTTGGAAGGCGAATGGACTTTGCGAATTGAAGAAGCTATCAATCTTCCCGTTACGATGGGGGGAATGGCTCCTTTTATGATTGCCAATGCTTTAGCATCATGTTTGGCTGCATTTGTCAATGGCGTTGACATCGAGTTGATTCGCCAAGGAGCGAGAACCTTCGTTCCCTCGGCAAATCAAACGCCAGGACGCATGAATTTGTTCGATCTCGGTAATATTCACGCCTTAGTCGATTATGCCCACAATCCAGCAGGATACGAAGCGGTAGGCGGATTCGTTCGCAACTGGAAAGGAGAGAAACTAGGCGTTGTTGGCGGGCCTGGCGATCGCCGCGATGAAGATTTAATTCTTTTAGGTCAGTTAGCCGCCCAAATGTTCGATAGCATTATTGTTAAAGAAGACGAGGATAAGCGAGGACGAGACGATGGGGAAGTTGCCGATTTAATCGTTAAGGGCATTTTACAAACAAAACCCGATCTTCCCCATCAAGTCATTTTGAACGAAACAGAAGCGTTTGAAACAGGTTTAAATCGGGTTAGCAATGGCGGTTTAGTGGTCATTTTTCCTGAAAGTGTCAGCCATGCAATTTCTCTGATTAAAAAACGACTCCCCAATTTGCCAGATTAACCGTAGCGTTTCTGCCAGTCTTTTACCGATATGTTCTCTTCCCTATGGTAGTCCTAGTAGCGCGATTTCCATCTTCAATAACCGATCGCTGATAACTGTTTTAACGGAGGTCTAGTTCGTATGCGATGATGGGAAAATTACTATTGAGATAAAAGGATAATTAAGTAATGGCTGAAATTCAATTTGCAAGAGGAGTTATAGAAGAGGCAATTCCTGACGTTCGTTTAACGAGATCGCGCACTGAGGAAAGTGGTACGGCTACTTTTTATTTCCAGTCTCCTAAAATTCTTAGTAATGATAGTCGAGAAGAGGTTACTGGAATGTATTTAATTGACGAAGAGGGAGAAATCGTTACCAGAGAAGTGAAAGGCAAGTTTATCAATGGCAAACCAGAAGCTTTAGAAGCTGTTGTGATTATGAGTTCTCCTGCTGAATGGGAGCGCTTTATGCGTTTTATGGAGCGATATGCTCAAGAAAAAGGCTTACAATTCACCAAATCATCTTAATTTTAAGCGATCGCGATCGCCATAGAGCAGGCGATCGCCGCTCTCATCTCTCCATCGATATGACCAAAAAATTATGAATTAATAATTTCATAATTCATAATTCAGCATTTTGAATTCATCATTCAAATGACTTCTATTCCTCATCGCGATCGCAATTTTATTGTCATTAATTGTGCGGTCATTACCGTTAGCGATACTCGCACTCTCCTTACCGACAAAAGCGGTCAACTCATCAAAGAGTTTTTACAACAAGCAGATCATCGAGTCGGTGCATATGTCATTATTCCAGACGAACCGACACAAATAGAACAACAGTTAACCCAATTATGCGATCGTTCCGATATCAACGCTCTCATTTTCAATGGCGGAACGGGAATAGCGCCTCGCGATACCACTTACGATGCTCTTTCTGGGTTATTAGAAAAGACTTTGCCTGGATTTGGCGAGATTTTCCGCTATTTAAGCTATCAAGAAATCGGATCGAGAGCGATCGCTTCAAGAGCAACCGCAGGAGTTTATCGTCAGAAACTTGTTTTTTCTTTGCCAGGTTCTTCTGGGGCAGTTAAATTGGCATTAGAAAAGTTAATTTTGCCAGAACTCATTCACCTCGTACAGTTACTGACATCATAAATCGACTAATGCAGATTGTAGAATTTTTAAGATTCAATTAAATTTTAGTTAAAATAAGTGCGATCGCTTAAATTGTTAAAAGCGAAGCATGACTTCATATACCAATAAAACTCTAACAAAACGCATTGAGAGATTCACTCAAGTCATTAGAGCAGTTTTAATGATTTTTGGGGTGGGGGCAATTGTTTCTCAACTCCTGAAAATATTTCCTTCTCTCGCGTCTGAGTCGGAATGGAATTTAAATTTTAGCCAGATTGCTGCTTTGCTTCTGGGAATTGTTTTATTTTTAGTAGGCAAAGGAACAATCGTTCAAAAAGTCTTGCGTTATTCTCTATACTCAGGTCGAGAAAGAATGAAACGCTTTATTTTTTCTTTGCCGATTTCGCTTACTTTATTAGTAGTAGTTGTTCTTAAGTTAATTTTAGGCTATGAGAATCCTTCTTATGAAAGAATGATGGGAGAAGGGGGATTTGTTGAATATGGAACGACTCTTACTTATATTTTAGCTTTTGCATTTTCACTTCCTATTGGCAATTATTTTATCAGACAAAAACAAAAAATATTAGGAATTATTTATTATTTATTAGCAGCGTTCTTTTTGTTTATTGCTTTAGAAGAAGTCAGTTGGGGACAAACTTTCTTTAAATGGGACACTCCAGATTTTCTTGAAGAAGTTAACGTACAAAAAGAAACTAGCTTGCATAATTTAGTTTGGTTTCACTATAGTTTGCGCGATGCCATTATTGTTGTTAGTTTTTTGGGTGGAGTGAGTTGGTGGATTGCTTTATCGCTTAAATTTACACGGAAATTTAAGCAATTTATCAAATATTTGATTCCAGACTGGTATTTATCTAGCTTTTTTATAACGTGTTTTATCCTTTCTGTAATCTTAAAATTTCAAGATAGCCTTACGTTTTTTATTTCAAAAGATCAAGAGTTTGCCGAATTAATTTTATCGCTTGGCTTTTTTCTATTCGTTTTGACTAACTATTTTAGGCAATCCTTTCCATCGTTTAGACTCAAAGAATAATAAAAATATCAGCATTCGTCATCGGCAAACCAGCATCGAGAACCGCAATCGGGATGCGTGCAATTGCTCCAATTCCATCAGCATCAAACGATAATACTCCCGTAGCGCGATTATAGATAAAGCGATCGTTCGCATCTACTGCACCTATCCCAGTTCTAAACTGCGCAATAGGCAATATCCCACGTCTCAATCCGCCGCTAAATCCTCGTGCAGAGACAACTATCGTATCGGCGACGGGTAGAAAATCAGTAATCGTATCGATTCTCTCATTGCGAAAGCTATAAACAAAGCGATCGCGTCCTACTCCACCCGTTAAGATATCTGAGCCTAATCCTCCCGATAAAATATCGTTGCCTAACCCTCCGAGCAATATATCATTACCCGCTGCACCGACTAAAGCATCGTTACCTAATGTTCCTGCTAGCGTATCGTTGCCAGCTAAACCATTGAGGCGATTGTTAACTCGATTGCCTACTATTGTATTATTGCGAGCATTTCCTACGCCGTTTATTGGTAGAGTTCCTGTCAAAGTGAGGTTTTCAACCCCGACAGGTAAAGTTCTTGAAATCGCGCTTCGTAAGGTATCAGTAATGATTCCTATGCCTACTGCTTTTCTAAAAACAGCTTCGCTGGCGTTGGCTTTCGTAAGAGTGACTCTAAAGGTTTCGTAGCTTTCGTTGAAGTTGTTATTAAGGAGGGGGATGCCGATAAACTGGCGCAGTTGCCCTGGTCTAAAAGTGATTAAACCACTTTTGAAGCGATAATCTAATCCAGCACGAGCAGTTTGGTTGCTAGTAATGTACCTGAGAGTAATTGGAGTAGTACTTGCTCTTGAGAGGGTTACAGTAAAAGCCGCTGCTCGGTTAAATCCTTCTACGGCTACCGCATTACCAATAAAAATTTTAGGAGGTTCTGGAGTCGCTAGGTAAATTTCATAATCCGAACCGTTTTTTCCTTGCCATGCAATGTTCTTACCTGAGATTTGAGGATCTTCATCGTTAAAGTTATTGTTGGTGAGTTGAACTGTCCTATTGCCGTTGTAATAATAGATTTCGTAGTCAGAACCGTTTTTACCTTGCCAGACTATATTATTACCCCAGATTTGAGGCGATTTGTCGTCGAAGTTGTTATTGGTGAGTTGGACTGTCCTGATGCCGTTGTAATAATAGATTTCTCCGTTGCCTTGCCAGACCACATTATTGCCTGAGATTTGGGGAGCTTCATCGTTGATGGCGTTATTGGTGAGTCGAATCGTCCTGATGCCGTTGTAATAATAGATTTCCCCGTTGCCTTGCCAAGCTATATTCCTTCCAGAAATTTGCGGGTTTTCGTCATTAATGGCGTTGTTGGTAAGTCGAATCGTCCTGATGCCGTTGTAGAAATAAATTTCCCCATTGCCTTGCCAGACGATATTATTTCCTGAAATTTGGGGGTTCTCGTCATCGAAGCCATTATCAGTCAGTTGGAGACTGGTGTTGCCATTGTAAAGGTAAATCTCCCAGTCCCTGCCGTCGTTATCTTCCCAAACCACATTATTTCCTGAAATTTGAGGATTAACACCCAGGTTGCTATCGCGTAAAAAGATGCTGGTGTTGCCGTCGTAGAAGTATATATCAAAAGTCAGACCAAATAGCCCATAATCAGTATCCATCCAAGCTACGTTATTGCCTGAGATTTTGGGTAATGCTGACAAGACCACATCATCATCGAGTAGGATGGGCTGACTGCCATTTTTTGATAAATAAACTTTTTCGGGTGCGTCCCAAACTACGTTTTTGCCTGAGATTTGTGGATGTTCGTCGTCGAAGCTGTTATTGGTTAGTTGCTTGATGATGTATCCGTTGTTGATATTACTCATTGGCGATCGCTCCCCCTCAACTTCAGTTCTTGGTCAGTTGAAGTCTATAGCTGCAATAAAAGTTTATTAAAAGTAATTTTTGTTGATTATTAGCTTTAAACTCTTTAAATATAAGTAATACTCACTTTAGCTCTAACTTGCAAGCTCTTACAGATTTTAAACGATATTTTAATCATCAGAGCGCACAAAAAATTGCTCGCTCGTCAGCCGATATCAGCAAGGTTTATTTATATTGTTAAAAAAATTTTGTCAACTACTCTTTACAATCTTTAATAAAATATGTTACATTTATTTACATAAAGAAACAAACAACACACCGAGGTAATAAACGATGTATACCACCGACGATAGAGGAGTTCTTAACAATTACGCAGTAGAGCCTCAAATGTATCCTGCGGTTTACCCTTCTCCCGAACAGAAAAACCGCTATGCACTGCAAGGCGCGATCGCAAGTTTATTTGTAGTAGCTTTAGTGCTGGTTTCTTTTGCCGTTAGCTAAACGTAACTCTCGATTTATTGAATTTTTCAAGTTTAATTATTAACACTCAAATCAAGGAAATAAAACAATGACTCTCGTAATTTGCTTATTAATTATTGGTTGGGTTGCTGCCGCTGTCATCGGAACTCAAGCTTATTTTCTCGGCGAACAAAGCAAGCCAATTCACGATCGCAACTGGAAGTCCGAATCGTTTGAAACCATAGCTAAATCCGTTACCGGACGCGACATTAATTATGCAGAGCGCGTACCTGCCTACAGAATGGATGCTTTTGTTAGCAACAACTTACCTGGTTAAGTTAAGTTTTCGTATCTCCTAAAAATCAACAAGTTCTCCTCTCTACCTCGACTAATCTGATTAGCGAGGTTTTTTATTTTTGGTTATTAATTTGCTCGATTTGGGAGAGAAAATAATCTTGTCGATAGTTGAGCGATCGCGCAATTTCTAAACCTTTTTGAAAAGCGGCTAAAGCTTGAGGTTAATCGGTCGATCTCCCAGAAAAACGGTCTGCACACAGCTTTCATCACTTTGCCTTAAAAGCCAAGTTATATACACAGGCGTTACGGCAGTCTTTTTCTGTCTGGCAGCAACTAAAGCCTTTTCAGCCCCCCGCGTAAGATGAGGTAGTTAATGTATACCAAATCGGATTGGCTTATAGCCTTCCTAATGATTAGGGAAAACGAGAAAGAGCGACAAGCTGAAAGATTTATAAGATAAGCTTTTTCAGCCTCTTTTCTTTATCTCGGCTCAATGCCATATAGGCATAATATCGAGAAAGTTTCAGTCTAATAAATAGTTGGGCCGCCTGAGCTATTGGTGAGGACGTAACCGACGGATACACTGTCGGTGTCTAGAGTCAAATGAGCGCGAGGTCATTGGCATTTACACAGCCAGGGTTGATTTGTGTAACCTAATGCTAGAAACGCTTCAAATTTTCGATCGTTCACCCAACCTCGCGCCTCAATCATCCATTCAGTAAACAGCGGTAACGTTGCAAAACTGTTACTCATTCGCCGCTTCTACAGGAGTGCTAGCTTCTGGGATGGGATTCGTGGATGAACCAAAGGCAACCCGTAAAAAAGGTGGAGCCAGAAAAGTTGTCAAGATCACCATGATAATAATCGACACTTCCAGAGGCTTATCCAAAATGCCGCTAGCCGAGCCGATGCCAGCAAACACTAGACCCACCTCACCTCTAGGAATCATGCCAACCCCGATCGCAAGGCGATTGATTCCGGGTAGTCCAAACGCTACCCAGCCAGTTACCAGTTTGCCCACAATCGCCACCAGTACCAAAAAGACAGCAATCAGCAGCCCCGCCCGATTTGCCGGAATTGCTGGGTTTAATACGCCCAAATCAGCCCTTGCACCGACGGTCACAAAGAAAATCGGTACGAGCAAATCGGCGATTGGTTTGATTAATTCATCTAACTCGCTCCGGGCATCGGTTTCATCAAGCACCAAACCCGCTGCAAAAGCACCCAAAATCGCTTCGAGATGAATGGCGTTGCCTAAAAATGCCATAAAGAAAGCGAAGATGAATGCCGGAATAACAATATTTCCACGAGTTTTGAGCCGATCCACGATCGCCACAAAACTTTTGTTAAAAACCCCCCCCAACAAAATCGCTCCAATCAAAAATGCCGTAGCGCCGACA
Organism: Hydrococcus sp. Prado102; assembly: GCA_025454425.1. Classification (GTDB taxonomy): domain Bacteria; phylum Cyanobacteriota; class Cyanobacteriia; order Cyanobacteriales; family Microcystaceae; genus Hydrococcus. Next base: position 48,476 of record JALOOL010000012.1, on the reverse strand, counting down.
ATTAAGTAAATGACATTGGCAACATCAATTTCACCCGTTTTGGCTAAACTTGCCACCACTGCCAAGACAATAATGCCGAGGACATCATCAATCACCGCCGCGCCAACAATGATTTGCCCTTCTTTGGATTTGAGTTGACCTAACTCTGACAACACTTTCGATGTAATGCCGATACTCGTTGCCGTTAACGCGGCCCCCGCAAAAATCGCTGGAATTGCTGCCACGTGAAACACCAACATCAACCCTGCCGTACCTGCCGCAAAAGGTGCTGCGACTCCGACACAGGCGACAACCGTGGCTTGAATTCCCACTTCCTTTAGTTGCCGCAGATCGGATTCCAGTCCAATTTCAAACAGCAGAATAATCACGCCGATTTCAGCCAAAACCGAAATCACTTCACTTTGCGACTCAAAGATCCGGGTCAGCGCATCCGGTGCCAATTGATTCAATCCTTGCAGCACCGTCATAATCGCAGAGTCAGAGGCAGATAGCCCCCCTTCGGGAAAGATTACCAGGTGCAACGCCGAAACGCCGACGATTACACCAGCGACCAGTTCTCCCAGGACGGGCGGAAAATCCAATCGCCTAGCGACCTCTGCGCCGAACTTGCTGGCTAGATAAATCACCACCAGCGTCAGCAATACGCCAGACAGAATAATGGGTGAATCCTCAGCAACAACGGTCGCCAGGAATGGTATCGGAGCCATGAGAGCGGCTATCCCCCCACTGAAAGGAGGCAGAATGTTGGAAAAAATCATGAGTTTAAAGCGATGAAAGTTAAGGGTTTGAGGGAGTCATAAAACTGGGGGGGTATGAAAAAGGCAACCGCTCGAAGAGGGTCATGCTTTGGATGCGGTTGCCTGGATCGAGACGACTAGGCTTGTCTCGATTTAACAGCCCTCTGGCCCACAGAAACTTCTCCCATACAGAACCTCTGCTTCACAGATATAGGCAATGCCCGCAAAATCGGTGAAATACTTCATTGCGACTTTATCCGCAATCGTCTCGGCCATCTCCCGATTTTCGGTAAGGATCTCGAACTTTACATTCGCATCGGTGTCGGCAGTGTTGGGTTTACCCGTAGAGCGCACGTTGCGACTGCCTTTACCGCCAGTATCCACCACCGTATAACCAGTCGCCCCGGCTTCATCGATGATCTTGGCGACCTTTTTCAACAGAACCTTTTCCGTAACGATGACGAGCTTGTTGGCACGCTTGGCCATGTTGGTTAACTCCTTAAATATATACATTAATCTACTTGGTCTGCCGAGCCAAGGGAGCGCCGACAGACCGCGACCCGGCTGGGTATTAAAGACCGCCGAGCGCCTGGGCGAGACCGACGAAGAACGGGATACATACGCCGATCGCAACTGGCGTACCGACGGCTGTGGACGCGCCGATATAGGCGGAGGGATTGGCCGACGGGATACCCGCTCGCAACGTGGGTGGGCCTGAGATGTCTGAACTGGAGGAGGCGATGACGGCTAGGATCACGACTCCGCCCATGCTGAATCCCACGGTGTAGTGGGCAATCATGCCGAGACCGAAGGCGATTAGCCCATGCAGAAACGGTGCCACCACACTATAGACGACGTACCATTGGGCCACTTTGCGCAGTTCGCCAACTCTCGACCAAGCCTCTATCCCCATGACCAGCATCAAAATCGAAAGCAAGCCGCGAAAGGCAGGATCGTAGAAGTTTTTATAGACACTTTCTGGCTGGGTGAACAGGCCAAGAGCGAGTCCTAACAACATTGCCGATAAGGCTGGACCCCGGAGGCTTTCCTCGACGATCGGCCATATCTTGACTCGATTATCCGCAGGGTTCTCCTGCTGGCTGCGATACTCCTGCCGGGTGCTGGGATAATCCTGTTTATCGGGATAATCGCCTGCCGCAACGTACTCCTTGCTGAAAGACTCCTGCATTTTAGAGTCGGCTGCTTCACTATGCTTCTTCTTCTTGTTGAGATAAATGTTGGCAACAACAATCGCAGTTACGAGCGCTGGGATATCCATGAAGGGATAGAGTGCGCCAGCCCATGCCTCATATGGAATTTTTTGTTCTTCCAGTACCGTCAGTCCGGCAGCCATGGTAGAACCACTCACGGCTCCAAACAATCCCCCGGTCGCGATCGCATCCACGACTTTGACCTTCGGCAGCTTTGCCAATGTATAACGCGCGATGAAGACAACAACAATCCCTACTATTACAGCAAAGATCATTGGTAACACCATATCCAGCAGGTTGGAATTGCGGATCGCAATTCCACCAGTCAGACCGATTTTGGTGAGCAGCATGAAGACGATGATCGTACAAATAGACTCTGGAATTACCAATTCGCTACCGAGAGCAGCAATAATCATCCCACCAATCAAAAAGGCGAGTGTTGGGGACTGCAACTGAATAATGAAGTCCTTCACGAAAAGGGACAAGAAATCCACGAATACCTCCTTGCGCCTCCTCTGACGAGGAGTATTGAATAAATGAACTAAATGAACTTTAAAGAGTTAAAGAAAGTAAGAGTGAGGCGCTTCATCCCTACAAGCTTTAAAAAACTAAATCATAATTGTTAAATCATTTAGATGTTTTTAACTATACACGGCTCTGGGTAGTCGTGCTTATATGGGAAATTTGGAAAAAACGTGGACTGCATAGAAAATTCTCTATGGAAGTAGGAAGTTTGTCACTTAAGAGCGATTATGCAGACGCGATATCGTTCACAATTTTATGTAATACATTTAATAAATCTTTTAGGGTGTAAGGTTTTGAGAGAAATGCCTTGATGCTATCGCCAGCCTCTTGAGCGATTTTTTCGTTGGAAATTAGCCCGCTAGTCGCAATGATTTTAACGTTAGGATCGATTTTGTAAAGGGTTCGACTTGCTGTTGTGCCATCCATCGAAGGCATCATAATATCCATTAAAATAGCTTTAATCTCATCTTTATGCTGCGTGTAAAGCGCGATCGCATCAATTCCATCTTTAGCAACCAATACCTGATAGCCGCTAGCTTCTAGGGAGGTTTGGGTAATCTCTCGTACTGATGCTTCGTCATCGACTACCAAAATTAATTCTCCCTTACCCCTAGGCATATCCAACTTTGTATCTACCTGCTTTTGATCTTCATGAACTTGCGGCAGATAGACTTTAAAGGTACTACCTTCACCAACCTTGCTAGAGACGTTAATAAATCCCCCGTAGCCCTTAACGATGCCTAAAGTCGTTGAAAGACCCAATCCCGTTCCTTTACCGACCTCTTTGGTGGTAAAAAAAGGCTCGAAAATGCGATCGAGAACTTCGGGAGTCATGCCGACTCCCGTATCTGAAAAGATAATGACAAGATAATTCCCGACTTTAGCATAAAGATTTCTCTTGGCATCGCACTCGTCCATAACAATATTTTTGGCAGAAATTATTAATTTTCCGCCGTCGGGCATGGCATCTCGCGCGTTGACGCAAAGATTCATAAAAACTTGATGGAGATGAGTCGCATCGGCAAAAACCGTTCCTAACTCGTGCGTGGGAATTTCTGCCTCGATTTCTATCGATTTGGGAAACGTGCTTTTAGCAATTTTCACCATTTCCCATAACAAGTGTCCGACTTGTACGATGCTACGCTTCCCTTCGACTCCTCGCGCAAATGAGAGAATTTGTTTGACTAAATCCGCACCGCGTTTAGCACTTCCCTCTAGCAATTTCAGCAGTTGCATACTTCGCTCGTCAAGGTTGGGATGTTTGATCGGTAGAAGTTGAGCGGTTGTCAAAATCGGTGTCAGAATGTTGTTGAGGTCGTGAGCGATGCCGCTTGCCAGGGTTCCAAGGCTCTCCAGACGCTGAGCGCGGAGAATTTGTGCTTCTAGGTTCTTTTTCTCAGTAATATCGGTATCGACGCGCAGAATCGATTTGGGTTGTCCGCTTGCGTCGCGTACCTGCGTCCAGCGACTTTCTACGATAACGTCTCTACCATATTTATTAATTTTATGCAACTCCCCTTGCCACTCTCCCCGCTCGGCAACTTCTTGAAAAGCCGATTCGAGTTGAGGTGAGTATTCTTTATAGAGTAACTCGGTAGAATTTTTGCCTAAAGCTTCTTCGCAGAGCCAGCCATAAAGTTGTTCTGCCCCTTTATTCCAAAAAATAATTTGGTTGGAGCGATCGCACACGAGAATGGCATTCGTCGTAATCTCTAAAAGGGCAGCTTGTTCGTAGATTTTCTGCTCGGCTCGCTTGCGTTCGGTGATATCCTGACCGATACCGACATTAAAGCCACTTGGCAAGCGCACGTTAGCCCAAGAGGTTTCTATGATTGTTCCCGCTCGATTTCTGGTGTGAAAGTCTCTCCAACTTCCATCGGGAGTTTTCATGAATTTTATGACCTCAGCCCGATAATCGGGGTCTGGATAGCATTCGGCTAAAACATCTGTTTCTTTAAGTTCTGCTAACGACCAGCCTAAGATTTTCTCAAACGCTTTATTGACCATTTCTAAGCGACCGTTAGCATCGTAGAAGCTCAACATCACGGGAATATGGTCAAAAATTGCCTGCAAAATTTCTGTTTGGTGTTTGAGGTCGAGGGCGGAGCGCTTACGCTCGGTGATGTCTCGTAAAATAGATAAGTGTTGGTGAGGTAAAAAATCAGCCGTAGCTGTAAATTCAACTTCTCGCACCGTTCCATCCCGGCGACAGAGACGAAATTCACCTTTCATCTGTCCCTGTTTTCGGAAGCTTTGCCAAGCGCGGTCGAAATCAACACTTGCTTCGACAAAATCAGTAATTCTTGAATTTAATAATTCTTCTCGCGAAACGCCAAAAAGTTCGCAAGCAGCAGGATTTACATCAATATATTTACCATTATCATCGGCGATCGCGATCGCGTTGAGGGCGCTATTAAAAACGGCACTTAATTGACGCTCTCGCTGTTGTAAGATTTCTTGTGCTTGCTTGCGTTCGATCGCGTATCGAATAGCACGTCCTAATAAATTTCCATCGACTTGTCCTTTGACGAGATAGTCTTGCGCTCCCTCCTGCATCGCGCGAATGGCAACGGTTTCATCGTCTAATCCCGTCAGCACGACAATGGGAATCAAAGGAGCAATGCGATCGATTTCGACGAAGGTTTCTAATCCTTGGCTATCGGGCAAGGAAAGGTCTAATAAAACGATATCAAAGCTCTGTTCTTCAAGAAATTGCAGTGCTTCCTTAAGACACTCGACCGGCGTTAACTCAAACTGAGTCGAGTTAGCGTCTCTCAAAAACTCTTTAAGCAGAAGAACATCGCCAGGATTATCTTCTACTAACAAAATTTTGATATGGCCATTAGTCATCAGTCAGTAGTTTTAGGGAACAGGCAACAGTGGGAAGTCGAAAGTCATATTAAAAGTCATATTAAAAGTCGAAAGTCGGAAGTCGGAAGTCGAAAGTCATATTAAAAGTCGAAAGTCGGAAGTCATATTAAAAGTCGGAAGTATGAGACAAGAGAGACTCTTTACTGGCAACTTCATAGTGTCATTTTCGATCGCTACACGCGAGTTTCCAATTGAGCGAAGAGTTAGTATTCATAAATAAAATCCGCAAGGGTAGATAAGCTTTCGACTTCATAAGTTACTTTCGACTTTCGAATGAGCGACTTTCGACTTTTATACTGGCGGTAGTTTGACTATGGTAAACCAGAAACTTTCGATCGAGCGCACGATTTTGACAAACTGATCTAGATCGACAGGTTTAGTTATATAACAGTTAGCGCAAAGGTTATAAGCTTTGAGAACATCTTCTTCTGCTTGGGAAGTCGTGAGAATAACCACTGGAATGCGCTTCAAAATAGGATCGGCTTTCATTTGTGCCAATACCTCGCGCCCGTCTTTTTTAGGTAAATTGAGATCGAGCAAAACGAGATCGGGATGGGGAGCGTCGCTATATTTTCCTTTTTTTTTCAAAAATTCCAGTGCTTCTACGCCATCTTCGGCTACGCTCAGATTGATGTTCATTTTATTATCTTCCAAAGCGATTCGGGTTAGCTGAATATCGCCTGGGTTGTCTTCTACGAGTAGAATCTCAATGGGTTTAGTACATCCTTTGCTCACGAAATGTTCCCTGTTTTCTCTGGAAGGGTGAAATAGAACGTCGAACCTTTGCCGAATTCGGATTCTGATAGCCCAATGCCAGTTCCAGGATACTTGCCCCGACCGTGCAAGCGTTGGAAAATGACAAAGATGCGATCGCCATATTGAGGTTCGATGCCAATTCCATTATCGCGTACCCAGAACAGCCATTCGGATGAGTTTTTTTTAGGCAAGCGAGTTGAATTTTTTTCTTCTCTTCTAACTGCGCCGATTTGAATGTGTGGGGGAATATTTTCGCGACGGAATTTGATGGCGTTAGCAATTAGGTTTTGGAATAATTGCGTTAATTGACTTGCATCAGCCACGATTTGGGGAAGGGAGTCATAAGTAACAAGCGCCCCAGTCTCGTCAATAGCTATTTTAAGATTGGCGAGCGCGATTTTTAAACTTGCATGAATATCGACCGACTCAAAAGGCTGTCCGCGCGTCGAGATGCGAGAATAACTGAGCAAATCGTTAATTAGCGTCCGCATTCGGTTCGCCCCGTCTACGGCGAAAGTAATAAACTCGTTGGCGCTACTATCGAGCTTATCTTGGTAACGCTTTTCTAAAAGCTGCAAATAACTAGTCACCATTCGCAACGGTTCCTGCAAGTCGTGGGAGGCGACGTAAGCAAACTGTTGCAATTCGGCATTAGAGCGAGCGAGTTCCTCTCTTTGGCTCACTTCTACCTCTAAAAGTCGAGCTTGGGATAGAGCAATGCCGATTTGGTTGGCTAACTCTTGTAATAATTCGATTTCAAAGCGGCTCCACTGTCGGGGATTGCTACAATGATGAGCAATGAGTAAGCCCCAACAGCTATCCCTTTGAATAATGGGGACGACTAAGTTAGCTTTGACGCTGAATTGTTTGAGTAAGGCGACGTGACAATCGCTTATGCCAGCCGTTTCAATATCGACGATGGCGCTAACTCGTCCCTGACGATATTTTTCTATGTAATCTTGACTGAAGCAGGGATCGTCTATATTGTGACCCAGAATTGACGGAAAACCGTTGAAAACCGATTCTTGTACTACGGTTCCCGAACCATCGCTCCAAATTCTGAAAATTAAAACGCGATCGCTCCTTAAGAGTTTTTGTACCTCGGCTACAGCAGTTTGAAGGATCTCGTCCGGTTGCAGGGATTGACGAATTTTGAGGGCAATTTCGGCGAATAGTTGCGATCGCTGAGTCTGACGCACGAGTTCGGCTTCTGCGTTTCTGCGTTCTAGTTCCATCCCCGCACGAACGGCAAAGATTTTTAAGGTTTCTTCAAGCAAGCGGCTATTCTCTATCGGACTGCGACTGAGGACGGAGATAGAACCCAAAGCTTTTCGGGTCGAGTCAAATAGCGGAACGCCAATGTAGCTTTCTACTCCTAGTTCTTGCAGCCAAGCATCTTTAGGAAATAGCTGTTGCACGTTAGCCCGATAGACGCATAACTGCTTGCCGACTACGTTGTCACAGGGAGTATTTTCTAGAGAATATTCGCAATTTGGCAAAAACTGACCGTCGCCATAAGCAGCAACCGTTCTGACGCGATTTTCGACCAATTCGCAAATAAAGGCATATTCAAGCTCTAACGCCTTGGTGAGATATTTGACTAAGGAGCGAAAGAACGATTCTCCAATTTCGGCGGAAACGCCTCTGGCAATGTTTTCTAGCAGTTTTTCTTTTTGCTTGCGTTCGCTGATGTCGGTGACGGTTCCAAAATAGCCTGTCACATTGCCCGTCTCATCTCGGATGGCGATCGCGTTTCCAAATACCCAAATAACCTTTCCTTGCGGCGTTCTGTAACGATATTCTAGGGAGAATTCGCGACCTTCTCTAGCCGCCTCATACCAGTTAGCAAATACTCGATCCCGATCTTTCGGATGCAGTGCCTTCGACCATCCCTTTCCCAAGGCTTCTTCTAGATAAAGTCCGGTCATTGTCAACCAGCGCGGATTGACGAACACACAGTCTCCTTGTTTATCGGTCTGAAAAATTCCCACCGGAGAGCGATTCACCAACAACCGAAAACGTTCTTCGCTCGCTCGTAATGCCTCTTCTGTCTCCTTGCGATCGGTGATGTCTGTATGAGATCCTACCATCCGTACTGCGTCTCCTCGTTCGTCCCACAATGCCTGTCCGCGATCGAGTATCCATTTATAAGTCTCATCTTTGCATTGAACGCGATGTTCGCTGATGTAAAAAGGCGTTTTTTTATCAAAATGAGCTTGAATCGCTTGCGTCACCCAATCGAGATCGTCAGGATGCACTCGTTTTGCCCATTCGTCGAGGCTATCGGAGATTTCACCATCTTCATACCCTAACATTTCTTTCCAGCGCGGGGAGAAGAATACTTCGTTGGTTTTGACGTTCCAGTCCCAAATCCCATCGTTGTTGCCGCGTATGGCTAGCTGCCATCGCTGTTCGCTTTCTTTTAAGGCTGCTTCTGCTTGTTTGCGATCGCTAATGTCCTCGACCACATAAGCAAATCTCGCTCCCGAACTGCCTTTAATAGCCGAAACGCTAGCCGAGAGCCACCGAATTCCTCCAGGTACGGTATGAAAGTACTCAAAACGAACGGGGGTTTGGGTTCGCTCGGCTTCGCGATAGCGATCGCACCACAATTGTACGTGTTCTGGCGGTACGCCGAGTTCGCTATCGAAGCGATTTTGCATGGCTTGGGGCAAGCGATCGAAGAATTGTGCCGTCACTGCGTTATCGGTAATATGTAAGATGTCGTTACCTATCAGTTCGACAATTCCCATCATCACCGGAGCGCTATCAAAGAAGCTATGAAGGGTGGCTTCGCTAGTTCGTAAGGCTTCTTCTGCTTGCTTGCGTTTGCTGATATCGACAACCGCCGAGCGACTATAGAGATAATGACCAGTTGCATCTTTGAGAGCCGTTGCACTCAAGCTGATGGGGAAGATTGTACCATCCTTGCGAACCATTTGAAATTCTAGATCCTGCACCCATCCTTGCTGTTTAAAACGCGGGAAAGTTTCTTGAAAAGTTAACAGACTTTTAGGTGTCAAAAAATCGGAAAACTTTTTCTTACCAACAATTTCCTCTCGCGTGTAACCTAACAAATTGAGTTCTGTATCGTTGATGCGAACAAACACCCCCTCTGCATCGATAGAATGATATCCACAAGGGGCTTGATTGTAAAGTTCTTCTAGTTCTGCCGAGTAATTTTGCAGTTCTTGTTCTATGCGTTTGCGTTCGCTAATGTCAATCAAATCACCGATAATTTCTATGGGATTGCCATTAGTATCGCGAACGAGATTGACTTCATTGCTAATCCATCGATATGTTCCATCTTTATGCAGAATGCGATATTCATCAATTCGATGTCCCTGTTCGTGCAGTTTAGCAATTTCTGCAAGAATGCGGGGGCGATCTTCAGGATGAATGATATTTGTCCAAAATTTTGGTTCTTCGAGGAATTCGCGACTTTCATATCCCAACATCAAGACAATATTATCGCTGATAAAGGTTGCGGCATAGTCTCCAAATGCTTTACAGGAGTAGATAACGGCTGGGCTTGCATTGAGCAAGTAACGCAGCCTCGACTGTGCTTTTTCTAGCTGTTCCTCGATGTACTTGCGATCGCTAATATCTAATAGCGTTCCATACCAAACTATCTCTCCATTATTGCGGCGTTCGGGTCGAGATTGGGCTTGCACCCATTTGAGTTTTCCCGATTTTGTCAGGATGCGCCATTCACAAGCAAACGGTTCTAGGGTTTGCGCGCTTCTAGAATTGGCTTCTAAAACTTTTTGCAAGTCTTCGGGATGGATCTGTTCGTATAGGATATTAGCATTGCTGAGAACTTCTTCTGGCTCGACTTCTTGAACTTCTCGACAAGCTTCGCTCATATATTCAAATTTCATCGACCCATCGGGATAGATGACGAATATATATATAACTCCGGGTATCCCGACAGCTAGCTTCTGCAATCGCGTTTCGCTATCTTCTTGTCTGGGGAGCGAAAATACGCGACTCGTTTCTAGCAGTCCTACTACATTTCTTTGCTCGTCTATAACGGGCACATGGTTAATTTGCTGCTGTAATAACGATAAAATGTTATCCGAGTTCTGAAGTTCTTCTAGTTGTAGCGTTTTGACTGGTTGCATCACAATCGATCGCATCGTGACTTCAGATAGGTTTGTTTGCTCTGCAACCAGACGAACCACATCTTGAGGGGTAAATCTTCCCACTAAGCGAGAGTCTTCTACAACCAATATACAACTGGTTTGCGATTGGTGTAGTAGCGCGATCGCATCGACGACAAGAGTATCCGGCGCAATTGTTACCGGAGAGCGATCGATAATTTCTTCGAGTCTAATTAGTCGATCCATATTTTGAATGAGCGATCGCAGCAGTATTTATTCGTTATAAATTAGCAACAAACTCTAAGGCAGGCAGATTTCCTCGCACCACAATAGTTTGTCTAACCTTATTTTATCGATAGAAGATTCGTGAATTCTAATTGTTTATTTTTAATAAATAATTTTTGGTTAAACTTCTAGAGAGCGCTGCTCGTTAGAACTCGATTCAATACTATTATCTGACAAGGCAGGACGCAAACATAAATAGCCTAATGCTCCCAATAAAGGAATTATTGAGACTATCCAATATACTCCTGAATTTTTAATATCTCGTCTTGCCAGATCGTCTCCTACTAAATTAGGAAATAATAAGCAAAGCAAACAAAAATCCAAACTCATTACATGAATAAATCGGCTAGTTTGCCATTGTCGAATAAAATCTGCCCAGTCTCCTCGTGACAATCCAAAAACTAGTAAAATTATTGTCCCCACCGTCAGCAAAATTGCAGTTATACGAGAGTCTAAAATCTTAATTAACCAATTTTTTTCGCCCGAAAATGTAGGATTGGGTTGGCGTAGAGCTAAATAAGGCAAAATAGCAAAAGCTCCAACTGCAAACGATACTATTACAAAGGGAAATGCTTTAATTTTTTGTCCTCGTCCATCAACAAAAAGCAGACAAGCATAAATTATCGGCCAGATTCCCATCAAGTTAAAAAGCGAGATGACGAGAGGGTTAATTCCTTCCCAGTCTCCGGTTGAAAGCCTAGTAATTAATTCAAAAGTATCTGGTTGATTAGGAGGCGCAAAAAGAAAAGCATAACCAATCAAACCAAGCCATAATAACCAAAAAATAATCTGTCTCAACATTTTTAACTAGTCGCGATCGCTACACTGCCGGATTTAATTGTCGCAAAAATTGCTTTGCTTATCATGACCCGCTAGGTCGATTTAAGGTTGCTGCAAGCTCGTGAATTCAAGATTTAGGATTTACTCAAAACCAGCGATCTCCTAAAATGTCTTAACTAGCTGCAATCATTACGCTGCTGGATTTAATCACTGCGAAGACTTCTTTTCCTACTGTTAATTTTAGTTTGTCAGCCGATGTACGAGTGACAATTGAAACTAAATCTACTCCAGGTGCGATCGCCAGAGTGACTTCTGCATTCACTGTTCCTTTGACAATTCGTTTTACTTTTGCTTTCAAAATATTACGGGCGCTGATTTGTGGAGGATGTAAAATTTCTGTGTCGATTAACCCAATCTCTTCTTCTTTTTCCTCCTCTAAATCTTCCGAAAATGCGCTAGCGCTGACATCACTAAAAGCAGAAAAGGACGAGTTGCCCATCTGTCTGATCATTTCTCTCAAAATTTCTGTTTTGGTACGCTGGGTCTGCTGGCAAATTTGTTCTAGAATTCGCCTCTCTTCGTCGGAGGATTGGAAAGTAATCCAGCCTTGTTCTTTTCTGGGCATTGTAAGATACCAAATAGGTTGGTATAAGGTCGGTAAATCTCGCGGTGAATACAATTCTAGCGATAAATCAATGATTAAAAATTTCTAAAAATACCAACTAAGTTGGTAAAAGCGATCCACTCGATACATTTTTGGCGATCGCAATGAGATTAGATTTTAACTAATTCTTGCAATTCTATCTTGCGATGAAAAGAAAACACGTCTTTGCCTTTGTTTTAAGCCTTGTCGCTACGGTTATCCTAGCAACCGGATTACAATTCTTCACTTCCACGGCTAGTTTTGCCCAAGGTAACGCGACCGTCTTAGTATCTGCGGCGGCCAGCTTGCAAGATGCCTTAGAAGAGTTAGATCCAGTATTTGAAAATGCACATTCGGGAACGACTGTCAACTATAATTTTGGATCTTCCGGCGCTTTGCAACAGCAAATCGAACAGGGAGCGCCAGCAGATATTTTTTTCTCGGCGGCAACTAAGCAGATGGATGCTTTGCAGGAAAAAAACCTCATTCTCCCCGATACCCGTCGCAATTTGCTAACCAATCGCCTCGTTCTCATCGTGCCAAGCAACTCAACATTAGGAGTAAATAGCTTTAGCCAATTGAGTGAGAGTAATGTTAAGAGAATTGCTATAGGCGAACCTCGTAGCGTTCCTGTTGGACAGTATAGCGAGGAGCTATTTGCGAAAATGGGAATTCTCGACCAAATTAAAGCCAAATTTGTCTACGGCAATTCAGTCCGTAACGTATTAGCGGCGGTAGAAAGTGGCAATGCCGATGCAGGAATCGTTTATACAACTGATGCCAAAATTTCAGACAAAGTTAAACAGGTAGCAACTGCCCCAGAAGATATGCACTCTCCTATCGTTTATCCCATTGCCGTCCTTAAAAGCAGCAAAAATCCCGAAGCGGCTAAGACTTACGAACAATTTTTATCGAGTAGCGAAGCCAAAACTACTTTTGAGAAATTTGGTTTTGGAATCGCTCAGTAAATATATAGATTCTCGCTCATCTCCCCTTGACAAGCTTCTAAGAGCGTTGGGTTTCGTCCCTCAACCCAACCTACTTTTTTTAACTTTCAATTTAATTGGGTCTTGTGCTTTCGACTATCTTCGAGAAATATGGTTTTTGGATTGCCCAGTAAGCAGATAACTAACAAATTTTATACGCGAGCAAGATGCTTGCACTACATTTCTTTACTTTCGACTTTCGACTTTCGACTTTCGACTTTTATATTATGCCTTTTGACCTTTCGCCGCTTTGGATTTCTCTAAAAACTTCTGCTTTGGCAACCGTTTTTACCTTTTTCTTCGGTATTGGGGCGGCTTACTGGATGCTGGGCTATCGGGGAAGGTGGAAATCGCTTATAGAAGGGATTTTTGTCTCTCCTTTAATCTTGCCGCCAACAGTAGTAGGATTTTTGCTGCTGCTGTTATTTGGCAAAAATGGCCCGATTGGTAAATTACTTTCACCTTTCGAGATTACGATCGTTTTTACTTGGTACGCGGCAGTATTAACGGCGACGGTGGTTTCTTTCCCACTCATGTATAAAACTGCTTTGGGAGCCTTTGAACAGATAGATGCTTCTTTGGTACAAGTTGCCCGCACCCTCGGCGCTTCGGAAGGAAAAATCTTTTGGCGGATTATTCTACCGCTATCGATTCCTGGCATTCTCGCTGGATTAACTTTATCGTTTGCCCGTGCATTAGGAGAATTCGGCGCTACTTTAATGCTAGCAGGCAATATTCCCGGACAAACCCAGACGATTCCAATGGCAATCTACTTCGCCGTAGAAGCGGGGGCGATGAATGAAGCTTGGATCTGGGTGTTGGTTATTATGAGTATTTCTTTATCGGGAATTGTGGCAACGAATGTTTGGCAGCAAAAGCGATCTCAGGGGGAGAGGGGGAGACAAGGAGGACAAGGGAGACAAGGAGGACAAGGAGGACAAGGGAGACGGAGAGATGAGGAGAGGGCAGAATCCTCTTTTTCCTTTTCTTCTGATACGAATTTACTGGTCGATATTCAAAAACAACTTTCTGGCTTTTCGCTAGAAGCTTCTTTCAATACCGGACAAGACCCATTGGGACTCTTGGGCGCATCTGGGGCGGGAAAGAGCATGATTTTAAGATGTATTGCCGGGGTAGAAACGCCAACCCAAGGACAAATCGTACTCAATGGACGAGTGCTGTTTGATTCAACGAAAGGAATTAACGTACCCAGTCGCGATCGCCGTATCGGTTATTTAGTCCAAAACTATGCTCTCTTTCCTCACTTAACGGTAGCTCAAAACATCGCTTTTGCACTACCTAAAGGACTCGACACGGCAACGGTAAAGCAGCGAGTCGCCCAACAATTAGAATTAGTACAGTTGCCCGGACTAGAAAACCGCTATCCCCATCAACTCTCAGGCGGACAGCAGCAGCGCGTCGCCTTAGCAAGGGCGTTAGTTACTCGTCCCGAAGCTTTATTGCTAGACGAACCTTTTTCAGCCCTCGATACGCACCTTCGCACTCAACTCGAACGAGAAATGAGTCTTACGCTTTCTCGTTACGAAGGGGTATCGCTGTTTGTCACTCATAATTTAGAAGAAGCATATCGCATCTGTCAGAATTTATTGGTGATGGAACAAGGACAGGTTGTTGCTTGCGGTTCCAAACAAGAGATTTTCGAGCATCCTGCTACTTATAGCGTGGCACAATTAACGGGTTGTAAAAACTTTTCAAGAGCGATCGCAGTAAGTTATCAAGAGATTGAAGCAAGCGACTGGGGAGCGAGATTGCAAGTCATCGAATCGATTCCAAACGATCTTGCCTACATTGGCATTCGCGCCCATCAACTTATTTTTACCGATAATGGCGATCGCGAGAATACATTTCCCTGTTGGCTGGCAAGTACTAGCGAAACGCCGCACCGCATAACGCTTTATCTCAAATTAAATTCTTCTGCTGCCCATACGCGAGACTATCATTTACAAGCCGAAGTCTTTAAAGAAAAATGGATTCAACTCAAAGATCGACCTTTTCCCTGGTACGTTCAATTCAATCCCTTCCGGTTAATTTTGATGAAATAGTTGCATTCGTTGCGATCGACAAATCAATTGTTCTTACCACTCCTTTTTTTGATGCAACTACAGACACGTCTTTATCTTACTGACACTAAACTAATGAGATAACTGGATAGTTGTAACTTTCTTTTACTACTAAACCATCTTTCCAATAGCCAATAGAGAGTTGGTTGCTTTTTACATCAATGATTTGTTCTTCAATTTTGACGGTGTAATCGTTGTACCAATTAGAAATTACTACAAAGTCATAAGTCTTATCTGCTGAAACAGCAATGTCTTGACTAATCAATTTAGATTCTCTAAACTCAACTAACATTTCTTTGAAAAATATTTCTCTTCCCTTACGACATTCTTCTTTCCCAGCAGTGATGGTTCCATCGCCTTCAATCATCACAATATCTTCAGAGTAATACTTTTCCAAAGCGACTGACGTTTGGAATGAAATAACTAAGTTATTGATATCTTCCAGCTTGATTTGTAGTTCTTCAAATGTCATAAACGCAACAGTAATTTTTGAAAAATTCCCAAAAGAACTTCTCGAATGAATTAACTTTAATCAAGATATCATCAATATTATACATGCTGAAATAGATTCGCGTACCTTTTGTGCTAGGAATGTAGCTTTCTCCCTTTGCTAGCGTACCACTAATGCCAGATGAGCTTTCATTCATTGGAAACCATGCCATTTCGTTGCTATCGATCGCAACTCGCTCAAACTTGTAACCAAACACTTTTTCATAGAATTTTATCGCGCGATCGAGGTCGCTAACAGGTATTTCAAAAGTACTAACTGGGTTTTTCATTTTCGATTCTTTTGGTGAGATTTGACTGAATTAAATGGCTTTGCATTCACAAAACTTTGACCGATAACGCCATCAAATCAAGCGATCGCTCTTGAATTTCCCAGATAATATTATTTACAGCAGTTTTCAAAATCTTGCTACTTTGGTTCTCTCTTCATCGTCCAAATATAAGGACTACCTGCCAATGTTTCACCCATCCATGTAACTTCAAACCCATGTCTGCGATAAAAACGAACGCCACTTTCGGTACTGGTAAACAGGTAACAAGGAACACTATCTTTGTCTGCCTGTTTGAGTATGGGTTGGATTAAGGAACTACCGATGCCTTGTCCTTGATAAGCAGAAGAAACGGCAAGTGCGTATAGATACCAGTGAGGTTCGGGGACATCGCGCTCATGTTTTTCTTCAAAGGCAGTAAAAACAGACATAAATCGCTCTATTTTGCTCGAACCGAGGTTTTGTTTTAACTGTTCTAGTTCGGTATCCGACAGTGGCAAAAGGTCGTTATGGGAATGTTCTGGAGGAACCCAAGCGGCAACACCTTTTAACTTTTCATCAGTGGTGTAAATATGTTGGTAAGGACTGACGCTGTGTAAGAATTTTTCGCACAACCACCGCAGCGCGATCGCTCCAGCGGTGTCTTCTTCTGGGGTAACATAGCGAAACACTGGATCGTTATTAAATCCGTCTGTGAGAATGTCTGTTGCTTCGTTAAGTTGCCAGTTTTTGAGAGAAACAATGTTAATGGTTTTAGTATTCATGGGTTGTACCATTTTGGATTTTCGATGAAAGGATTTTAGATTGGGAATCCCTTTTGTAGAGACGCGAAATTTCGCGTCTTTACTCTGGATTCTATAAATTTATCTGTCGCATCCTTTTTTCAAATTGGTGTTAATTTTTTGGTTCTAAAAATTGCTGTAAGTTCATCTAAAGGAAGAGAATTGCCATATCGATCTGCATTAGTTTCTTATGCAAGCGCGACGCATTTTGCTTTCGACGCGCTTGAGATAAGCTTTATCGTCGAGACTTTCTGGTGAGAGTCGATCGTTTGCGATCGCAGCTTTAACGACATCTTTTGCTCGAACTCTTTTGCTTGCAACGGCAGAACAAAAAGCACTGTGACTGGGAATATTTTGCTCCTGAAAAAAGCCTTTGCGCGCTAGGTGAACGATATTAAAAAGGCTCGTTTGTTTCGATTGTGCTTCGGCAATGGGTGCAACTGCGCCAGATAATACGAGAATCGATAAACTGCTTAAAAGAATGCGTTTCATGACAATAACCTCAATGAAAATTTACTGTGGGGTAGAAATTTCGCTTGACGATTGCTGTTCTAGTTCAAGATTACGAAAATCGCCAACCAAAAATCTCTCAGATTCTTGCGAAGATATCAAAATCTTGCTGTTAAATTAAAACTACCGATCGCAAACAATATTTAATTTATTTCTTCTTCTGAAATTTAAGTTGCAACATTTGTTCTAAAGCAATATTTGTTGAAGTCGAGTGGCGATTTGATGGCGACGATGCCGACGATAGATGCACATAGCTACATTGTGGCTGGCAACTGCGATAATAAATAACCCCGCTATTATCGATGGGGTATAGATTGGGAGTTCCGCGATCGCCTTAAAGTTTACTCAAGAAATAAGACTATTCTTTCCAATCGATGATGTTTAACTCTTTCTGCCACTGAATCAGTGGCTTTTTCCAGTCTTCTTCCCACTTTTGGGCGAACAGAGATTTTGCCTGCTTGCCCATTTGCAAACCACGAGCGATTTCTTGTATCAACTTTGGCAGTTCTTGAGGTGCAAGGAGCGTACTAGAAATTAGACTATTGGCAATTAATATTGTTGCCAAAGGATAAGGAAATTGGAGTAAATGGAATGCCTGTAACCCAATTTCTCCCGCAGAAGAAGTATCAAATCCCGTAATAATATGCCAAATGTCATGAGTTTGACTCAACCTTAGCTCAACATAACTTGCATCTGTATCTGCTGTCATATGGGAGTAGAGGTCGGGATCGAACCCTTTATCCTTCATTGTACGAGCGTAAACGTATCCCAACGAGTCTTGGCGATAATGTAATAGCTTATCTAAATTGTGAGCGGGTGAAATATAGCGATCGCGGATGAGTGCATCACAGGCAGGATCGTTCTTAAGATACTGCGCGGCTAATTCAAATGCGGGAGTTTCTAGCAAGGCAGCAGTTAATTCGCCTACTGAATCTAAACTTTCCTCTCCAGCTAACATAGCAGAGAAAGCTTTGAGGATAATCAACAGTTGCAGATGAATTTCATGCTGAATTTCAGTCTCAGAAGGTTGGTTAAATGAAAAAAGATTAAATTTCATAGTTTTTAGATTTTCAAAAAGTAAGTAATCGATCTCAAGCGATGAAAAAAAACTAAATTCGCTGACACGAACGACGAAGCAAAACTTCTAAACGCTTGAGATATCCTTCATCATTAAGTATTTCTGGCGAGAGATGAATTAATACCTTTAGAAAGGGATTCGCGAAATCGATAGGTGCAGAAACACCAATGGTTATAACGAGGAAAAAGATGAGTGCGACTGACTGTTGAACTACTGCTATTGCGATAGGTGATAAATCCCTAGTCAGGCGAAGCGAACGATAGGTGACAATTCCATATAATGATGCGATCGCAACTCCCAAGAAAACGAGGAGATCTCCTAACAATGACCCTTGAGTGCTTCCCGTACCATCGGGAGATGCCACTAGTGCCACTCCTATACAAGAGAGTAGCGTTAGTAAAATTTGGGGAGCGTTAATATATTCTCGTAAAATAAGAAACGCCAGAGCGATTGTTAAGGCAGGTTCGGTAGCGCTTATAAAGGTGGCACTGCTGGCGCTTGTAAGTGCCAATCCCTGCATCATTACAACGTATGAAAGTCCGGGTTCTAGCAATCCCAAACAGCCGATTTTAAGGGAACTCCACCGCAGGGGAATTTGGATACCTTGCCAAAGTATCATTATCCAGAGAAATGTTACGCTTGCTATTGCCTCAATTACCAGCAATATTTGAGGAGATAAAGCGTTTAATGCTCCCTTCGTCATGGCAAAAGATAATCCAGCACAAGTAGCCGACAAAATCGCCAAAATCAATCCTTTAGAAGAGTTAGATAACTGCATCTTCATATATTTCAACCACTATTAAAATAGATTCGTTCTAATTGTTTAGAAAAAACTAAACAAATAATTCAAAAAAAAATTGGACGTTTATTTATCTTGAGATTTTTTACTTTGTTTTTTAGCCCATTCTTGCTCCCATCGAGCAATTAAAGCTGGAAATTCTCTCTCTAAAAAGGAATACAACTCAAACATTTCTTCAAGCGCTTCCTTTCGTTCGCTTTCGTAGTCCGCGATCGCAGCCAATCCTTGCTCGGCCATCTGACGATAAGCTGAGATTAGATACAACTCTTGCTTAAACGAATGAAACCAGGGACGTTTTTTGAGCCGAAAATAGTCGCGGCGATCGCCCATTAATTTAACCCGTTCGATCAATTCTATGCCAATGAGAAGGCGACTTGTGGTACTAATGACACCTTTAGTCACTTGCAGTGCTTCTGCAAGTTCTGCACTGGAAACTAGAGGCGATCGCGAAAAGAGCAAGTGACCGATAATTTGCCCTGCCATGCGGGGCAATCCTTCCATTTCAAATAAAAGACCCAATTCTTCAATGAGTCGTTTGATCTCGAATCGACGTTGCTCTTCGTCCACAGCTAGCCCTCAATAACGCTGCATTAATTTAACCAGGGTGGAATGACAAATTCTTGATTCCATCCCAATAATCTAACTTTAATAATGACCTTGGCTGGATTAGCACTGACCAGCGATAGCATATATCTCTCCTGTCTCGCCTATTTGACAGGGGCGAGGAAAATTGAATTTATAAATATAGATTAGTTCGTTTTGATTGTTTAGTCAATACTAAACGTTCAGAACAATTCAAGTTTTTATCGCTTTGACTATTTTAGAACTTACGCTCATACTTAATTGGTAGGGTGGGCATTGCCCACCCTACGTCATATACAGAGTTTAAATATTTATGATTTTAGCGGTTGCACGTCGCAGACTGTAATGTATCGAGGTGGGACAGCAATCCCTTCTCCAAATCGCGTAATTTTGGCATTCGGGGCTACATGACCTCCCCGATACTGAGTCAGCGGAATGTAGGAGTTAACTTCTGCTTGACACGCCTCACGCCCGTTTCGGCAATCGTAACCCAAATTTAATGCAGGCTGTCCGTATTTGTTATGATACTTGCACTCAAAATTGTGTGCTGCATCGGCAACATACAAACCAGGAAAGGAAAGTGGCAGTGTAATTTCAAGTAATATATTCCCCACATGGGCACGCATCAATTCTAAACCCAAACTACCGAAATAGGGACTGTTCGTAATCCACTGCGGCAAGGGTTCCAAAAAGGCTTCAACCAGATAATGTTTCTGTAAACTCGGAATGTTATCGCTAAGTACGACAGGTAATCTTGCCCGCAACCCGTTGAGCAGTACTGCGTCGAGAAATTCTAAACGAGTGTAATGATACAGCACTACATCGCCGTTTTCTGCATACTGAACGCGACCGGGATCGGCAATAAAACTATGTTCCGCCAATAAACAATGATGCGATTGCCCTGGAGGAAGCGCCAAAGGCGATCGCAAAAAGATATCGCACGGTCGAGCAGTCGTTTCATCCATACTCATCTAAATAATGAACTATCATTACCAATTATGACTGGCGGCAAACGTGCAGAATAGATCGATCGCCTCGGATTCGTGCCGCGATCGCCATACCAAACCAACAGTACGCTGTAAAGATAAGTCAACAATGGGAATGTAGACAACCGCAGGAGTATTAGACCATTCTGGCATAATAGCAAGTCCCAACCCAGCCGCAACTAAGGCGAGCGTCCATTCTTCGCGATTGGCTCGATAGACAATTCGCGGATGAATGTTTTTTGACTCAAACAGTTGTCGCGTTTCCTTACACAGTTCGCAATGGATGCGATCGATATAAGGCTGTTCGTCCAATTCTATTAGCCGTACCGTTTTCCGTTGAGCAAAGGGGTGACTCTCAGGCACCGCTAACAGCCGACGCTGAGCGAATAATGCTAACGATGTTTTAGGCTCTTTACGAGCATCTAATACAGTCATTACCAGATCGATTTCGCCGTCTTCCAACCACTGGTTTAAATCCTCAATCGTCCCATCGAGTAACTCAATCGGCATATGGGGATGTTGAGTCTGAAAATCGCGAATCAATCCTGCTAGAGAGGCAATCCGCATCGCTTGGAGAACGCCTAATCTCAGGGTTGGTTGATGGTGAAACTCTTTCAATTCTCGCAGCGTAACTTGGTACTCATTGAGGATATTGGTTGCTTTTCCTAAGAAAAACTTGCCAGCGGGAGTGAGAATTGCTCGTCTGCCACCTCGCTCGAATAACTTCACGCCTAATTCTTGTTCTAGTTTCTTAATCCCTGCTGACAATGAAGGCTGAGAAACAAATAAACGTTCTGCCGCTTTGGTGAAGCTACCCGTTTGGGCGATCGCTAGAAAATATCGAATCTGATATAGATCCATTTAATTATAGATACTATCTATGACTTTAATCAAAAATATAGTCTTGCTTTATAAATTTATTGCTTTGAAGATAAGAATGTAAAGCTTTTAAAGGTAAAAACAGTTATGACAACCTATCGCACCGTTGAAGTTGATGGACTCAATATCTTTTATCGCGAAGCAGGTTCGCCAAGCAATCCAACCATTCTGCTGCTGCATGGCTTTCCAACGTCATCTCATATGTTTCGCAATTTAATCCCTGCACTTAGCGATCGCTTTCATCTAGTTGCACCCGATTATCCTGGTTTTGGTAATAGTTCTATGCCAACCGTTGAAGAGTTTGATTACACCTTCGATCGCCTTGCTGAGGTCATGGAGAAATTCACAGAAGTCGTTGGTTTGAGCAAGTACAGTTTATATGTAATGGATTATGGCGCACCCATTGGATATAGACTAGCAACGAAACATCCAGAGCGAGTTGAGGCGTTAATCGTGCAAAACGGCAATGCTTATGAAGAAGGACTGCGCGACTTTTGGGAACCGCTCAAAGCTTACTGGCGCGATCCGCGCAGCGCTCCCGTAGGGAATCGCACCTCAGAAAATGCCGATAAACTAAGACAATTTCTGACGCTTGATGCCACTAAATGGCAGTATACTCACGGCGTTCGCCATCCTCAAGCGATTAGTCCCGATAACTGGATTATCGACCAATATTTCTTGGATAGAGCGGGTAACAACGATATTCAACTGGCGCTGTTTTATAGCTACGGTTCCAACCCACCGCTATATCCCCAATGGCAAGAATATTTCCGCACCCATCAACCACCTACGTTAGTGGTTTGGGGAAAGAATGATACCATCTTTCCTGCTGAAGGCGCTCATCCCTACAAGCGCGACTTAAACAATATCGAGTTTCATTTGCTCGACACGGGACATTTTGCTTTGGAAGAAGACGGAGACGCGATCGCAGACTACATTCGACGCTTTCTTACTGCATAGATTAAGGAGAGAATAATGTCAGCTTACTTTGTTGTTTACCTCAATGTCACCGAGCCAGACCGATTCGCAGAATATTTTCAGGTTGTAATGCCAGTCATCAAACGGCGCGGCGGTCGCTTAATCGCGCAAGGCACACCTGAAGTAATTGAAGGAACTTTATCTTTTAAACAGGCAGTATTATTTGAGTGGCGATCGCGCCAAGATCTTCTCGAATACTGGCATTCAGATGAGTATGCCCAAATCAAAAAGCTGCGAGAAGGAGCGGCAGAATTTCAAGCTGTCGTCATTGAAAGCATTTAAAGAGTAGGGTGGGCATTGCCCACCCTACTGAGCCAAAATATTATTAACAATCGCTAATGTTTTTAATTTACAGTATCTGCAAGTGCCTCAATACCGCCGATTATATCGCTCTGGTGGAACAATTTTTCTTACTTTAGTCACCTACGATCGCCAACCTCTTTTTATGCAATCGGAGAACGTATCAAAACTACGTCAGGCGATCGCTACAGTAAAGGCAGAAATGCCTTTCGACATTTTGGGGGCTGTAATTTTACCAGACCATATTCATTTTTTGTGGGCGTTACCTTCTGAAGATACTTCCTACTCCAAGCGAATTGGCAAGTTAAAAGTTTTATTTACTCATTCGTTACACGGTAAAAACTCATTATCGAAAACTGTCTCTGTTTCCCGTCAAAAGCATCGTGAAAGTAATGTTTGGCAGCGACGCTTTTGGGAACATACCATTAGAGACGAAAAAGATTTTGAGCAACACTTTAACTATATACACTATAATCCGGTTAAACATGGATTAGTTAGATGTCCTCATTTGTGGGAATATTCCAGCTTTCATTCATTAGTTAAAAAAGGTATTTATTCCTCTAATTGGTGTTGCACGTGTCAAAACAAGTTGCCTACGATTCCCAATTTTGATTCGATTTCGCAGACAGCACGAGAGTAGAGAGTAGGGTGGGCAGTGCCCACCCTACTAGAAGCAGGATATAACGAAGGACTTGAATTTCAAATAGTACCAAAAATTCACAGTTTTTATAACACTTGTAAAGTAGTAACTAGTGAGGATGGCAAACCACAAATTCAATTTGAGAGAACTAAGCGATCGCGAACTCTTCGCCCTACAACAACAAATTCTGGCTGAAGAAATTAGGCGAGTTCAAGAAGATCCTAATTCGATTTTGGTCGAAGCCGATGCGCCAATTGAAGAAGATTTGAAAGCTTTAAGAACGTTATTCAACAAGCCTGCTCAAAGCTAACTATAGCCGAATAGAGCGATCGCAAACCAAAAGTTCAATACCAATTTAGGATAGAGTTTGGTATTTCGGTAGAGCGATATCCGAAGGGCGCGCTTCGTGATAAGGTGAAATCTATTGGCATATGCGCTTGAGTTGAGGCTGGTGCGCTCGCGATCGTGAAAAAAGAAAAAGCATCTTCAAAATCGTCTAATCCTACAAAAACGAGAGTTTTAGCAGTTGTTAATGGAAAAGGGGGAGTTGGCAAAACGACTACTGCTGTTAATTTAGCCGCCATTTTAGGCGAGAAAAAAGAAGTCTTGCTAGTCGATGCCGATCCTCAAGGTTCCGCAACTTGGTGGATAGAGCGAAGCGAGATAGAAATAGATTTCGATTTGACCCAAGAAACCGAACCCAAGTTACTAGCCGATTTACACAAGATTGACGAATACGATCTCATTGTCGTCGATACGCCTCCCGCCCTACGCTCCGAGGCTTTAAAAACAGTAATTGCTCGTGCAGATTATGTGGTGTTGCCTACTCCCGCCTCGCCAATGGATTTATCGGCGTTAATCGAGACGGTACAAAAAGCTGTAATGCCTTCCGCAGTGGCTTATCGGGTTTTGCTCACCAAAGTTGACCCGCGCAGCTTGAAAGAAACTTTAGAGGCACAAAATACGCTGCTTGAGTTGGGAATTCCAGCCTGTCATGCGTTCATTCGGAATTATAAGGCACACGAAAGGGCTGTTTTAGAAGGAATGCCTATCAAACAATGGCGGGGAAAAAACGCCCGCGAAGCAGAAGCCGATTATCGTCGCGTGGCAGAAGAATTACAACGAGATTGGGAGAAATCATGAAAAAAAGAAATTTATCCGATCTTTTAAGAGAAGAAATCCAGCATACAGAGGATTCATCAACTCCCTCAGTCGAGCCACAAAAACAGGCTGATGAGGGTCAAACAGCTTCATCTAAGGGGAAAGAAGTGAAATCTTCTTCAACGCGATCGCGTCGCGGAGCCCCAACCAACCAATCGGAAGATAAGATAAAAGAATTAACTTCTGCCTTAGAATCTGCCCAACAACGCGCTAAGTCTCTCGAAAGCCAGGTAGCATCTTTAGAATCAGAATTACAGACGCAAAAAAACCTAGTCGAGACTTTTGAGAGTCAATTGCAGCAAAAAACCGAGATAGAAACCGAGCTAGAAGAACAAAAACAATTAGTTCATAAACTTTACTCGGAATTGGGGAAAATCGATACAGTTTTAACCGAGTTGGAAGAACAAAAACAACTAGTCGAGCGACTTTCAACTGAGTTGGAAGAAACGCGATCTGCTTTGCCACTTTCCACAGAAGAATCGCCTGCAAAATCTGTTTCGCTTTCTAAAATTCCATCTAAACAGATAGCGCGTTTCATCGCGGTTAACCAATCTCCTACCATTTTGTCTAATGAAGATATTGGTTGGTTTGATTAGAGATTGGCGATTGGTGATTGGGCTAGATATCCCGATAACGAGAGTATCCCAGTCACCAATGTCCCATTAAAAGTGTTGAAAGCCTTGGGATAAAGTTAACGTTTGCATTGGATGAATGCCGCAACTATCGATTAGTTCGATAGTTGGCTCAGCAGTAATTGTCCCGACGATCGCGGCTCCATCGCCCAATCTTTTGACTAACATTTTAGCTTGCTGGGGCGGAAGACACAAAACTAATTCAAAATCCTCGCCGCCATAAAGAGCGTATTCTAATGCTTGCTCAGGGGAGACAAACCCAAGCAACGCAGGAGACAGAGGAATTTTTTGGCGATCCACTTGCGCCCCAACGCCGCTACTACGGCAGATTTGTAAAATAGCATCGGCTAGTCCATCGCTGCTATCCATCCCCGCAATCGCTCTGGATGCGTCCTCTATATGCTTTAATACATCGAGTCTCGGTTTGGGTCGCTGGTGCTTTTGAATTAATGCTTTTTTTGAGACTTCATCGAGATGTTGACCGCATTCTGGATGCAATAATAACTCTAATCCCGCTCTGGAAGAGCCGTGAAATCCTGTAATCGCGATCGCGTCGCCTGGTTGAGCGTTAAAACGGCGAATTGCGCGATCGCTTATTACCTGTCCAAAAGCAGTTATCGATACCGTAATAACTGACGAGCGACAGATATCGCCCCCGACCAAGGGAGTCCCATAGCATTGCAGACACTCTGAAAGTCCTTGATAAAGGGCTTCTACCCAGCTTACAGCCACCTCTCCAGGCAATCCTAACGCCACCGTAATGCCAACCGGATAAGCCCCCATAGCGGCTAAATCCGATAGATTAGCCGCCGCCGCACGCCATCCTACATCTTCTGGGGAAGTAGTGCGATCGCTAAAATGCACTCCATCGACTAGCATATCTGTCGTAACTACCAAAGCGCGATCGGGGTCGATGTTTAATATTGCGGCATCATCTCCTACGATATCGCACGGACAAAAACGCTGAAGCTTTTGCAACAGTCCTTGCTCTCCAATAGCTTTGACAGTTGTCATCTTTAGTCTACTCAATAATCAATCTAACCTTGTATTTTAAAACTAGTAGTTGCTAATTTATTGCAAAAAAAGAACGCTCGCGTCAGTCCCGATTTTTTCAGTTCCTTTGTACTATACTTGGAGAAAGTTGCTTTGCCATATCAATCATGAGAAAACTGCTAACTTTAGTTCCCAGCCTCTCTATTGCCTCTCAAAACCTTGTTGACTCAGACCCCAAACAAAGACTTAAAGTTAGTTTAAAACAGTTGCAATCGCAAGCAGAAAGAATTAATTTGCTATCAGCAGAGTTAGAAAGATCGATTTGGGAATTTGAAACGCTTGCTACTCAAATTAATGAAGACAGTCGCTTTTTTAGAATCGAACAGCGTCAAGCTAAACGCTTTCAGATTTGCGAATATCATTCGGTTTTTCTACCAATAATCCAACAAAAATCTAACGGTCGTTTTGTTGTCACCTCTCGTAACATGAATTTATCTCAACCAAAACAAAAAGCGCGATCGCTTATACAAAGACTGCGCCAGTGGATAATTAGAAAACCGACAGGACAAGAAATAGACAAAAAAGATTTGTAGTTACACTTTTGAAAAATGGTATTATTCAATTTATCATAATGGTTATTAAAAATGATGCGATCGCGTTCATTTATTGAGGAACGCGATCGCACTAAAAATAAAGTATTGAATTAAAACTACGATTTAACAGCTTTCGGCAATCAGTTATCAGTTAAAAAACACTGATAACTGATAACTGAATTAAGCGCCTTCTACTTTGGCAACCATTAACAAAGTTTGAAGAACAGAATCGGGATTTAAACTAATCGAATCAATTCCCAACTCAACTAAAAACTGAGCAAATTCTGGATAATCGCTGGGAGCTTGACCGCAAATTCCGATTTTGCGACCTTTTTCTTTTGCCATTTCAATCGCCATTTTTACCATTCGTTTTACACCTTTATTGCGTTCGTCAAACAAATGGGAAACTAAAGCAGAATCGCGATCCAATCCTAATGTTAATTGAGTCAGATCGTTAGAACCGATAGAAAACCCATCAAAGACTTCGCAATATTCATCAGCGAGAATGACGTTACTTGGCAATTCGCACATGACATAGATTTGCAAGCCGTTTTCCCCTTGTTTTAAGCCGTGTTGCGCTAATTCTTCGATTACTCGCTGTCCTTCTTCTGGGGTGCGACAGAAGGGAATCATAGGAATGACATTGGTTAAACCCATAATATCCCGTACTTTAAGCATTGCCTTGCATTCTAGGGCAAATGCCTCGCGATATTGAGGATCGTAGTAACGGGATGCACCGCGCCATCCTAGCATGGGGTTTTCTTCTTTGGGTTCAAACTGACGACCGCCCAAGAGATTTGCATATTCGTTCGATTTAAAATCGGACATCCGCACGATCGCGGGTTTGGGGTAGAAAGCGGCGGCGATGGTTGCAATTCCCCGCGCCAGTTTATCGACGAAGTACATGGGTTTATCTGGGTGCAGTCTGGTCAAATCGGCGATTTCTGCTTTAACTGCTGGGTCATCTATTTGGTCAAAATGAATTAAGGCGAGTGGATGCGCTTTGATATGATTGGCGATAATGAATTCCAAACGCGCTAATCCTACGCCGTCGCAAGGAAGACTCGCCAGAGAAAATGCTTGTTCGGGATTGCCCACATTCATGAGGATTTGCGTGCGGGTTCGGGGCAAATTGTCTAAGGTGGTTTCGATAATTTCAAAGTCGAGCAAGCGATCGTAAACTAAACCTTCTTCGCCTTCTGCACAGGAAATTGTTATTTCCTGACCCGATTTGACAATTTCCGTGCCGTTTCCAGAACCAACGATCGCGGGGATTCCCATTTCGCGAGCAATAATTGCAGCGTGACAGGTGCGTCCTCCTTGGTTGGTGACGACTGCGCTGGCTTTTTTCATAATCGGTTCCCAGTCGGGATCGGTGCGGTTGGTGACGAGAACCTCTCCAGGTTGGAAGAGGTGAATGTGACTGACATCTAAAATTACTCTTGCTTTTCCTTGTCCTATTGCTGCCCCAACGCTGCGACCTCTGGCTAAGATTTCGCTGCGTTCCTTGAGGCGATAGGTTTTGAGGATGTTACTGGCTTTTTGCGATTGCACGGTTTCGGGACGCGCTTGCACGACATAAAGTTCTCCGCTAAGTCCGTCTTTTGCCCATTCGATATCCATTGGGGTATAAATTCCCCGAACTTGCGAATAGTGGTCTTCAATTTGTATTGCCCAGTGCGCCAACTGTAAAATTTCTTCGCTATCGAGACAGAATTTTTCTCGTTCTGCTCTGGGAACGTTTATATTTTTAGTAAGTTTGGAACCGCCCGTATCGTAAACCATTTTGAGGGTTTTGCTTCCCAATCGCTTATCTAAAATGGGTCGATAGCCTTCTTTTAAGGTTGGTTTGAAGACGAGATACTCATCGGGGTTGACTGCGCCTTGGACGACATTTTCTCCTAATCCATAAGCGGCGGTGATGAAAACTGCATTTTTAAATCCCGTCTCGGTATCGATAGAAAACATGACCCCAGAAGTGGCTAAGTCGGAACGTACCATTTTTTGCACTCCAACCGAAAGCGAGACGGCGCAATGGTCGAATCCGTTGTGCTGGCGATAGGAAATCGCGCGATCGGTGAACAGCGAAGCGAAGCATTTATGGCAGGATTCTAATACGGCTTTGAGTCCGTGGACGTTGAGATAGGTTTCTTGTTGACCTGCAAAACTAGCGTCTGGTAGGTCTTCTGCCGTTGCACTCGATCGCACGGCAACATCGAGATTTTGATTTTGCAAGCGACATTCGGCGTTAAAGCATTCGCAGAGTTTTTGATAGGCGGTCGCGATCGCATATTGAAGATCTCCGGGAAATGGAGTATCTAGAATTAATGCGCGAGCTAGTTCGCCTCGTTCTTGTAGGTTATAAACATCATCAACATTGAGATCGGCAAATAAATCGTATAGTTTTTTGTCTAGTTGTGCCGATTCTATAAAGTAACGATAAGCATAAGCGGTAGTGGCAAATCCGATCGGAACTTTAATGCCTTTTGGCTGCAACTGTTGAATCATTTCGCCTAGCGATGCATTCTTTCCGCCTACTAAGTTAACATCTTCCGACCCGACTTCATCTAACCAAAGGATTAGTGCTTGTTCTCTTTCTTGCGATCCCATAGCTGTTTCCTTATCGTTTTTCTTTAGATTTTAACAATTTATAAAAGGTTGCTCTATTGAGTGCGATCGCTTTTATTATAAGCAATTTATCAATAAAAAAAGGCAGCTAAAAATACAAAAAAATTAATATATTTTTTTAATAAAGTTATTATTAAAACTTTTGATAAATTTTAGGTTGAGAATACTATTTAAAATCTGGCAATAATTCGGGAAATTCCGAATTATTATCAATTAATGTATTACGGTGCAATCGATTGTTTAGCAACAATAAAAAAAAGCGATCGAGTCTTTGAGTTTTGTATTTCATTGACTTACACATCTCCCAAGGTTAGTGCGAAACCCCGCCTCTGGACAGAAGCAGAAACCTTAGTTGCGAAGCTAAGGAATCCCCGTGCGTTCACGCCGGAGGTGCGATTCGTTCCTACGAAATCCTCTACAGGGGAGGGATGTAGGGCTATTCAGTTAAGTAACCAACCTTGGTAGACAAACGAATCATCTACTAAACCGTCTCAAAGAAGGCGGCAGGGAATATAAGCTAGTGGGGGGGTTTTCACTGCCACATCTGAGTTTAACGGAAATCTAGTTTACTGGAGTACCAGGATGGGGAAACACCCCGATATGCCCACTCGAAAATCCCATGCTCCCAATGAAACAGGAAATAATGACTGGTGAGAGTCTAGGAATTATATAGCAGTCCCACTGACAAGGGCAGATATGTTGAGTAGCCCGATGAAATGAAAGTTTCACGTCGGGTTTCGGATGGGAGGGGTGTAATGGTAACATTCACCTCGACCCTAATAGTATGTCAACACAACTAAGTTCGTTAGCTACCTAAGCTCCCTCAGTTGTTTCTTCTGACTGATTTTTCACTCGCTCAGTTGCAGCAGAATTTTCTTGAATTTCTTTGGTTCGTCCGGGAATGGGCGCACCCGGTTCTATATTTACGTCAGGCGGTGCATCGGCATCAATTTGACCGTTGGCGTTGATATTAGGTTTAGCTGATGTGCTTTTATGACTGGCATTACCGCTACTCATAGTTTTTCTCCTTGTTACAAATGGATTAATATCGAAATATGGCGGCTAAAGGGGCTTGATGAGGAACTTGCTCTGGTTCGACAGCATAAACCGTGCCATTATTAAAAAGCGTTTGAATGGCTGCCGCATCGAGCAAATCTTCGTCTCCGGGTTCCGCCTCAGAATGAAATTGCAGATTATCGGTTTGGGGATCGAAACTGCCCCACTTTTGTTGACCGACAGCCACAAATAATTGCTCTACTCGACCGTAGTAAGCTGCCCGAATTACTTCATTTGGATCGTCAGAAGCTTTACCCGTTACTGTTAATTCTTCATAGCGATCGCGTGCTGCTTTTCGATCCTGCATATAATAAGGCTCTACAATTTCCCATGCTTGTTGGTGTATTTCCTCTGGTTTGAGAATGTCAATATTCTCTGTTATGCCTTTATCGAGCAAATGCGGGTAAGTATTCGCTTCCTGATAAATCGGGAACAGATATTCGACTCCCGCTAAAATTAAAGGAGCGTTTTTATCTCGAAAATAGTCTTGTATACCGCGATCGATTTGAAAAAAAAATTGCAACATATTGCGTCGGTTGTCATCGGTATCGGGGCTACCATGTCCGTGAAACGAGCCTGGTTGTACGAAGGAATTGCTAGTACCGCCTTGAGAAGTACCGATGCGATTTTGCAGGCTATTTTCTGGCTCGTCATAATTGAGAGCAGCATCGAGAGATTGAGGAATTTTATCTTTATCTAGTTGTATTTCTCGAATGCTGTAGCGAGAACCTTCAAACAGTCTGACTTGCTTTTGGCTTAAAGCTAATAAATAAAACTTGCCGTCTCCTGTTAGCAAAGGCAGAAGCGGTTTGAGATGAAAGCGATCGCTAACAACTACTAACTCTTCAAACTTTAATGGCAGGCAATAATAGCGAAAAAAACCTTCAGCTACAAAAATTGCCAAGCCCTCGTCTTGATGTTGCCAAAAGTCTTCTTTGTCAAGATCTAAAGCTGGTTGCAAAAGTTTTAAAGCGTTAGTGGGACGCAATTCGTGTTCTTGAAGTCGAGCTTCTGCTTGTTTAATCAAATTTTTGAATCGAATTGGATTTTGCTGTGTCTGGCTGCCAAGCCGAACCGCAGGCATATAAAGCGAAACACACAATCCTTGAGGTTGTTCTACTAGTGTTTTGATTTCATCTATAGACAACATAAAAAAGGAAAAAACTAAAAAATATTCACCGAGAAGTTTTTTAAACTCTTTTTACAGAATGTTGAAAGCAATAAGAGTTTTAGCTTCTAGTCTTTTATGTTAAAAAAACAAAAATGTTTTCTGCTCTAACTAATGGAATAGAGTTAACAAATTCATAAAGTAGTCAATAGTAACAATGAATTGTTATTCTTCTAGGATTAGTTAAGCTGCTTAATCTATCTCTTAAGATAGATGCGCGATCGCGAGCTAAAATTTATCCGATTGCTATTTTAATTTACAAAGAAAACTTGTGTTTCGTTAACTTCTACAAAAAGATGTATTGATGTGCGATCGTGTTGTTCCGAGATTCGATCGAATGAATTAACCTTCATATGAATAGAAATTCAAGTTTGATGGATGCCAGCCGCCGAAATCAACACATCCACTGAGTCATTCTGCGCTCGTCGGTTAAAAGTTTTAGCCGACCCTACCCGCCTTGCGATTTTGAGAATCTTACTCGAAGAACCCAAACGAGTCGGAGAACTTAATGCTTTATTGAATATAGAGCAAAGCCTTCTCTCGCACCACCTAAAAATTTTGCGCCAAGAAAAACTTGTCGTAAGCGAACGAGATGGCAAAGCAATCCGATATAAAATTGCAGCGGGCGTAGCTTATCAGCAAGATAAAGGGATTAACATTGGCTGTTGCATCCTGTCATTCTGAAAACCAAGAAATGTAATTTTAGTAAGGAAGTAAGTCGATGTCTACGACCATTTCTAACGAACAAAGCGCTGCGTCCCAATCTCAAAGTATTGGTTATGATGTCGAACAAGCCGTTAGGTTGCGTTATGAAGCCGGGGCCAAACAAGCCGAAGCATCTCTATGCTGTCCGAGTAATTACGAGTCCGATTATCTTGAAAAACTGCCAACAGAAATCGTAGATAAAGATTATGGTTGTGGCGACCCTACCCGTTACGTTAGAGCGGGGGAAACCGTTGTTGACCTCGGTTCGGGAGCCGGAAAAAATTGCTATATCTTAGCGCAAAAAGTGGGAGCCGCAGGTCGAGTAATTGGCGTGGACTTTAATGATGAAATGCTGGCGCTGTCTCGTAAATATCTAGACGAAATGGCGACTAAATTGGGTTATAGTAACGTGGCTTTCGTCAAGGGCAAAATTCAAGATCTGCGCTTAAATCTCGAACGAGTGCAACAATGGCTGAGCGCGCATCCAATCTCCACGGTAGAGGACTTAGCCGTCCTAGAAACTGAATGTACGCGCCTGAAACAGGAAGAACCTCTCATTGCTGATGACAGCGTAGATGTGGTCGTGTCCAACTGCGTGCTAAATTTAGTACGGCCCGAAGACAAACAACAACTATTTAAGGAAATTTATCGCGTCCTCAAGCGCGGCGGTCGAGCAATTATTTCTGATATCGTCTGCGATGAAGACCCCACGCCAACCATCATCAACGACCCAGAACTTTGGAGTGGGTGTATTGCTGGGGCATTTCGCGAAGATAGCTTTTTAGAAATGTTCGAGCAGGCTGGCTTTCATGGAGTTGAAATCTTAGTACGACAAGAGCAATCCTGGCAAGTTCTCGATGGTATTGAATTTCGCTCGATGACGGTACGTGCATTTAAAGGAAAAGCAGGGCCTTGTTGGGAGCGCAACCAATCGGTCGTCTATAAAGGGCCGTGGAAAGCCGTGCAAGACGACGATGGACATACGCTTTATAGAGGTCAGCGAATGGCGGTATGCGACAAGACTTTCAATATATACACCAATCCCAATAGTCCCTACACTCAAGATATCTTGCCGATTTTGCCTCAAGAGGAAATTCCCTTAGAACAAGCGCAACCGTTTGACTGCTCGCGCACTGTCACGCGCCATCCCCGCGAAACCAAAGGCTTAGAGTATCGCGTCACCATCAAGAACGATAATAGTGCCTGCTGCGATTCAGAAGGATGCTGCTAATTACCGGAAAAAAACCGAATATGGAGGTAAATTGATGGAAACTGCGCGCAGACAGTCGGCTCTGATTCGACCCAAAAGGAGCCAGTCCGAAAAGCTAAAAAGTTTAATTTATTCGTGTCGTAAAGAAATCATCGCCGAGGCGCTTGGTACTTTTGTCCTGGTTTTTGCCGGAACGGGAGCCGTAATGGTCAATAGCATCAGTGAAGGTGCAGTAACTCATCTTGGCGTGAGTTTTGTCTTTGGAGCGGTAGTGGCTGCCTTAATTTATGCGTTAGGGCATATTAGCGGAGCGCATATGAATCCCGCCGTTACGCTAGCTTTCTGGACGGGCGGCTTTTTTCCTCGCCGACAGGTAATTCCTTACATCATCGCTCAATCTACCGGAGCAATAGCCGCTTCTGCGTTGCTTTTGATATCTCTTGGTCGCGTCGCTCAACTAGGAGCAACTCTGCCATTGAATGGCAATTGGTGGCAATCGCTGGTTATAGAAACGGTATTGACGTTTATTTTGATGCTAGTTATTCTGGGTTCTGGATTAGATAAACGGGCTTGCGTCGGTTTTGCAGGGATGGCCATCGGTCTGACAGTTGGCTTAGAAGCTGCCTTTATGGGGCCGATTACGGGGGCGAGCATGAATCCCGCGCGATCGCTCGGCCCTGCTGTGGTAGGCAATCTCTGGCAATATCATTGGTTATACTGGCTCGGCCCGATTTTCGGAGCGCAGTTAGCGATTTTAGTCTATCGCCAAGTGACTAACAATTTTCAAGATATGCTTCAAGAACCTTAGAGGCGATCGCTTATTAAGACGCAAATCGGATACATTCAGACTTTTCGCAATTTATTAATTTTACCTAGTTGCGATTTCCTGCCTCATCGTCACAACTTTTTCATCCTTACCTAACGTGCCTTCTCCCGTAATCAAACGAGCGCCGCGACCTCTGGTTACATAATGCCAAGCCCATTGAACCATGACGACTAATTTATTATCAAATTCAATCAAATAATAAATATGCGCTACTACCCAGATAATCCAAGCAATAAATCCAGAAAGTCGCACAAATCCTAAATCTACAACAGCTTCCTGGTGTCCGATTACCGCTAAGCTACCCGCAGATTCATATTCAAAAGGTTCG
The DNA here is from genome assembly GCA_025454425.1 of Hydrococcus sp. Prado102. Lineage (GTDB taxonomy): Bacteria > Cyanobacteriota > Cyanobacteriia > Cyanobacteriales > Microcystaceae > Hydrococcus. Next base: position 13,888 of record JALOOL010000012.1, on the reverse strand, counting down.
ACGGGTTGACCTTTTAATCGCTTTTGAATTGCTTTAGCAAGGTACTGTCCTTCTTGCATGGCGACGGGTGCAATTCCTGGTAGCGGTTGCTCTCCTTGATGGGAAAAATTAGCTAAATCGCCAATGACAAAGATATTGGGATCTCCAGGCACGCTCAAATCGGGTTCTACTATAACTCGTCCGACGCGATCTAATTTCGCTCCCGTAGCTTTGGCGACAATTTGCCCCATTTTAGAGGCTTTTACGCCAGCCGCCCAAAGAACGGTACGTGTGGGGATTTGCTCGATCTCTTCGCCCTGACGCACGGTGACAGTAGTATCTGTAATATCTGTCACCATTGTTTTCGTTAGTACCGTCACGCCAAACTTGGTTAAAGCTTTTGCTGCACTAGCAGATAATTCAGGTTTATAAGGAGGAAGGACGCGATCCATTCCTTCGATTAATAAGATTTTGGCATCGCTCGGATCGATATTGCGAAAATCTCCCATCAAAGAGCGGTCGGCGATTTCTGCGATCGCGCCTGCTAATTCTACTCCAGTCGGCCCGGCTCCTACAATCGCAAATGTCAACCAAGCTTCGCGTTTTTGAGGATCGGTTTCTTTTTCGGCAGCTTCAAATGCCATAAAGATGCGACGGCGAATTTCGATCGCATCTTCGATTGTTTTTAGTCCAGGAGCGTCAAATTGCCATTGGTCGTTTCCGAAGTAATGATGGCTAACTCCTGTAGCAATAATTAGAAAATCGTAATCGATGGGTTCATGGTCGTGCAGAATGACTCGTTTGTTGGCAGGGTCAATATCAACTGCTTCATCTAAAATTACTTGAGTGTTTTTGTGGTGACGTAATACAAGACGAAGGGGAGACGCAATCTCTGCCGGGGAAAGGCTGCCAGTGGCAACTTGATAAAGAAGTGGCTGAAATAGATGGAAATTGCGCTTATCGATTAATTTAACTTCTACGGGCGCGTTTTTCAGGGCTTTAGCGGTATAGAGTCCCCCAAAACCCCCACCAATAATCACAACTTGAGGCTTTTTTTCTGTAGTATTCATCGACTAAATATTAATTCCAACTAAGCTTTATTAATTATTAACAAATCTTAACGATTTGCAATCTTCTATCAGTCTAGACATAATAGCTGGCGAACAAGGTAGTCATGACTACAGGGAAACGATTGCAAAAAGCGATATTTCGTTTCAGTTCCTTACAGAGAAGGTCATAGAAACAACTAAAAGCGCGATCGAAAAAAAAAATTGTAGTATGCTCTTGACACGCTTGTAGCATGTGTGTAATATTATATTCATACGCAGCACTACAGCAGAACTACAAAGCGATGCCGCAGAAAGCGTAAAACCTACCGAACCTTGAAAACTGAATATTAATTGCCACATTTGGGGATGTAGCTCAGTTGGTTGAGAGCAATCGCCTGTCCAGCGAAAGGTCGCGAGTTCGAGTCTCGTCATCCCCGCCTGATGTAGCCTTGTGGACGACTAGATAAGTCGCTTTGATTCTCGATCGAACAGAAGCGGGTGCAACTCCCGTCGAGGCTTCTAAATGTCCGGGTCGCCAAGTGGGAAGGCATCGATCTGCAAAATCGATTAGCAGGGGTTCGATTCCCCTCCTGGACTCTCAGGCATTGCAGTGTCACCTAATAGCTAAGGTACTCGGCTCATAACCGAGGAGATGTGGGTGCAATTCCCACCACTGCAACCAAATGCAGGGATGGTGTAACGGCAACATCTCGATCTCCAAAATCGATGTTCTAGGTTCAAATCCTAGTCTCTGCGTTCTCAAAATAATTACGAATTACAAATTACGAATTATTTTGGCGTGGCCCCATCGTCTAGAGGCCAAGGACATCCGACTTTCTATCGGAGAACACGGGTTCGACTCCCGTTGGGGCTACTTTTGTGGGTTGGCTCGCCTATGTAGCGTGGGCAACTGTCTGTAAAACAGCCGCATTGATGCGTTGCAGGTGCAAATCCTGCCCGACCCATGATGGAGAGGTGGCTGAATTGGTGAAAGCACTCCTCTGCTAAGGGAGCATGGTTTAATACCCATTGCAGGTTCAAATCCTGTCCTCTCCGCCAGATCGCGTGGTGTAACTGGATAACACATCAGTCTACGAAACTGAAGAGTGAAGGTTCGAGTCCAGTCAGGGGTATTAATGGGTCGTTGGCAGAGCGGATATGCAACTGCCTTTTAAGCAGGACTATCTGGGTTCAACCCCCAGGCGACCCATGTCGGGCTGTTAGCTAAGCGGTAAGGCAGCCGCCTCTTAAGCGGAAGAGCATAGGTTCAAATCCTATACAGCCCATTATGCCCCTGTAACCCAATTGGAAGAGGTGCCAAACTTAAAATTTGGTAGTTGCTGGTTCGACTCCAGTCAGGGGTATGCGGAGATGGAGCAAGAGTGGCTCAACAGTCTCATAAGCTGTAAATCGGTGAGTGCAACTCTCACCTCCGCCACCAAAATTCATAGCTTGATTCCTAATTACGAATTAATTTTATGCTGGTGTAGCTCAATTGGAAGAGCGATCGCCTTGTAAGCGATGGGTTGCAGGTTCAATGCCTGTCACTAGCTCTGGTATGCGATCGTGGTGTAGTGGCTAACATCTCTGGCTTCCAACCAGGGGTCACGAGTTCGAGTCTCGTCGATCGCTCTTTTGCGGGTGTGATGTAGTTGGCTAGCATCTGAGTGCGCCACACTCAGCGCATGGGTTCAAGTCCCATCACTCGCTCTGATAGCCCTGTAGTTCAACGGTAGAGCGCCTCTCCTACAAAGAGGTAGTTGCAGGTTCAACTCCTGTCAGGGCTACTTTATCAGTTATCAGTGACCAGTGAACAGTGACCAAATAATTCGTAATTAACGCATAAAAATGACGAATTATTTCAATCGGTAGGGGCGCATGGCGTGCGCCCAAAAAAGCAACCAATCGTTAATTGTCATTAATAATTGCAATGACTTGAGAGTGTCGCCTAATGGATAAGGCATCAATCTTCTAAATTGACTTATGTTGGTTCGAGTCCAACCATTCTCGTTAAATTTAATTTAATCAAAAAGGAGGTGTATGCCAATTGCTAAAAATATTCAGAATAAAAACTTTCAAGAGTTTTTGGTTTATCTTGGTCTTTGACAAATAAACTTTGTTGAATCGTTTCATGGAGTTGCGGTGTTAGAAATCGCGCGATCGCGTTTGGATCTTCATACTCGTAAAAACCAAATTCTTCTAAGCAATCTATAAGTTCTTCCATAAGTTTATATTTTTACTCGATTTTGTAAAACATGGGTCTGTAGCTTAACTGGCAAAGCGTCTATCTTGCAAATAGAAAGATGTCGGTTCGAGTCCGACCAGTATCCACCAAATTTATTTTTCGGTGTCTGAAGTCAAAGTGGTCGTGACACCAGCCTGTGAAGCTGGTCAATAGCGGGTTCGAGTCCCGTCAGACACCCCTTGGAAGATGCTGCTTGTGGGAAAGCAACTGCGTTGGAAGCGTAGGGTACGGTAATAATATCGTAGGGGTTCGACTCCTCCATCTTCCGTTAATCCACTAGAGGCGAAAATAGTGACGCGCACAGCCGATAACTGTGTTAAAGGAGGGGCAGTACCTCCCTGGTGGACTCATTTATAACTCTTGTCTGCCGGATGCAGGTCTATCTTTCCGAAGGATGGAACGCCGGGTTCGACTCCCGGACAAGAGGCTTTTGGAAAGTGCTGCCGAACGGTTGGCAACTAGCCTCGAAAACTAGGGTGAGGTAATACTCAGGGGTTCGATTCCTCCACTTTCCGTTTGTTTGGAAGATGCCGCTCAGTGGAGAGCAACTGCGCTTGAACCGCAGGGGATGGCAGCGATGTTGTAGGGGTTCGATTCCTCCATCTTCCGTTATTTATTAAGCGAACCGAAGCTTTTGAATTTTAATTCTCTATCTCTCCTCGATCTGGAACAGATTTGAGAAGAACGATTCTGATAAACTAACATAGCGCCAAAGCTAAGCGATTTATCGGAAAAACAGGAATTTTATCGATGGGAATAGTTATTAGTACTGTTAATATGAAAGGCGGTGTTGGTAAAACGACGCTCACTGTAAACTTAGCCACCTGTCTTGCTAAAAACCACGGAAAACGAGTTCTCGTCCTCGATTTAGACGCACAGATCAGCGCAACTTTGAGTTTAATGTCCCCTCATGACTTTGCAAAGACGCGAAAAAAAAGAAAAACGCTGACTTATTTACTCGACTCGATTATTCAACCCAATCCCTACAATAAGTTAACCATTCACGATTTAGTTTGTCCTTCTGTTTGCAATGTTGAAGGACTTGAATTATTGCCGGGAGATATCGAGCTTTACGACGAATATCTAGTTTCGGAAATGTTGCACAAACAAGCAATAGAACAAAATGCAACAGATTTTGAGAAAGTTTGGAATTACTTTGAGCGAATTCTCATTCAAGATATCTTAGACCCCGTGAGAGATAAGTATGATTTCATCATTATGGACTGCGCCCCAGGGTATAACTTATTAACTCGTAGCGGGATTGCTGCTAGCGATTACTATTTGCTTCCTGCTAGACCAGAACCTTTATCAATTGTGGGAATGCAATTATTAGAAAGACGAATTGCTAAACTAAAAGAAAGCCATCAATCTAGAGACGATCTCAATATTCATCTATTAGGAGTGGTTTTTATTCTTTCGGGAGGGGGTTTATTAAGTCGCTACTACCAACAAGTTATGAAGCGAGTTAGAGAAGATTTTGAACCCCATCATTTATTCCAAAATTCGATCCCAATGGATGTTAATGTCGCAAAAGCAGTCGATATGTTTATGCCAGTTGTGATTGGAATGCCCGGTTCGAGTGGGGCAAAAGCCTTTGCAAAATTAACTGAAGAATTTTTAGCTAAATTACCATAAAAAGTTCAGAACCAAGCGTCGGAACTCAGGTTAAAATAACACTGAGCGATCGCAGGGAAATTATGGGGAATACATTCGGGCATCTATTTCGAGTTACAACTTTTGGAGAATCGCACGGCGGCGGGATTGGCGTGGTTATCGACGGTTGTCCCCCACAATTAGAAATTTCGGAAGCAGAGATTCAGAAAGAGTTAGAACGCAGACGACCGGGACAAAGTAAAATCGTTACGCCCCGTCGCGAAAGCGATATTTGCGAGATTCTTTCGGGCGTATTTGACGGGAAAACGCTAGGAACGTCGATCGCGATTTTGGTGCGCAATCAAGATGCCCGTTCTCAGGATTACGATGAAATGTCGGTTAAATACCGTCCTTCTCACGCCGATGCAACATATGATGCTAAATACGGCATCCGCAACTGGCAAGGTGGCGGACGTTCTTCTGCTAGGGAAACGATCGGACGGGTTGCAGCAGGTGCGATCGCCAAAAAAATTCTTCACCAAGCAGCGGGAGTCGAGATCGTCAGTTATGTCAAGCGGATTAAAGATTTAGAGGCGATCGTCGATCCTAACACGGTTACTCTAGAACAAGTCGAAAGTAATATCGTTCGCTGTCCCGATACAGAATGCGCCGAACGCATGATCGATCTGATCGACCAAATTCGGCGAGAAAAAGACTCTATTGGCGGTGTTGTCGAATGTGTCGCTCGTAAGGTTCCCAAAGGGTTAGGCGATCCCGTTTTCGATAAGTTGGAAGCGGAATTGGCAAAAGGGGTTATGTCCTTACCCGCTAGTAAAGGGTTTGAAATCGGTTCGGGATTTGCCGGAACTTTGCTGACTGGAAGCGAACACAATGACGAATATTATATTGATGAGAAAGGCGAAATTCGCACGGTGACGAACCGTTCGGGCGGCGTACAGGGAGGAATTAGCAATGGGGAAAATATTGTAATTAGAGTCGCTTTTAAGCCCACAGCGACCATAGGTAAGGAACAGCGTACCGTTACGAATACTGGCGACGAAACGACGCTTGCTGCTAAAGGAAGGCACGATCCCTGCGTCTTATCGAGGGCAGTACCGATGGTAGAAGCGATGGTTGCATTGGTTTTATGCGATCGCTTGTTGTGTCATTACGGACAGTGTGGGTTGTCGTTTCAATCTAAGGGTTAAATCTTAATTTTTTAGTATGCGATCGCTATATAAGTAGGTGGGCGTAATAAATCATAGAATGGTGGGCAATGCCAAAAATTTGGTAATTTTTATCCATTGGTTATCGTAAGCATTACCCACCCTACGGGGATTTTAACTCGATCTTTGCCCACCTACTTACTTATTGTTAAAAATCCCTTAAAAACTGTTTTTTTATCGTTACCCAAATTGACTTGGCAAGCGGCTGAAATAATTTTGAAAAATAAAAGTTTAAATTGATTTTTATTATCTTTTAAAGCATAATTAACTAGTAAAGACGCGATAGATCTATCGCGTCTTTATTACTGTTATCCGCAGGCTATTTTAAGAATTACTCATTCTACGGAAATTTTAATTTTATTTTTGCTCGCCTATGTATTAGGCAATGTTAATCAATAACGCTTCTGTCTTTTACGCTGTTTGTGCTTGGCAAGTTCTTTACGCTTGCGTTTTTCAATTGGCGTTTCAAAGTGACGATGCTTCTTCATATCTGGAAAAATACCAGCTTTTGTCACTTGCCTTTTAAACCGACGCAATGCGGACTCAATTCCTTCTGTCTCGCCAAGAATCACTTGGGTCATTCTATCTCCTTTGTTACTAATTGTCCTGGGTTATCGCGCGATTGCTACGAAAACTTATTGAAAAAGCAAATCCGAGTTTGTTTTTTCTGGCATGATTGCTTCATGCAGGTTAGCATGGCTCAGATTAGTATTGCTTAGATCTACTTCGCTTAGATTTGCTTGCGTTAAATTAACTTCGGTTAAATTTGCACCTTGCAAGGTTGCCTTAGTAAGATTTGTATGGCTCAAATTTGTTTTTATCAGGTTAGCATGGCTTAGATTGGCATTGCTTAAATCCACATCGCTTAGATTTGCCTTTGCCAAGTTAACTTCGGTTAAATTTGCGCCCTGCAAGCTTGCATTCGCGAGATTGGTATTGCTTAAATTTGTATTTGTTAGGTTAGCACCCCTGAGATCCGAACCGCTCAAATCCGAACCGCTGAGATTCATATTTCTCAGATTTGCCGCAATTAAATTTAAATTTCTAAAATCTCTTTGTCCTGCTGCATATCGACTTAAGAGTTCTTTAATATTCATCCTGTCTCCTAGCTTGGAAATTGGCTTATTTCGATCTGAATGGGAAAATAGATCCAACAGCCATCAACTATTGAAGTGCAATTTTCTTATTCGGCTTCAAAAGTTTCGAGTAAAATTCTGAACTTTGATGTTTAGTAACGTCGAGGAGAGTTCCTTTTTTCTTGAGGTCTAGCTTTGCTAACTTTCATGTTGCGACCCATCCATTGTGCCCCATCAAGGGCTTCAATTGCAGCAGCTTCTTCGGCTTCTGTTCCCATCTCTACGAAGGCAAATCCTCGTACTCGACCTGTTTCTCTATCTGTAGGCATTTGAACGCGATTGACCGTGCCATACTCAGCAAAAACTTGCGTGAGTTCATCTGATGTAACCTCATAAGATAGGTTGCCGACATAGATAGACATTGAACATCTCCAGACTTGAAATTTTGTAGAGAGTTAGCTTCGGAGAGAATATCTGCCAATTGAGATCGACAAACTACATAGCCGAAAATAATCCTGTCTCAATCTTAGCATTATTTCGGTATGCCAAACGAAGTGTATCAACAGATCGCATCAATCTTGTCTTGTCTGTGTGCAATCGCGATCGCAAGCTCGATGCGATCGCGATCGCATACCAATGAAAGCCAAAAAGCGAGAATTAAAAGAGAGTAACGACTTAACGTTTACTCCTCACCTAAGCGCGTTCCAAGATTGTTAACTTGGGAACGCCTTTTTTTTTATAAAACGGTATATTTGGGATTAGGCTTGATAAAGTGGGAAAACCTTGCCTAAATTGAAGATTTTAAATCGAGATAATAAGCGATCGCGATTTGTTAAAATCGTCTCACCACATTAAGATTGGATGCTGCTGACAATACAATCGAGAAAATTTCTATCTAGTCAATCAACTAATACACGAAACGAAGAATGGGAAGCGAAACAATCACTCTGCTATCAAAAAGAGAAATCGAAAAAATGCGTCGTGCGGGACGTTTAGCCGCCCAACTGTTAGACTATTTAGCACCGATGGTACAACCTGGAATTAGTACCCAAGAACTCAACGACAAAGCCGAACGCTGGACGCAGGAACATGGCGCTAAAAGCGCGCCTTTAGGCTATCGCGGAGCTAAAATTGACTTTCCTAGGTCGATTTGTACTAGCGTTAATGAAGTGATTTGTCATGGCATACCTAGCCCCAAGCAGATTTTGAAAGAAGGCGATATTATTAACATCGATGTAACCCCGATTTTAGAGGGATATCATGGGGATACTTCTAGAACCTTTTTTGTGGGAACGCCTTCTCCTGTTGCTAAAAAACTCGTTGAAGTGACCGAAGAATGTCTCAAGCGAGGAATTGCTGCTGTCAATCCCGATGCTAAGATTGGCGATATCGGTGCGGCTATTCAGGAATATGCCGAATCTCAGGGTTTTTCAGTAGTGCGAGATTTTGTCGGACACGGGGTTAGTACCGTCTTCCATACTGCACCACAAATTCCCCATTACGGGACGCGAGGAAAAGGAAAACGCTTGCGTCCTGGGATGGTATTTACCATCGAACCAATGATTAATGAGGGAACTTGGGAAGCTGTCGTTTTAGAAGATGGTTGGACTGCTATAACAAAAGATGGCAAGCTTTCGGCACAATTTGAGCATACCATTGCAGTTACTGAGGATGGCGTAGAGATTTTGACGCTTCGCGATTGATAATTAGGGAATAGGCAACAAGAAATAAGAAAAAAGTAGGTGTGGTTCACCTAATTTTAAGAATTAATATAAATAATTTGAATGCGGAATCGCTTAAGCTTTGTTTAGCTTATATAAACGGTTTAATTTTCTCTAATAAATTGCGAATGGTAGTGACATCTTCAGCATCGGGAAATCTAGTTAAATACAAATTTAAATCCATAGAAGCTTGTTGCCATTCGCCTAATTGATAGTAGAGAAGACCTTTATCTCGCAATTCTCGATGATTATCGGGAACGAGTAATAAAATTCGTTCGACTACTGCGATCGCTTTTAGTAATTCTTGTCGATTGAGATAGATAAATTTTAGGTTAGCAAGCATTCTTGCTAAAATTTGTTTATTGCTTACTGGCGCAAGAAAATGAGCTTCTAACTTTACGGGTTGTTGGTATACTTGTCTGAGTCTTTCCTCGCAATCTTGTTCAAAAAGTATTTCGCCTCGATTAAAAACATCAACAAAAATTCCAGATCCTTCAAAATTTGGACGAATCAAGAAATGTCCTGGCATTCCAATTCCTACCATTGGGAAACTAATGCGTTTGGCTATTTCTAAATAAACGACGGATAAAGTAATAGGAATTCCTGTCTTGCGATCGATAACATCATTGAGAAAACTATTGCGAGGATCGTAGTAATCGTCAGTGTTTCCCAGAAAGCCTAATTCTTCAAAAAGATATTGGTTTATAGTTTTTATTGTTGTAAGAGGATAGGGCGATCGCGTTAAGCGTTTTTGCACTTCTTCCGCCATGCGATCGAGTATGTTTATATATTCTTGTGGGTCGAGTTCTGGATATTCTTCTTGTGCTAAAAATAATGACGCTTTTGCTAAATCGATTTGAGAATCTACTCGATTAATTTCTCGATGAAAGTTTTGTCTTTCTATTGAAAATTTCATAGTTAGTTTAATTAAATAGACACAATTATTTGTAGGTTGGGTTGAGGAACGAAACCCAACACTAATATCATATAATGCTGAGCTTAATTAAATAGAAAATGGTGGGTATTGCTAAAAATATTATAAGTTTTATTCGTAGCTTATCGCAAGCAATGCTCACCCTACTGTTCTTTGTTAGATTTTTTTAATTTAATTATTGATGATAATCGCTACCCGACCCATATTTCCAAGTGTCTAACCACCGATGATAATAATATTGTGGCACAGAAGGTAAATTTTTTATGAGAGGTTGTAGCGATTTTCCAAGAGGATATAAACTGCTATAAAGTGCTAGATTAAAATAATGAATACTCCAATCTAATAAGGGAGCTATACCAATTTGAGGAAGCAATGGTAAAACTAACTTAGGATTAACTAGGGGTAAGGTTTTAGCTAAGGGCGAAAATTGTATGACATCTTGAAGAAATGGTTTGAGAACACGATCGCCTAATTTATCCATAACTTGAAAAACACTACTCATAAGGTTGTTTATTTGATTGGGCGAGGCTTTTTTATCTATCCCAACGCTCATCGTTTTTTGAAAAAGCCAAGTTACAGAAATATTGGGTTGATAAGGTTGTAATAGCGATAAAGATTTACGATCTAAAAGATTATTTTGTAAAGCTTCTTCAATCCCAACTGTCAAACGATTGAGATGTCTTACCATTGCACCAAATCCACCAAAACTAACGGGAGATTGACCGCCAGCACTATCGCCAACAGCTAGCATTCGATTCCAAGGTAAATGAAGGGGACTTTTTAGATAAGAAGGAAAGAAACCAAACAGAAAACGCTCGAAGTTTAATTGGTTTAGTTCGACATTTTGATATTCAGGTAACAAACGCAAATACTCTTCCATGAAAAATTCTAAACTGAAGCGATCGCGATGAGTATCGACATAAGTAAATAAATAAGTTGTCCTTCCATCTCTCGCTGGAAATGCTTCCCAAAAATACTGACATTGATTGAGAATTGGCGTAAAGGAAGCAATTAAATCGCCTGTTTCATTATGGGGATAACCTTTGGCACAGCTACCGACAACCAAACAAACACCAGTAGGTTTTTCTCCTTTTCTAGCTTGTTTGGCAATGGGAGAAAAATGACCCATTGCGTCGATGAGTAAACGAGTTTTTAAGCTATTTTCTCCAGCTTTAATTAACACCCCGTCGGGATGAACGGTTGCTGAATCGAATGGCGTTTTTTCTAATAAAAGTCCGCCAGCTTCTAAAAATTTTGATTTAAGCGTTTCTAATAAAAATATGGGATCGATGCCGATGTTGAGGACATCTTTTACCCAAACTTCATGACCTTGAAAAAAGCTAACGCGGGCGGGATTGTATTCTGTTGCGATCGCGATTTCTAATTCTGACTCAGAAAGTAGTTCAAAGTCTATAAAAACTTGTAATTCTTGACGAGAAATATTCCATTCTTGATCTCTACCGCGCAGGATTCCTCGTTCGATTAAAGCAACTCGCCAACCGCGTTTTTGTAAAGCTGCACCCAAAAGAATTCCTAACGTACCGCCGCAAATAATAACATCCCAGTCGGTATTTCCTAACGAGTTTTGACTCTCATCAATGACACAAGGAACGGACACAGTATCGCTACGAAGTTCTTGCCATAATTTATCGACACTCCGCAATCGTCCGAGTACGTCGCCAGGAAGTTGAGAAAGAATTTGCTCTGTTAATGTCATTGATGTTTATCTATGCCTATTCTTATTTGCAATCGCTTCTATCCTAACTTGTCAAGAAAAGTTCATATAAGTACTCTAACTTTGGGACGAAACTATAAAGATAACTTTTCGCTCTTTATAATTGGAAGACACATAATTGTCGGCTGACAAGCTAGATAGAAGGAGTGTAAAAACACCGCCCATGATGATAGATAGAGACAAATCCGGTAAAAAAAACAATCAACCGGAAGTTAATACGTCTCATCAGCCAGATTCCAAACCGCCAAGAAAGCCAAAATGGAGAGGACATTTTTTGCGCTGGGGAGGAAGTCTTTTACTGGTAAGTCTCGGCGGCGGACTTGTCTATGGATGGTTTTTTGTCCAAAATCGACTAGTTCCGTTAATTGAAACCGAATTAATCGATCTTCTTAATCGTCCCGTAAAAATGGGATCGTTGCAACGATTTTCCTTGACAGGGGCGCGTTTTGGTGAAACTGAAATTTTAGCCACTCCGACAGATCCCGCTAAAGTTTCCGTCGCTGCTGTAGAGGTTGGTTTTAATCCTTTTGCGTGGTTAACTTCAGGAGAACTGCAACTAGACGTTACTGCAATTCAACCCGATGTATATTTAGAGCAGGGAAAAAATAGAAGATGGCTGTTAACCGAGTTTGACTCGTCAGGAAATCGGAAAAAGCGTTTTAAAGTTAATTTAGAGACGCTACGATTGCAAGATGCAGATGTTATTTTAAGAGCGCGATCGCAAACAGGCAACCTACAATCCCCCGTCAAAGTATTCATCGATTCTGGAAAGGCAGATTTTTTCGATAAAGGAAAAATTATTGGGTTCGATTTATCTGGCGAATTAGCGAATGGCGGCGATATTGAAGTCTCAGGGACGGGGATGCTTAAAACAGAAGCGATTAATCTCGTCTTGCGAGGAAATGAGATACAAGCAACCGATGTGGGTAATTTACTTCCTCTCCCTTTCGCTTTACAAGCTGGGACAATCGGTGCAAACTTAGAAGTTAGAATTAGACCTCAACAAATTGCTCGCCTTCAAGGAATTGCTACTTTAGATACTGTAACGGCACGTTTGCCAACCTTAACGCGATCGTTCGCACAAAGCAATGGGATATTACGCTTCCGAGAAACGGAAATCTACTTAGAAAACGTTACGTCGCGTTTTGGATCGATACCTGCGATCGCGAATGGAATTGTCGATTTACAAAAAGGCTACAATTTAAAAGCAAAAACGGAACCCATTCGGGTACAACAAGTTATTGAGGCATTAAAACTCAAAAAACCGCCCGTACCGATTATAGGAGAACTTAAAGCCGATATACAGGTAACGGGTTCGATTCCTCAACCCGGACAACCATTAGCTGCGCCAGTAGTATCGATTGATGGTATTACGACCAAAACAACCCGCATCGATCGCGTAGATTTTCTTCCTGGTAGCACCGCACAGTTACAATTAATTGGGTCTAATCTTGTTGTCAATCGATTTCAAGCAGTACCCACCGTTGGCGGACAATTAACGGGAACGGGGAAAATAAAAGTCGAAAGTCGAAAGTCGAAAGTCGAAAGTTTTTTTGAACTCGGAAGTCAAAATTCTGAATTTAAATTTGATATCGATGCAATAAATGTTCCTGCGGGTGCGATCGCGCGTCTCTATCAAACTACTTTACCGATTAATCCAGGATTAGTGTCGGGTCGGGCACAGTTTTTAGGAACCCTAGAACATCCAGAACAACTTAAAGCAACGGGTGCAGCAAGTTTTAAACTTGGCGATGGAACTGTTAGCGCGAGTAACTTTCAATATGCTAACCGAAGCTGGCAGGGAAATATACGAGCCTCTGGCGTTAATTTAGCCAGTCTCAATCCTTCCCTACCTCAGCAAGTACGTCAGGGACGTTTGAATGGAATATTTAATGTTGCTGGAGGGATTGATGCTTTCACGCCAGAAAGCATTCGTGCTACGGGTTCGGCTAATGTTGCGATCGCAAATGGTACGGTAACGGCTAACAATATAACCTTAGCAAACGGACGTTGGGTTACAACTGTACGAGCGAAAGGAATAGACAGCGATCGCATCTTACCTAACCTTCCCTCTCAGTTTACAGGAATCCTCGATGGAACCTTCAATTTAGCTGGTAATACCCACGCTTCTCTACAAAATGTTCGAGGAAATGGAACCGCTAATTTCGTCCTACCCCAAGGAAAAATTGCAGCAGAAGATATACAACTCGCCAATGGAGAATTTAAGGCAGTTGTAAGACCGAATGAAGTTACTCTCAAACAGTTCTACAAGGAAGGAAAAGGGACGGTTGACGGAGAACTCAATATTTTTGGAAATTTAGAAAAACCCG
>JALOOL010000481.1 GCA_025454425.1 Hydrococcus sp. Prado102 | reverse complement strand
GTCGGTCTAGCTAACAAAATTTAGACCGATCTTTTTTTATCATAATTTGCCTCAAATCCCTACTCGGCTTGCTTTCAACTAGTTCGTCACCCCGTCAGATAGAAAAGATAATTGCACTCTTTTTAAGCGCCTAGAAAAACTTGTAGGGTAGTTGTAAGATATTTTGTAATTAGGCTTCTCATGATGAAGCGAACAGAGGTTTTGTGTTGAATTATAGAGCAGTAGTATTATTATCTGGAGGATTAGATTCCGCCACAACAGCAGCGATCGCGATCGCAGATGGATACGAAGTAATAGCTTTATCGTTTCGCTACGGTCAGCGCCACGAAAAAGAATTGCAAGCAGCTACGAAAATCGCCAAAACTTTAGGAATTAAAGAACACTATACCGTTGATGTTAATTTATCCCAGTGGGGCGGTTCGGCTTTAACTGACGAGTCAATTGTTATGCCTCAAGCAGGAGTCAAACCCGATATCATCCCTATTACATACGTTCCTGGAAGAAATACTGTTTTTATTGCGATCGCGCTTTCTCTAGCCGAAGCAAAAGAAGCTACAGCAATTTATTTAGGCATTAATGCGGTAGACTATTCTGGTTATCCCGACTGTCGTCCCGAATACCTAGAAGCCTATCAAAAACTCGCCAATCTTTCTTCCAAAGTCGGCATAGAAGGGAAAGCACCTCAATTAATTGCTCCTTTAGTAAAAGATTCAAAAGTCGAGATTGTGCTTCGTGCATTGCGTTTAGGCGTTCCAATCCAAGATACTTGGTCGTGTTATTTAGGAGAAGAAGAACCTTGTGGATTGTGCGATTCCTGTCGAATTCGCGATCGCGCTTTAATCGAAGCTGGCGTTGCCGATTTAGCAACAGCCAAAGGACGAGAACTTTATTCAGTAATCAGTAATCAGTAATCAGTAATCAGTGTTTTAAGGCACAAGGCAGAAGTAAATATACTCCTTTACTCCCAATCCCCTTGCGTTGCTTTTTCCCAATCCCCAGTCACCAGTCACCAATCCCCTACTCCCCAATCCCCTACTCCCCCAATTTCGATGACTAATAGCCTAATTATTACCGTTCCTGCGACAACTGCTAATATCGGCCCTGGTTTTGACTGTATTGGTGCAGCTTTAACGCTTTATAACCAATTTCATTTTACTTTGCTCTCAGCATCAGACGAAGATGTCAAGATTACTGTTAAAGGGACGGAAGCAGATCGGGTTAGTACGGATAAAAATAACCTTCTTTATAAATCTTTTGTCAAGTTGTATCAGCATTTGGGAAAAAAGCCCCCAAACGTGGCTATTGAGATTCAATTAGGCGTACCCTTGGCAAGGGGGTTAGGGAGTTCGGCGACGGCGATTGTAGGCGGATTAGTAGGGGCAAATCAGCTTGCGGGAACTCCTTTAGATACAAAGGAAGTGATGGAACTCGCGATCGCAATGGAAGGACATCCCGATAATGTCGTTCCTGCTTTGCTGGGTAACTGTCGCTTATCTACGGGTGAAGCAGGTAATTGGCAAATCTGCGAAATTCCTTGGAAAAATGAAATTATTCCTGTGGTAGCGATTCCCGATTTTGAACTGTCTACTGAAGAGGCGCGATCGGTTCTTCCCGTTCAAATTAGCCGCAGCGATGCGATTTTTAATATAGCGCGTCTGGGATTGCTTTTAAGGGGTTTAGAAACGGGACGAGAAGATTGGTTGCGCGTGGCGATGGAAGACAAGCTACATCAACCCTATCGTCAAGGATTAATTCGCGGTTATGAAACGGTTAAATTGGCGGCTTTATCTGCGGGTGCTTTTGGGATGGTCATTAGCGGTGCTGGCCCGACGTTACTAGCATTATGCGATCGCGATTGCGCTTCCTCGGTTGCTTCAGCTATGCGAGAGGCGTGGAAAAATGAAGGTATCGTTGCAGACGTGCGTGTTCTGGCTTTAGATCCTCAAGGAGCAAGAGTTAATTAAAGTCGAAAGTCGTTGGCGTAGCCCGTCCCTTGGACGTAAGTCGAAAGTCGAAAGTACGGAACAAGAAAGAACTCTAATTACTCTCTACTGGTAACTGGTCACTGAAAAAGAGTCCCAATCCCTATTTAAACAACAGAACAATACTTCTTCAGGGCTGCGATCGCGTGTAACTTAACAATTTTATCTTCATCTTCTGCAAGTCTCTGTAATAGTTCGAGCGCTTCTGGCTGTCCGAGTTCTCCAAGAGACATTGCTAAAGCTTGTTTGATGTTAGTTTGGCGAACTATTTTCGATTGCAAGGAGAAAAATTCGATTAAAATTTGAGTTGCTTTTTTCCTCAATCCCGATTCTTCTATGCGTCCTAAAACGGTAATAATTTCTTGACAAACTTCCGCTTCTTGTGCTATTAATCCTTCCTGTAAATAATTTAAAGATAGTGCGGTTTCCATCCAACTCAACGATCGCACGAGTGTTAGTTTTAACCCAACAGGTGTAAGAGGCGATTGAAGTACTTTAAACAATTCGTCAGCCGCTGCGTCAGTTTTCATTCTTCCCAACGCGATCGCGGCTTGTTGGCATACTTCTATATTTAAATCGTATAGTAAGGGTTTGAGTCGTTCTACAAGATTACATTGTAAAGTTCTCAATCCGATAGCGATCGCAGCTTCTTTTCTCACTGAGGGAGCAGTATCTTTTAAAGCGGCTATTAAAACTGTTAAAATTCGCTCGTCGTGAAAGCTTCCTAATGCTTCAATAGCAATAGTGCGAATTTCAGGAGAAGAATCGTTGACTACCTCTAATAATGGCTCGACAATTTCAAAGCGTCGAATTTGAGAAAGTGCTTGTACCGCCAATAATCGAGAATTTTCTGCTTGTAGCAACTCTCGCAAAGCTTCAATTGCAGAAATCCCAAGATTAGCGAGTGCTTGGGATGCCATCATCGATAATTCTTCATCTTCTGCGTTTCGCAACAAATTAGCAAGGGCGATCGCGCAAGTTGGATCGTTACATTCGCTCAAAATTCGACAAACAAACCAACGAGTTTCTAACTCGGCTTCTTCGCTTTCTAATAATTCGATTAAAGGCAAGATAGCAGTTTTTCCAAGTTTGGGAAACACTTTAGCAATTTCCCATTTTTGTTGAAAATCTCCATTGATAAAAACTTTTAGGGTTAACTCAATGGCTTTTTGATTTTCTTCTTCGTTTAATTCAATATGGCTAGTTGAGACAAGGTTTTGCAGATGATAAGCGACTTGCGACCAATTATCTCGTTTGCTGGCGGAAATGGCGTTTTCTAACAAGTTGTGCATATTTAATTAGATATTAACTCGCGTTCAGCTACCAAAAACCACCAGCGATCGCTAACAGCTTTCTCTACTCGAACATTACTTACCTCAATTTTGAAGAATTAAGACAAGAATTACCAACTCATTATGTATTCATTGCATGAAAATCATTAAATTAATTCATCAGACCTTTTTAGGGGAAAGGGAAAGTCGGAAGTCGGAAGTCGAAAGTCGGAATTAAATTTACTCCTAAATTTTTGAACTTTGAACTTTTTTAACGAGCTTGTAATTGCTTGAGACAAGAGACATCTGCTTTGCCAAAATGAACGCTAAACGCTACGTGAAGGCTTTCTAGGGTTTTAACCAACCAAGGAACGCCATCTTTAGTAAAAG
>JALOOL010000011.1 GCA_025454425.1 Hydrococcus sp. Prado102 | reverse complement strand
CTTCTGTGCGGATTAATTGCTTATTGTCATCAGCCCAAGAAGCCTAGTCTTCGCTTTAACTGGCTTTTATCCCCATCTGCTTAACCCGAACTGAGGTTAATTAACCCAATCTTTCTTCTAAAAACTTTTTCCCTTGTTTTTCGCCATCTTCGATGAGTCGTTTGATATTTTCGGGGTTGCGATCGAGTTTACTTTCATAATTAAGGCTCTTTTGCAAATCTTCGGACATTTCTATAAAGGGAATATAGTAGGGTTTGTCTTCTTTTTCAGCAAAAGACTTGGGAATTTTGATCGGTTCTTTGCAATAGAACTGTTCTAGAAACTCATCTTTAAATGCACCTTGCAAAAGAAGATCGTTAATCGTCTCGATATTGATTAGGTTTTGAAATAAAGAAATATTCCCTTCGAGTTCGTTGCGGCGATCTAAAATATCATCTACTTCAATTGGAATCGTCTCTCGGCGCGTTGGATTCAATTTAATCACCCAAATTTCCTGGGGAATATTCTCGATGCCAACATAGTAAGGTTTGATTAATTCATCGGTGGGAGGATTGTCTGAAAAGATCCCGTCCCAATAAGCATCCTTGCCAATCTCAACGGCTCCAAATATATTAGGAATCGCACAAGAAGCTAGGATATGCTCGACTTTAATGGGTTCGTTGGATGAGTTAAACTTCCACAATTTTCCGGTGAGAATATTACACGCACCTAACAGCAGAATTGGAGGGTTTGGCTGTACTCCCCAAGCGGCTAATTCTTGGAAATCGATGTGCGCTTCTAACAATTCTTGAAAATTAGTAAATCGACTCCGCAACCCCAAGGTAGCAAAAGACAGCCAGCGCGTAAATTGCGGCGAGGAAGGACTGATATTAAACTGTGGCAGTATACCCTTACCGACCAATTCCAAGGTTTTAATGGCAAAATCGTTAAATACGCGCTCTTGGTAAGTTTGGGCAGTGTTATCCATCCAAAAATCCATTAATCGCTGCCAAACTGGATTATCGCCTTTTTTGAGAGCATACCAGGTTAAAGCCGCACAGATGGCTCCCCCTGAAGTTCCACTTAAACTAAGAATCTCGAACTTGTCTTGTATGTTGTTCTCAAAAAGAGCTTTCAGCGCCCCAGCCGTAAAAGCAGCTTGACCGCCTCCTCCCTGACAAGCTATTGCAATTCTGGTTTTCATAGAAATGTGATTCCTGAGTAATTTTCGAGAGTTAATTTTGGCATCAATTATTAGAGGCTGCGTCAATCTTAAGACAAGCTTGAAAGGTTTTGCTATAAGTTCTTGTAGCATTTGCTACATCCGCGATCGCGTCCTAGCTAATTGCTTCGTAAAAGTGCGCTCGTACTAATACTAGTTGATTTAGCAGAAAAATATATTCCTCAAGAACTAATTATAGAATTTGCCTGGATTGATGCACAAACCTTTGAATATCCGCAACATATAATTGATAAAGCTATAGAAACAAGAGACAAACTTGGGGGCGAATTTGGTGTTTGGCTAGACATTATCTTTGCTGAATATTCATGTAAAAAACAAATACTAAAAATTGTAAAAAAACAGAAGATTCCTAATCAAGAGCAATCAAAAGTGTGTTTTACTTTAATCAAAGCTTTAGTAATATGTACCCCCGATCCAACAGAAATAGATGTTGACGATCCCTTGGCATTAAAAAACTGGTTTAAAGAATTACACGAGCTTAATCCTGAAAAAATTACCGACTAATTGTAGGATTGAGACGCGCGATCGCCCAAGTCGCATAAGTCCCTATCGGACTCCATAATAAATAAGGCACGAGTAATAAAGCCGCCCATCCTGAAATTTGCCAGACCATTACTGTGAGAATTAATCCGAAAATAAACCCCAATCCGCCGATTATCGTCCCTGCGATCAAACTATGCGTCCAGAGAATCACTGGCGTGTACATAACGATGGTAACTTCTACCAACAAATAAAATATCATTAACTGCCAAGTGCGATCGCTGCCTGGATCGCTTTCCCAAATAATATAAGCCGACCAAGCCCCACAAATAAAAACAACCGTCCAAATAACCGGAATCAGCGACTCAAAAGTCAACCAGCGAGGTCGTTCTAGCCGCTTAAACCATTTTACGTCTTTGGGTCTAATAATATTACTTCCTAGAGCTACGAGGAAAGTAATGCCTCCGATCGCCAACCAAGATGGAATCATGTTTGAAAAGTTCAATAAAGTGCAAAGTAGAGACGCGATATATCGCGTCTTTACCAGTTCAAAATTGTTTAGGCGGCATCTACCCAAACTTTCATATCTGTTAAATTAAGCGGGCCAAATTGCGTTGCCAAAGCAACATCGGCTGCATCGCGACCATAAGCGATCGCGATTCGATTGCCGCGCGGTTCTTTTTGAGTAGCATCGAATACATACCAGCGATCGCCCACAAACGCTTCAAACCAAGCGTGTAAGTCCATTGGATCTAACTGATACAAATAACCGACGACCATTCTCGCAGGAATATTTAAACTGCGACACAAAGCAATGCCTAAATGAGCAAAATCGCGACAAACGCCGATGCGACTTTCGGCAGTTTCCTGCGCCGATGTCGAAGCATTACTCGTACCGTAAGAATACTCGATATTAGTTTGAATCCACCGACGAATCGCCTCAACTTGGTCGTATCCTGGCGTACAGTTTGCCACAATTTCGTTGGCTAGATTTCCCATGCTATCGCTTTGACAGTAGCGACTCGGCAAAAGAAATTGCAGGACGGTTTCGGGTAAATCCTGAATGGGAACGAAAGGCGCATTGTTTTGAACGTCAATCGTATCGGCAGTTTCAACCAAAACGCTCATTTTCACTTGCAATGAACCTACTGGCGCTATCAATCGCTGACACAAATTGCCATAACTATCGGTGTATTCGATAATTTGAATCTGGGGTTCTAACAAATATTCTTCGCGCGCTACCCACTGACCGTAACCGCTACGAGGTCTTAGCATTAAAATTAAAGGAGTTGGCGCGATCGCATCAAACGAAATTTGACATCCAGCGTTGAGTAGCATAACAAATATAATTACATTTAAATTGTTGTTTTTATAATAAATAGATAAGTGTTGCAGTCCATTGAAATAGACTTTATATATGAGACGGGGAATTAATTCCCCGTCGGTTGTTGCGAAGAAGTGCAAAATGCGATTGAATTGATTCCTTGGTGGTTAATTGGAAATCAAACAGCATTACCCAATTAAGGTTGAGAAATTTTATCTACAGAAGAATCATTTTTGCTTTTAGAATGAGAATCTCTCATTGACATCCATAGCTCTTTGAGAAGCTGCAAGACTTGTCGCTCTTTTCGAGCTAATGCGCCACCAGCTTCGCCAGCTTTGCGCTCGAACTCTTCTTGTCTTTGTTGGAGCAAGCTTTTTTCGCCGTCGGTTTGCGCCCATTTTTGCGCTTCTCGATACCAATTTTTGGCATCTTCTAGATACTTGTTGATGAGTTGGGTTTTGTCCTCGCCGTTATTTTCTCCATAACGTGCTTCGATATTGGCTTTGAGAACGGATAGCTGCGCCTGAAGCTGAGCGTAGCGTTTTTGCATCAAACCAAATTCTTCGCTGTCTCGGATTGTTTTAACGGCTGACGCGATCGCAGATTTGATTTTATCGCTTCCGGTTTCGGTTGACTCGATATGGACGAGTGCCGAATTAATCTCTTCGTCGAGTTCTATTTCTTGGCGATCGATATTTTCCTGCAACTGTCTGACTTCTTCTTGAGCTTGGGAAAGTTCTTGACGTTTCTTTTCGCTAACGCCTTCGATCGCGCCTTTTACCGAAGCTGCAATTTCTTCTTTGATTTCTTGGTTTTTGTCTTTGAGATTTTCTGCTACAGTTGCGATGACATCTTTGATTATTTCTCGAATCTCAACCGCACCTTCTTTTACTTCGGCTGCTGCATTAAAAACCGTATCTCTGACAGCGTATTTAACAATTTCTCTGATTCGTTCTGCTCTTAGCTGTCCTTGCGCTTTGGCTTTTTGAAGATCTTCTGAAATTTTTTCTTTTATTGAGCTAGACATGATTATTTCCTGTTAGGTGATTGGGGATTGGCGAGTGGCGATTGGGGAAGGGGTCAATCGATTTTGGATTAATCTCTCTTTTAAAAGGAGAGGCTTAAATAACGAAAAATTTTGTTTTTTTTCTCTCGTTATGGAGAGGCTTGAAACATGAATTTTAGATGCGCGATTTTAATCCAAAATCCTTTCATCTAAAATCTAAAATTGTTTTGGTCAGGGGGAAAGAACCTGTATGTATCTTTTCCCTTTCCCATGAACCCCTTTTTCCTAAAAAATCTCTGTCACCACTTCCTTTTACAAAGAGTAATAAAGCTACATAGACAACTCAGTTTTACGAAATGCCTATATAGCTAAATATCCAAGATGTGAAAACAGTTATTGGCAATCAGCGATCGAGGCTGATAACCGATCTAAAGGCTTTTATTTTGTTACTTTTTTCAATCCTTTCTCAACTTCCTCAACAAAAGAGGTTCCCTTGGCGTTTTCGGGATTCTTCATTTTGTCGAGGTCAGCAGCACCTTGTACTTCGTTAAGACCTCCCTTTTCCGGTTGGGTTCGCTCTTGAACTTCTTTAAGAGTTAGAGGCGGGTTAGGAACAGAGGTGTCTGTCATGCGCTGAATATCATTTAAATTTGCTTCACCGCTAGTTGGATCGCTCTTTTGAGAGCCAATCGCCGCTGCTGGATAAGCACTAGAGAAGAAAAGTAAAGCACAAGTAAAAGCTGCAACTATAATACGTAATGCGCGTTTGTTAAAAGAATTTAAACGGATATTATTCATGTGAAATTCCTCCAAAATATCAAAATAAACGCGACCTTCAATTTGGTTTTTTGTCCAAAAAATTTCAGGTCAGCAAGTAGCGGCTTGTTATTGGTTAAGGCGGACGGCATTAGCTAAACTGTTGCCTCCCCATCCCAACACCAAGGCTAATAAGCAGCTAAAAATCAAGAGCAGTTTCTGGTTATTTTTCCACCATTTTTTAACAACAGAATTGTTTTTCATGGTGAAAATCCTAATTTATTAGGCTTACAAATCTATTTGTATCTTGAAGATGCCCGCAGTTAAATCGACCCACAGATTGAAGCTGGGATTGGCAATTATTAAGATTAAATCCTTCTAAAGATAGAGAAATCAGATCTGAGTTCTATGTCTTTAGATATGACAAGTCCGTAAGTCTGGGGAATTTACTTTTTATTGATGAATCTTTGGATAGATGGATGTTTTCGATAAAAGTATCTAAAGATTGAAATCGAGACAAAACTATAACTTTAGTGTGATGCGAATAGATCGAACTCTTCTCTAAAATGCTCAAGTAGTAGAAAGATAGCAAAGAGCAAAAGCTGGGTTGAGTATTGAAATGCGATTT
Source organism: Hydrococcus sp. Prado102 (assembly GCA_025454425.1). Taxonomy (GTDB): domain Bacteria; phylum Cyanobacteriota; class Cyanobacteriia; order Cyanobacteriales; family Microcystaceae; genus Hydrococcus. Next base: position 37,025 of record JALOOL010000011.1, on the reverse strand, counting down.
CGGTACTCAACATTTCTTATATATTATCTCACAAAAGAGGTCATTCAGTGGTAAATGCCATTCTCAAACGAAGCGCACAACTCAAACAAGCTTTGAGCTATTTTGTTTTTGATGCTGAAGGTGAGATGGCTGTGGCTTTAGAGACATTTAGCGCCCAACAGATGGCAAAATCGGGCGATAAAGAGATGAATCAGAGAAATATACTGGTCGATCGTTTTATTGTCGATGGCAGGATAGGAGATAAAACGCCTATCGATCTTTTTTTGGATGAAACTGAGTTATCTAAAAGCGATCGCGATTTAGTCGAGAGTTGGAAGCGTAGTATCATCGGTTTATTTGCGATCGCCCAAATTTTAGAAGATGGTTTTGAGTTAATCAACCAGACGACAGAAAAATCTTACTTCGTCAAACCTAACGATTTGCAAACCAAAGAAAGCATGAGTCGCTACAAGGCGGGTGAAATCTTACTCGCACAGATAGCTCCCGTGACCGATGAATATTGGATGTTTTCGAGTCAGTGTATTACATTAGGAAAACTAGGCAAACCGAAACTAGCGGTGGCGATCGGCAATTTCAAACAAGTTTATAATAATTATCTCTACAGCGATGCGCCAGATTTATTAGAAGAAGCGTGGCGATCGGTTGAAAAATATCATACTGAATTTGTTGACTTTTTTGGCAGCGATGAAGTGACGCTTCCAGGATACCAACTTAACAAAAAATTAGCTGAGTTTCAAGAACAAATTACCGAAAAACGCCTAGACGAAGCTGGATTCGATCGCTCTAAATCCCTAGAAGAGTTAGCCGAGGGAGCGGGATTTTCACAAGAAGAAATTAAATCGGTAGCTGAATCGATGGGGGTTGACAAAAAAGAGAGCGAGAGTCTTTTTAATGGCAAACAAGCTGCCAAAATGGTACAACCTAAGATAGAGTTACCCGCCGACTTAAAAAAAGCCGAGCAAGTGACAGCAATCAGCCACCCTCGTTGGGGTCAAATTTTCTTACCAACTTACTGTCAATTTAAAAATATATTAGAGACAGATGAAGAAAAAAATGTCGCCGAGACTACAAAATTAGTTCGTCATTATTTAGAATCGCCTCAGATAAATAGTTTCATTTGGCAGCGTCTAGCGCAACAATATCCAACTCAGCTAGAAGCACTTTTAAGGGAAGTTTTAGAACGTCCTGAATTTGATTTAGAGAAAGATTTTAATGCTTTGATGCAAGAATTCAATAAAGCATTAGAAGCAGATTTACCAGAAACCGCCAGCGTTCCTTTGCATTTACATTCACTGTTTCAAGAAGCAGTATTAGAAGTTAGTAAGAGTAAATCTAAAGATAGAGTCGCAAAGCAAAAAACTGGAAAAGGGTTTCAAAAATAGAAGTCAATTTAATCTTAGGTTGGGTTGAGGAACGAAACCCAACACCAACTAGCTTTTAAGTTTTGTTGGCGATCGCGACAGCGAGACACCAATTACAAGAAGTTTCATCTTTCTTTTGATTCTACAAGCTCAAACTTGGGGGAGAAGGAATCTAGGATCTTTTTAGGCATCATTGAGTTAATGAAAAAAAGTTTATTGGAGACAAATTTATGAACATTATTGCTTGGATTGTTTTGGGACTTTTAGCTGGTGCTATTGCTAAAGCAATTTATCCAGGACATCAAGGTGGCGGCATTCTAGCTACAATTTTACTAGGAATTGTAGGAGCCTTTGTAGGCGGTAGTTTATACTCTTTATTCACTACGGGAAGTTTATCCTTAGCCGCGACTAGTTTGAGTATTCCTGGATTAATTGTTGCCATTATTGGTTCGTTGATTGCTATTTTCTTGTGGGGATTAATTGCTAGAAACGCATAATTAATGTTTTCAGGAGCGATTAATGTTTTTAAGATCTAGGCTCTCCTGACCTAGCTTAGGAGAGTCCTTATTATTTTTTATCTAATTAAAGGAGTTGTATCATGGAAAACGATGTTTTTGAATTAAGCCTAGAACAAGAATTTCAAATGCGACTGATTCAAGAATCAGCACAAAATATGAGTCGCGAACAAATGCAAGATATGCTGATTCAAACTTCTAAATTACTCATGCTTAAAGATAATGCTATCAAAAATATGATGAAGAAAGGAATGTTTGCGCTGTAATGAATGACAAAAACAGCACTCATCTCAATCCTACTCGAAGCGCCTGGAGGAATGAAGTCTATGACTTGATTCGAGGAGCATCGGGTGGTTTTTTATTTGGAATTCCTTTGATATATACAATGGAAGTTTGGTGGATTGGTTCTTATACCGAACCGCCATTGATGTTAGCAGTATTAGCAACAACTTATATAATCGTTTTTTTACTCAATCGTACCGATGGCTTTCGCCAAATGAATCCCGATGATTCGAGTAGAGCAGCAAGGGATAGCATTGAAGCACTGGCGATTAGTTTGATTTGTACGACTTTAATTTTAATTTTATTGCGCGAAATCACTTTAGAAACATCTTTAAAAGAATCTTTAGGGAAAATTATTTTCGAGGCAGTACCGTTTGCTATTGGAGTAGCACTAGCGCGATCGATTATGAGCGGAACCAATGGAAAAAACGGACAAAATTCCCATGACTCTAATAACCAAAAACAACCCAAGAAAAAATCAACTCGCAATCATCTTCTAAGCGATATTGGCGCTACTTTAATCGGAGCAATGTTTATTGCCTTTAATATCGCACCGACTGATGAAGTTCCCATGCTTTCTGCTGCGGTTACAGCGCCTTGGTTATTGGGCGTTGTGGCTGCTTCGCTCGTTATTTCTTATGGAATTGTATTCGCTGCTGGCTTTACTACGCAAGAGGCACGCATCCAACATCAAGGACTGTTCCAGCGTCCTTTTGAAGAAACCATATTATCCTATTTTGTCTCGCTTGTATCTGCTGCCGCGATGCTTTGGTTTTTTCATCGCCTCGATTTTACCGACCCCTGGACGTTGTGGTTGAGTCAGACTATTTTACTTGGATTTCCTGCAACCATCGGTGGCGCAGCAGGACGATTAGCAGTATGAAACAAACACTTTCTCATCAAAAATCTGAAAAAAATCAGCGTCAGCGCACTACTTTAGCTGAATGGGTAACTTTTTTGCTTTCCTTAGCAGTTGTAGCTTTAATTGTCGGACTGGTTTTGCATAGTTGGATGACTCAAAGCGACGAACCTCCTATTTTACAAGTTACTGGGACTACTGAAATTCGAGAGGTGCAAGGACAATTTTACGTGCCATTTACTGTGGAGAATTTAGGTGGAGAAACGGCTGAATCCGTGCAAGTTATTAGCGAAATCGAACAAAATGGACAAGTCGTAGAAACTGGCGAACAGCAAATCGATTTTCTCTCAGCTAATGAAAAGCAGGAAGGCGCGTTTATTTTTACTCGCGACCCGCGCCAAGGAAATTACAACGTGCGAGTTGGTAGTTATAAGTTACCGTAAATGGTCGATCGCTCTAAAAGGCGATCGCGAATTTGAAAGGCGAAAACTATTGTGAAGCAGCGTTAAACTAGATAGTTGGCGACTACTGTAGAATCCAATGACACTTTTTACGCTGCGATCGCTCAAAAAAGATTTTGGCATCAAAGAAATCCTCAAAAATGCCAGTTTTAGCTTGGATGAAGGCGATAAAGTCGGATTAATCGGCACGAATGGTTCTGGCAAATCTACGCTGCTGAAAATGATTGCTGGCATAGAACCCATCGACGGCGGCGAAATCTGGGTCAATGGCGGTGCAAAAACTGTCTACCTACCCCAACAACCAGAGTTAAACGAAGATAACACCGTCCTAGAGCAAGTATTTGCCGATAGCGGCGAACAGATGGCGCTGGTGCGCGAATATGAGGAACTATCAGATAAGCTAGAACGCGGACAAGGCGATCGCGATAAAATGATGGCGCGTTTGTCAAGTGTATCGCAACAAATCGAAGCATTGGGAGCATGGGAAGTAGAAACCAATGCCAAAATCATCTTAAGTCAGTTAGGAATCCACGATTTTGAGGCTAAGATTGGCAATCTATCGGGTGGCTATCGCAAGCGAATTGCCCTTGCAACCGCGTTGTTATCTCAACCCGATGTATTGTTGATGGACGAACCGACCAACCATTTAGATGCGCTATCGGTGGAATGGTTGCAGAGTTATTTAAATCGCTATCGCGGCGCATTATTGTTAATTACGCACGATCGCTATTTCTTAGACCGCGTTACCAATCGCATCCTAGAAATCGATCGCGGCGAACTCTATTCCTATTCTGGCAATTATTCTTATTACCTGGAAAAAAAAGCCTTAGCAGAAGACTCAGAAGCAAGCTCTCAGCGCAAACACGCTGGCGTATTGCGCAGAGAGTTAGAATGGCTCAAGCGCGGGCCAAAAGCCAGAAGCACCAAGCAAAAAGCTAGAATCGATCGCATTCGAGATATGCAGGCGCAGGAATTCAAGCAAGCGCAAGGAAAAGTCGAGATTGCAACCGCAGGTCGTCGCATTGGCAAGAAAGTTATCGAAGCGAACAGTATTTGTAAGTCATACGATGGACGCACTCTAATTAAAGATTTTACATACATATTCAACCCAGAAGATCGCATCGGTATTATTGGCAGTAATGGGGCTGGTAAATCTACCTTAATGGATATTATTACCGGACGAGTACAACCCGATTCAGGAAGCATAGAAATCGGTTCTACGATTCATATTGGTTATTTTGACCAACACTCAGAAGATGTCAATCTCAACGAAAACCAACGAGTCATCGAATATCTCAAAAGCGTCGCAGAATTAGTCAAACTAGCAGATGGAAGCGTGATTTCAGCCTCTCAGATGTTGGAGAGATTTTTATTTCCTCCCAACCAACAATATGCACCCATTCATAAACTCTCCGGCGGAGAAAAACGGCGGTTATTTTTATTGCGGGTGTTGATGAGTGCGCCAAACGTGTTAATTTTGGACGAACCAACTAACGATCTCGACGTACAAACATTGGGGGTTCTTGAAGAGTATTTAGAAGATTTTAATGGATGCGCGATCGTAGTTTCGCACGATCGCTATTTTCTCGATCGCGTCGTTGACAGAATTTTTGCTTTTGAACCTGGGGGGACGTTGCGCCAATATGAAGGTAACTACTCTACGTATTTAGATTACAAAAAGGCACAAGACGAAGCACAAGCGAACTTACAAAGTACCAAACCAGCATCCAATAAAACAACAAACAAACCTAAAACTTCTACTAATTCCAAATCGAACAAGCTTTCATTCAAAGAAAAGCGCGAATACGAAACGCTCGAAACTCAAATTCCCGAAATGGAGGCGCAAAAAGAAGAACTTGAGAAGAGTCTCTATAACGAACCTCCAAGCGACTTTAACGAGATGCAACAGCTTACCGAACGTCTGGCACAATTGATAGATGCAATAGATACGGCGACCGAACGTTGGTTAGAACTCGCAGAACGAGAAAATTAAAAGGGATTGGTGAATGGTGACTGGGATATTAGGAAAGAACTCTCTTTTTCTCCTCTGCGCCTGGAGCGTGAGATTTTAAAAAACAACTTGTTATAAACAAGCGATCGCAACAGACGAACCAGGGAAAGGAGTCAAGTTAATTGAAGTCAGATGCTGCGAACAAGTTTCGTAACAAAAAAGTTTAAAGATTTAATCTTTATTCGTTATGCCGACATAGGATTTATTTAGTACGAAATTTCCTGTTAAGGAGGTATCAGCAATGGAAGAGAACCGCCAGAAGACGATGGAAGTTGCCCAAAAAGCCTTTGAATGCTTTAAAAATGGTTTAGCTACGGGGAAATGGCAGCCTTTTTTAGAGATGCTGAGTGACGATTTTACCTTATGGTTTCCTATCGGACAATTTCACGGTTTAAATGTTGGAAAAGAACGGGCAAAAGAATTTTTCGATTACTTCAACGAAGCTTACCCTAAAGGGCTTTCTATTACTTTAGATCGCATCACCAGCAACGAAACTACGGTGGTTTTTGAGTTTCGTGACGAGGGAATAATGTGGGGAGAATTGTATAAAAATCGAGTTGCTGTTTCCTTCGACGTTCGCGACGACAAAATTTCTAGCTATCGCGAATATTTGGGCAGCGATGGCAAATCGAATTAGCTCAACAAAATTACGAATTCGTGGGTCAAAATTATGAAAGTTGCATTAATAACTGGAGGAACTCGCGGTATTGGACTGGCCATTGCTCGCGAATTGGCAGCTAAAGGATTTAATCTTGTTTTGGGATATAATCGCGATCGCGAATCGGCACAAGCCGCCAAAAACGAATTAGAAAAGGCAAATATTAAAGTTGTTACGGTAGCTGGCGATATTAAACAACCCGAAACAGTCGATGCTTTGTTTAAGGCGATCGAAGAAGATTTTAACAGCCAATTAAGCGCAATGGTTTGTTTGGCCGGATATGGAATCTTTGCGAAACTTCCTAGCGAATTTACTTTAGAGCAATACGAGGAAGCACAGCAACTTTATCCGAAATCATTTCTCAGATGTATGGAGAAAGCATTGCCTTGCATGGCAGATGGCGAGGGTCGGGTAGTGGTTATTTCATCTCACGGCGTTCACCATCCCAGTAAAATTTATGCAATGTTAGCGCCAGCAAAAGGAGCAATGGAAATCCTTGCCAAGCACTACGCTTTAGCAATTGCTCCGCGAGGAATCACCGTCAACGTCGTCGCACCAGGTTATATCAAAACGCAAGAATGGAACGAGTTGATAAAAACGCTTCCCTACATCGAGCAAATGCCACCTAAAGCAACGCCAATGGGTCGTTGGGGACAGGTTGAAGATGTTGCGCCATTAGTAGCTTTTCTGTGTTCGCCAGAGAGCGGCTTTGTTACGGGGCAGTATATTTATGTTGATGGTGGGGTGGGATTGTCTTTGTTCTGGAATATTCATCAAATGAGCGCCCAACAATAGTGACCAGTGACTCCTGACCAGTTACCAAGTCGGACACCGATAATATAAATCTTCTGTGCGATCGAGTTTTAACTAAGCGATACGCTTCTTTAAAAATTTTTCTTAAATCCGATCGCTTTTCCTATCTGTGGATAGAAGAAACTATCTATTAGTTGTCAGATCGTTAACAATGATGATATCCATCACTGTAGCAAGGACGGGCAGTTTCGTGCCTAAATTATGAAAATAACTAATATTATTTCTTTTGTGCTGTTAATTTTCATTCCCATTTCATTTATTGCTAAATGGTACGATTGGGGCGAATTAGCAGTATTTATTAGCTCGGCGATCGCCATTATACCTTTATCGCTTTGGTTAAGCACGGCTACGGAAAAGGTTGCTATTGTCACCGGGCCTTCTCTTGGCGGTTTAGTTAATGCTGTCTTTGGCAATGCAACCGTATTGATTATTACCCTGGTCGCGTTGAGAGAGGGATTGGTCGATATCGTCAAAGCAAGTATTACAGGAAGTATTCTCAGCGACTTGCTGCTGTTTTTGGGTGCGGGAATGCTATCTGGCGGAATTCGCTATAAAGAATTAGAATTTCAACCGATGCTAGCACGAGTCAATGGAACTTCGATGATGTTAGCTGCTTGCGCGATCGCGCTGCCTACAATGGTAATCTATACCTCAAATGTTGTCGATGCTTTAGCGATTACTAATCTTTCGATTATCGTAGCCTCAGTATTAACAATGGTCTACGGTTTAACTCTTTTGTTTTCCTTGAAGACTCACAGCTATCTCTATGACGTTGGTATTGCAGATGAGGATAACGAGTTATTCGATAGTAAAGAGTCTAAATGGTCTTATCTCAAATTATGGCTTCCCGTTTTATTAGTATCGACGATCGCAGTGGCATTTGAATCCGAGCTATTTGTCGATGTCGTCGATGTTTCTACAAAAGGGTTGGGATTGACTCCTTTATTTACAGGGGTAATACTGCTTCCACTGATTAGCGATATTCCAGGAATGGTGACCGTAATCCGTCTGGCGCTTAAAAATAAGATGGATCTAACGGTTTCTGTGGCGATGGGAGATAGTTTGTTAATTTCTTTATTCGTTGCGCCGTGTCTGGTATTAGTCGGTCAGCTTATGGGTCAAAATATGGATCTCAATTTTAATCCTTTTGAAGTTATTGCTTTAGCCATTGCCGTTACAGTATCAAATCTGATTAGCTTTAGCGGACGTTCTAACTGGTTGGATGGGATCTTGCTTTTATCGACTTATATTATTTTAGGAGTCGCTTTTTATTATCATCCTGCTTAATCGAACAAGATTAAAGGTAAAAAATAGATGCCAGATGATTCGCTCCCGTTTGCGTTAGTCTAAGATAGAAATTCAATCGCGATCGCACTTATTAATTTAAATTTAATGAATATCCTCACAAACATCTTCACTCCCAAGAACTCTTCAGATTCGCAACCCAAACAACAAACAACTGGTTTACCGCGTCCCAAGAAAAGCAAGCGCACCCCAGAAATTAAGTCGCCTCCAGAAATCGAAATCATGCGTACATCTGCCAAGATTGTCGCCACAGTCCTCAAAGAAATCTCGGAACTAGTCAAACCTGGAATGACGACGGCAGATTTAGATGCGTATGCCGAAAAACGCATCCGAGAGATGGGTGCTACTCCAAGTTTTAAAGGATATTATGGCTTCCCTGGTTCCATCTGTGCATCCATCAATCATGAAGTCGTCCACGGCATTCCCAATCCTAAAAAAGTAATTCGGGGAGGAGATGTTCTCAAAGTCGATACGGGGGCTTATTATCAAGGCTATCATGGCGATTCTTGCATTACCATCGCCGTTGGTAAAGTTTCCCCCAAAGCAACTAAATTAATGCGTGCTGCTGAAGAGGCATTATATAAAGGAATCGAACAAGTTAAAGCGGGAAATTATTTATTAGATATTGCAGGTGCGATTGAAGATAGCGTGAAAAAAAATGGCTTTAGCGTCGTAGAGGATTTCGTCGGTCATGGAGTGGGAAGAAACCTTCATGAAGAGCCTTCAGTGTTTAATTTTCGGACGAATCAGTTACCTAATGTTAAGTTAAAAGCGGGGATGACTTTAGCGATCGAACCGATTTTAAATGAAGGATCGAAACATACTCGCACCTTACGCGATCGCTGGACGGTTGTTACTGTCGATAATAGTCTATCGGCTCAATACGAGCATACCGTATTAGTAACCGAAACTGGATACGAAATTTTAACCGATCGCACTAAGATTTAGACGGTTCAAAAATAATAGCGCGATCGCGATTCAGTAGGTTGGGGCGCCAGTGCGGACGGTTGGTATTATCATCTTTTAAGTGCGTATTCATAGAGAGTTTGAATTAGTAGGTACGAAACAAGGGACAAATTCATGTCCCTTATTGTTTAGCCTTTTAGTCAATTTTAAACTCTAGATAATTTCTCAGAAATTGACACTTTAGACGGGTTTAATGTCAGGTTTTGCTGGGGGTGAAGATGTTTTCGTGCATAGCGATCGCATAGATAGCGATTTAGCACTTTTTCCCAAGAAAAGAGACGTTCTTTTAAGGATTGGTAGTCTAAATTAAATCGTTTGCTGAGACTTTTAGCAATCGGTTTGACAATGGTATTTTTGCGCCGCCAACCTAACTTTTTGTATTTGTTTTTGAAGTAGCCATCTTCAGTTAAATTCCATTTTTCTCTCATGCGATCGAGACTTGCCATCGTCCAAGCATCACTCCATCGCAACATAAAGAAGTGCATATCCGTTTGGTCTAAAGGAGGGCCAGGAACATAAGTTGAAATACTAGCAGGTTCAAAGTAGATTTTTTCACCAATTTCAGTTACTAGCATACAAAAATCTAAATGTTCTTTGGTGTTGAGAAATCCTTCGTCGAATTTACCAACGCGATCGAAGATATCTTTACGAACTAGCATTAAGTGAAACTCGGTTAGTTCGGTTTCGGTTCGTTGCAATTGGTCGTAAACTTCGGAAACTTGTTGACCTTGGCGATACATTTTCTCGCGCATATGTCTTTTACCATTGATATCGGTGACGATGTGGGATTCTCCCCCCGCAAAGTGAATGCGTTGGTGTAAGGGTAGTTTTTCGCACATCAAGGGGCCAACGACAGCAGCATTGGTTTCTTCAGCACAATTGACTAATGCTTCTAACCATCCTGACGTTACGACAACATCGTTATCGAAGAAGACGACATATTTAGTATCAACGTAATCTAAACCGATATTGCGAGCGTGGTTGGGTGAGAGGTAGTAATCTTTTCTTACTATTTTAAAATCCTTTTCTTGCGCCATATTTTCGAGGTATTGGCGCACTTTTGTTGGTGAATTGCCATCGACGTAGACTAGTTTGAAGGGATAATCGGTGTAGTCGTAGATGCTTTCTAAGGATTCTTGGGTGCAGCTAAAACGTTCGCGGGGAACGACGACGATGGTTACTTGAGGTTTTTGAGTGTTCATGTGTTGTGACTCCTTATTATTGGGTTTGTTTTATCTCACGCAGAGGAGGCAGTTCGGTCTTGGCGGTTTCCGTCGAGGAGAAACTGCCGTCACGCAGAGGCGCAGAGAGAGGATGGGGAGAGGTTACTGAGGGTAGTAAGTTTTGGTAGATTTGGACGAGTTCGTCGTTGGTTACTTGAGGTTACATGGTTGATAACTCTGATTGGGTTTGTTTTATCTCACGCAGAGGCGCAGAGAGAGGATGGGGAGGGGTTACTGAGGGTAGTAAGTTTTGGTAGATTTGGACGAGTTCGTCGTTGAGTTTTTCCATGTCGTATTTTTCTTCGACGCGGCGACGACCCGATGCACCCATCGATTCCCAGCGTTCGGGATGCTCGATGAGGTATGCTAGTTTTTGCGCGATCGCATCAACATCTCTTTCGGGGACGAGGAAACCGTTTACTCCATCTTCGACGAGTTCGGGAATGCCGCCGTGATAGGTGCTGATGACGGGTAAACCCATTGCCATTGCTTCTTTTAAGGTGTTTACGGGTGCGTCTTGATTTCCGTCTGCTGCGGTGACGCTAGGTGCAAGGAAGAGATGGCATTTATCGAGGATTTCGGCGATTTCTTGATGTTGTTTCCAACCTAAGAGTTTTACTAGGTGGGTAACGTTGAGTTCTTCGATTAGTTTCTCGAAGTCTGCTTTTAACGGGCCATCGCCGATGATGTTAAATTCAAGATTGGGATGGGATTGGGAAAGTTTTGCGATCGGCTTTGCCGCTGCCCAGAGGGCAATCGCGCGGATGCAATATTCAATGCCTTTCTTTTCGACTAAGCGACCTGTCGTTGCGATGCGAACGATTCCATCAGCAGGGAAATAGCGCGGTTTGAAGGCGAATTGGCGGCAGTCGATGCCAGAACCGTGTACGACGATTTTATCGGGGTTACAGCCGATTTTTAAGGCTTTCTGGCGGAAAAATTCGCAGTTTGCTAGGAAAAAGTTACCTTCTGCAAAAAGTCGGTCGTAAACGTTTTCGCCTTTTTCTTTGACGTGCTGGCTGATATCGATGCCGCGAAAGGTTACGATTAGTTTGCCAGGAAGAATGCCGAGATCTCGAAATAGCAAACCCATTGCGCTGAGAGTGCCAAATTGACAGTGAATAATGTTATATTCTTCTCGGTCTAGGAAAAGCATGGCGCGATACAGCCATTTTAAAGACCAAACTTCATGGTTGTATTTGAAGACTTTGGGATGTAGTAGGGATAGGGAACCGCGATGGATATTTTTTAGTAGTAACCCCAACCCTTTGAGATATTTCCAAAAAAGATTATCGGGTCGAGTGGGAGGATAATAGGTGCGATCGAGCAGGTTATATTGTTCGATGATGGGATGAATTTTGGATAAATTATCGGGTTTGCCATTTAAAGGATAAATACGAACGTCGTGTCCGCGATCGATTAAACCCGTAATTTGATTGAGGATAAACGGTTCCGATACAACCGGAAAGCGCCAAACTAAAAAGGCAATTTTCATAATTTTGTTATTGGTAATTGGGTAAACTTTCATGTAATTTTCTACCTTGTCTACCTTGTCTACCTTGTCTTTCTATTTTTTGAACTTTGAACTTTGAACTTTGAACTAACTAGATTCATTGCTTGGAGAATGGGAGGATGTTCGGAGTAGGGATAATATACGATACCGATGGTTTCTGGGTGAATTTGTAAGCGCGATTGGTCGCCATCAATGTTTAATATTTGTCCGAGAAACTTTTGAATGGTGCGATCGCTAGCGATAATTAATCCAGTTAATAAGCGATCGCAATCCGCTAGCGTTCTTGTTTTAATTGTTTGTTGCCATATTTGCGGAAAGTCTTCTTGCATGACTTGTAACTGTAAGGCGGTGGGATGGTATTGTAAAATTTGCTTGGCGATCGCGTGAGAGTTTTCAAGGTCGCCACTAATACTTAAATCGATTTTTTTACCTTTGAGTAATTGCGCGATCGCTTCAATTTTTTCGGGATTAGTCGATTGTGCGGGGATAAATAACAATCGCAAGCCATTTTCTTGGCATTTAGGCAAATTATTGTCAATATGAGTCGTGCAATTCATTGTTTCCAACGTTCCCGACTCCAAGCAACCGTTAGGAAAATTGAGAATGCTTAAAGCACAGTTAGATTGCTCGAATTGATGATAGTGTGCGGGAGAAATACCGAGTGCGGTACTGATTAAGGCGCGATTTGTCCCTCCATGACTGATAATGAGTAACGTTTGTCCGATATGGCGGGGTAATATTTCTTGCCAAAATTGCTGGACGCGATCGTATAAATCTAAAGCAGGAAAACAATATTTATGATTTTGGATTTTGGATTTTGGATTTTGGATTGGCGATTGGTCGTTTTTTGGACGCACGCCATGCGCCCCTACATGTAACTGGTCGCTGTTAGAGGGGATTTCCATGCGAAACTCATGAGGACGTTGTTTCCAGCAACTATAGTCTTCTGGAAATTGTTCTCTGATGAATTGGAAGGGAAAACCTTGCCAAGCAGGGAGATCGGTTTCTCGTAGATGGGGAACAGTATCGACGGTTTGGGGAATAACAATTGGATCGATCGCATTAAAAACTTCTATTGCTGTTTCTTGTGCCCGCCTCAGAGGGCTAGAATAGATAGCATCGAATTGTATGTTCTTAAGAAATAAGCCTGTGAGTCTTGCTTGTTGGCGACCGAGTTCGGTTAAATTCGAGCGATCGCTACTTCCTTGATATAATCCCAGGACGTTGTAAGTACTCTGTCCGTGACGCAGGAGAACAACGCGAGTCTTGCAATTGTTATTTGAAAGCATAGTTTTCTCCCACTTCCGACTTCTGACTTTCGACTTCCGACTTTCGACTTTCGACTTCTTTGATGACTGCGTTTTTGAGTTGATAGAGTGCGTTGTAGCGACCGCCTTGGCGCATGAGTTCTTGATGAGTTCCGCGTTCTAGGATTTGTCCGTCTTCGACGTAGAGAATTAGATCTGCATATTCAACTGCTTTGAGGTCGTGGGAGATGATAAAGGTCGTTCGTTCTTGGGTAAGGCGATTGAGTGCTTTATTGACCGCTTGCACGCTAGCATTATCTAATCCTGTCGTAGGTTCGTCGAGGACGATGATGGGTGCATGACGAATCGCTGCACGCGCGATCGCAATTCTCTGTCTTTGTCCTCCCGAAAGCGTACACCCTCTCTCGCCTAATACCGTGTCGTAGCCATCGGGAAGATTTGTGATAAACTCATGAGCATTTGCTAATCTTGCCGCTTGTTCTATCTCTTCATCGGTTGCATTCAAGTTTCCGTAAGCGATATTCTCGCGGATGCTGGCGGCGAATAAGATACTTTCTTGCAAGACGATACTGATTTGTTGTCGCAAGGAATCTAAAGTATATTCGCGCAAATCTTGTCCGTCGATTAAGATGCGACCGGAGTTGGGATCGTAGAGGCGTAAAATGAGACTGGTTAGGGTAGATTTTCCGCCTCCCGATGCACCGACGACGGCGACTTGTTGACCGGGTTGCACTTCAAAAGAAACGTTTTTTAAAATTTCATTGCCAGTGTCGTAACTGAAGGTCACATTTTCAAATCGCACTGCACCGAAGAAAGGATGAGCGGGTTTTGCGTTAGGATAGTTGCGAACGTGGGGTTCGTAGTCGAGAACGTCGATGACTCGTTCGCCGGATGCAGTTGCTTTAGCAATTTCGCTGAATTGATGAGAGAGTTTGCGCAGGGGTTCAAAAGCATTTTTTAGGTAAGTAATGAACACCAGCAAATCGCCAGGAGTAAGCATTTTTTGGATGACGAGATGCGATCCTCGCCACAAGACTAAGGCGATGGAAATAGCAACTAAAACTTGTACCGTCCTCTGCAAAACTGCTGAAAGTTTTAGCGTTTTGGTTCCATGATTTAACGTTTCGTTGTTTTGCTGTTGAAAGATATCTTCGAGTTGGTTGTGCAAAGATAGTGCTTGTACGACTTTTATCGCGCCGATGGTTTCGCTGGTAGTTGCTGCTAGGACTCCTTGTAGCTTGCGATGTTCGCGAGTTGCGAGACGAATTTGAGAAACTAAACGAGTAATCGAGAAGACAAATAAGGGAAAGACAATTAATGCGATCGCAAATAGTTCCCAATTCATCCACCCCATAATAACTAACATCCCGACGAGCGTAATAATGTTAGTAAATAGAGGAAGAATGGTTTTAACGATAGTTAGTTTAATGCGATCGATATCGGCGGTGACGCGAGTAATCAAATCCCCGCTTTTGTGTTGAATATGAAAGGAAAGAGATAGTCGCTGAAGATGACTGAAAAGATCGCCGCGTATATCGGTTAATATTTGTACTGCTGCTAGCGCCATGCCAAAAGTACTTAAATAAGCTGCAAAACTTCCCAACACGGCAATTAATACGATTGATAAGGCGAGAAGCGCCAACAGTAGCATGGGATCGAATCCATGACCGACGATAACTGTTAAAGAGTCATTCGTCGTTTGCGCGACTAAAATATGGTCAAAAACAAACTTAAGGGGCCAAGGTTCTAATAATCGGAATCCAGTTTCGATTAAAAGTGCTAAAAACGAACCGCCGATTAATAATTTTCTTTTACTAATGTAGGGCCAAAATCTGCGTCCTATTCGCATCACTCCTGGCATAACTTCTTTCAATTCTTTGTCTTTCTTACTCATCTCAGTTCGGATTTTCTATTTTTTCTATCTTATTAAGCTAACAAGCATTTAAATTGGTAAAAGAATTTAGGGAGTAGGCAATAAGAATAGTTTACGGCTCAAGTCAATAATTTTGGCTCTTAGACGTTTTATATGCTTAACAGCTTAAGCGGTAACAGTAACCTTTTCTAGAAGCAATTCTTTCAAAAACAATCTTGTTTTTTCTGCGCCTTGAAGATCGAAGACGTAACTAGCTTTTGCATCCAAATCTTTATCCAAGCGATCGATAATTTTTTGAGCGAGATAAGCGGGTTCTAAATTTTCGGGATCGAGAACTTCGACAATGCCTAAATTTTCTAGTTTCTGAGTTCTGACTAATTGTTCTTTATCGTAACTGTAATGACCGATAGGCGCTACCAAAGAACGAACTCCCGTTCTTAGGATATTCATAGTAGTATTGTACCCAGATAAACTAATCGAAAGGTCGGCTTTCTCCATATAAGCCATCAAATTTGTTGTATATCTTTGCAGCGTAACATTGCTTTTATCTAAAGCAAGCTGCTGAAGTTGTGAAAATTGCTCTTCTGGCATAAAAGGACCTGTAAAGATTTGAATGTGATGGGGGAGCTTATTTTTAAGAATCAAACTAGCTTCGATAACCGATTCTAGAAGTTCGTATCCAAGTCTCCCGCCGCCAACGCTAACTAGAATCAAAAGTTCTTTTCGATTTAAATTAGTTATATCCGATTCGCTCAAAGTTTGATTTTCTGGAGATGATTGAGCGACAAAACCCGTATATCTAACTTCGCAATTAAGCTCTTTTACTCTTGAAAAACTTTCTTCTAGTTTCTGAAATTTACGATCTGAATGAAACAAAATGAGGTCGAAATATTTGCTCGTCAATTCACAGATAATTTCTGCTTCTTTATCTAGATCGGTTCTCCCAACGATATCTCTAACGCTAGAAACAATCTTAGTAGATGGTGCAACAGATTTTATATGGTCTAGTAAGGGAATTAATTCAAAAAAAAGCTTGTGTCTGCCAAAGGGAAAAAATTCTGTAATTAAACAATCGGGTCGAAACTTATCGAACAAGTTAATTAAAGCATTTCGCCTAGCTTCTTTTACTTCCTCAAGATTAGCAAACCCTTCAGCAACTTGTAATTCTCCATCTTCAATCCACAGAGGAGGTAATGTAGCAATTTCTACCTCAGAAGGAATTTCAAATCCAGGTACAGTTGGCCCGCCATTAATAAAGCAAACTTGAAAATCTTTAACGAGTTGACGAACAATTTCTGTACTGCGAACTAGATGACCCATTCCAGTTAAGTATTGACAGTAGAACATTATTTTTTTCATGCTTCTTACTCCCTTTACAATTACTTAATTGATGCTAAACGTTGGTTTGAAGATTTAAGATAAATCCAATTCGATGAACTGTCTAAATCTTTACCGAATAAAAGCTCGCAGATAGATTTTTTAATTCGCGGCAAACCATCTAAATCGAGTCGAGAAACAGCAGGAAAACGAGCGCGATCGCTTAACTGTTCTAAAATTGTTTCGATTAGATTTTGACCGGTTAAACTCTCTGGATGAATCGTTTTAAACAATCCAAACTCTGCCATTTTTTGAGCGCGAATCAATTGTTCTTGTACGGGATTAACTCGCGGAATCACAACGGCTTTTTTGTTTAAAGACAGGATTTCGCAAATAGTATTGTATCCTCCCATGCAAACCACAGTATCGGCAGCTTCCATATAACTCGCAATGTCGTCAGTAAATTCAGAGATTTGTACGTAAGGAATTTGTTCGACTAATCGAGCGAGTTTATCTCTCTGGTCTTGTGACATTTCCGGGCCAGAAAAAATTAAACTTTTGATTTTATGTGGATTAGGAAGTGTTGCCAATCCTTGCAGATAAGTCTCAACTAAATGATAGCCATCTCCACCACCACCAGGCGTAATTAAAACTAATTGTTCGTCAGGATTTACTTGTAACTCTTGACGGATTACTTGAGAAGACTTGCTTCCATATTCTCTACGAAGATAGCCGCAGAACTTTGTTTTCTTAGCAATAGAATAAGGAAATTGATATTCTTGAACGAGGTCAAAAATCTCCGACATTCCAACGACTAAAACCCGATCGTAATATCGTTGGATTGCTCTGAAAGAATCATTTTGATGCCAGTCTTTAATCGTTACTTCTGGCGAATCGAGAATGTCTCTTAAAAGTAATACCAGCTTTGTTTCAGGTAAATACTTATTTAAATAGCTTAAAGTAGATGTTAATTCTCCTTGCAATCCATAAGGCTTTTTATCAACGAGAATTAAATCGGGTTCAAAATTAGCAACTGCTGTTTTAATAATCTCAGAACGCAGTTTAGTGATTTCTTGAGGATCTTTTCTAAGATATTTAGCAGATAGTTCGCCTTTTTCATTGCGTCCCAGACAAGGTAGTTTGATATAATCTAACCCTTGTGGCATCCGAAAACTATGCAGTACCGGAGAACCAGAAATAAGTAAGATCGAGAGTTCTGGCGTGGTATCTAGTAAATACTTACAAATCGTAAGCATTCTGCGGATATTACCAAGACCATAGGCATCGTGTGAGTAAACTATCAGCCTCATTGTTTTAAATCCTTAGTGGCTTTTGGTATTTCTACCGTTAATACCTATCTTCGGATTAGCTGATAAGGTGGTCGTGAAGCGTTTGTGAAAAAGTTTAAGAAGTTCGTGAGAATTTTCTCATCAAAATATGTCTAAAAACTCGCTTGTGGGTAGAATACCATGAAGGCTGACAACTTTGCCAATAACTGCGATCGCGGGAGCTTCAAAACCCGTTTCTGTAACCTGTTGCACGATGGTTGCTAAAGTCCCTACTAAAATTTCGCGATCCTTGCGCGTCCCCCAGCGAATCAGCGCAATTAGTTCGTCTGCGCTACGTCCGGCTTTGATAAGCTGTTGGCTGATGTTGTCGAGGTTATGAATCCCCATATAAATAACAATAGTCTCAGAACCGTGCGCGATCGCATTCCAGTTAACTTGAGGACGATATTTCTCGTTCGCTTCGTGTCCGGTAACAAATGTCACTGACGAACTATAGTTGCGATGAGTCAGTGGAATTCCTTCATAAGCAGGCGCAGCGATACCAGATGTCACTCCAGGAATGATTTCTACTGGTACTTGTGCTTTTACCAAATCTTCCATTTCTTCGCCGCCGCGACCGAAGATAAAAGGATCTCCTCCTTTGAGACGCACGACCACCGCATGAGTTTGTGCTTTTTCAATCAATAACTGTGTCGTTATTTCCTGCAAAAGCGAGTGACGACCTCGCCGCTTCCCTGCATTAATTTTTTCGGCGCGTGGATTAATTAAAGCAAGGATTTCAGGACTGACAAGCGCGTCGTAAATAACTACATCAGCGTGTTCTAATAATGCTTTTCCTTTGAGGGTCAACAAACCTGGATCTCCTGGCCCCGCACCAACGAGATAAACTTTACCCAAACACCGTGACTGATTCATGTTAAAAAGTTATGCAGCTTTCTACTTTTAGGGTAAAAAAGCTCCCAAAAAAATCTAGTAGTTTTTGCTACAAAATACTGGCGATCGTGAAATTATTGCATGAATTCCATGCTGTTATAGTTTAATCCCAAGTTGAAAAATCTTGCTCGAATCGTTCAAGGGAAAGAATTTTAATATCTTGGCGATCGCGAAGTGAATCTCTCGTCTGCTGTGTATTATATCCCCAATCGGCTAAATATAATTTTACGGCTTGTAAATCGGCTTGTTGTCGAACTAATTCAAGTGCTTCTAAGCGATCTTCAACAAACCATAAATTTTCGGGAGCTTCTGCATTAATTTCTAATAATTCTCGTAAAGTTTCATATTTAGGACGTTTATATTCTTTCCCAAAAATTGTGTTTTCTGGTAATTCAATTTTTTGCTGCTGAAATAATTGTTTGACAAAACGACCTTCTTTAGTCGTTACGATATAAAATTTCGTTGAAGAAGCGAGGATTTGACGAATTCTTTGAATAACCCCAGGATAAAATCGATGTAGTACCAGCCAGCTTTCTAAATCTGAGGCAATCCATTCATCTCTTACCGTATCGAGTTGCTTGCTCAGATTTTTTTTATCGAGTCCTTCCGATTCTACAATTTGGTTGGCGACTGTTAACCAACTGTATAAGATTTTCTCCTCAGCAATTCCTAAGATTATTGCCCTCAATAGAATTGGCATTTCCCAACCTGTCTCAATAACAGTCCGCAAGCGATGAAACGCAGGTTCTATTTCGTCGCTTACAGGTTTTTCCTCATTCCAGATTTTTTCGTAAGTTCGTTTGGTGGTTTGAAAATATTCGATTAATCCATCGCAGATTACGCCATCAAAATCTAGCGCCAGTATAGTCGGAGAAGGATGAGACACGATTGTTCTAATGAAAATATACTAAAGGGACTTAAACAGTCTATCAGGTAAAAATAAGTTAAATACTTGCCAAACTCACTGGTATTAGACGTTGGGCTAACAAAATTTTAAATTTTTCTAATTTTTAAAATGTTTTTATTCAACTATAGCAATCCTAAATTAATCGTGAATCTTGTAGTGCGAGCGTCCCGCTCGCGCGCGTAAGATGTTTTCACAAATGAAATGGGATTGCTATATTTTTTCGATAAAAAAATTGACAAAATAAAAAAACCCCTGTCATAAGAGGTCTTTAGTAACTTTTTATTCAGATCGTATTCTGCGTTGTGATATTGTAGTTACTTTTAGCAGAGTCGCATCCACTCTTATCTTTTGCTTGAATCCCTAACCCAAACGATATGCTAATTTTTGAGGAGTACTTTCAAGATAATCGCCATAAATGGTCTACCAAAGATAGTGATGATTGCTATCTCGCGATCGATAGCAATTACTATACATTTGAACATAAACGAGCGGTAAATAATTGTTGGTTAGCGTGGCAATCCTTAGAATATTTCTACGACAAATCGGAATTTCACGTTCATGTCGTCCTAGAACATGTGATGAGCAACGTAAATCATGGATTTGGATTTGTTTGGGGACTATCGGACGCATACGATCGCTTTGAGTTTGTAATTTCTAAGAATGGGTATTACCGAATTGCTAAAGTCGAAAACGGTAAATTAAATGCCTTTGTGGATTGGAAAGCTTGTGCAGAAATTCGTTACTCCACAGGCTTGAACGTGTTAGAGATGCGACGTAGCGGTGAATCGATCGATTTCTATATTAATAGTACAATCGTCGAAACACTATCAGCAGACTCTTTAACACAGGTCTTCGATCGCAAGTTTGGCTTTATTGTGTACAATAAACAGAAGATTAGAGTTCATAGTTTAACGATCGCTATTGCCAACGCAGAAAACAAGAACTATAAATCAAATAAATCCGAGCCTCGTGCAACTGAGGCATCTTTTCTGGAACACGAACCGCCTGCGGATGACACTTTAGACAAAGTATTAGAAGAACTGCGATCGCTCGTTGGACTCGATTATGCCAAACAACAGCTTTTGTTTTTAAGTAACTTCTTGAAAGTACAGACAGAGCGAAAATCACGCGGATTGATAGTTGCAGAAACTTCGCTGCATTTGGTTTTGTCAGGGCCGCCAGGAACTGGAAAGACAACCCTGGCGCGACTGATAGGGCGATTATATAAGCAATTGGGATACCTCGATCGGGGGCATGTCGTCGAAACCGATCGCGCAGGAATTGTCGGCGGCTATCTGGGGCAAACGGCGCTACGGGTCGATGATGCTGTCAAGCAAGCGATCGACGGAGTTTTATTTATCGATGAAGCTTATGCACTAGCACCAAAAGATGGGGTTTCTTATGATTTTGGGCATGAGGCATTGCAAACCTTGCTGAAACGGATGGAAGATCGTCGCGATCGCTTAGCTGTCATCGTAGCGGGCTACACCGAAGAAATGAACTATTTCATGGCATCCAATCCAGGCTTAAAGTCGCGCTTCTCAAGGATATTTGACTTCGACCATTACACTCCCAATGAACTAGTGTCGATTTTTAATAAATTCTGCCAAGACAATGGCTACACTCTAAGTTTCAGCGCGCGAGTAGAACTGCAAAAAATCTTCGCTGACGCTTATTCCAATCGCAATAAACAGTTTGGCAATGGGCGATTTGTGCGAATTATCTTCGAGCGAACGATCGAACAACAGGCAAATCGGATTGTGAATCGAATAGGCTCTCTAGATGACTCAGAACTCGCATCGATCGCACTAGAGGATTTGAAGCAGACTGATTTTTCATCTTAATTTCATTACAGTTTAACCTGTCGCAACTTGCTTGACGCTGGCTAAAATTAATGCGATCGCCTCTTTTGCGTAATACTAATCGCGAAGTTGCCGCATCATTGCAGCATCATCCCAGTAAGACGACACTTGTTGAATCTTGCCCGACTCCTCAAACTTAAAAGTGCTAATCCCTTCTGCAATACCCTGTTTGCCGTTTTTGCCCCAACCCCGCATCGTCCATTTCACCGCCGCATTATTGCTCGCGATAAACACATGGTCTTGAGTCAGTTCCAGCCGTTCAAAAGCCATTTTGAGCAATCCAAAAAACTGGTCGGCAGTTTCTTGCACCTTATTAGGTGGATTGCCCACCGGATCGTAAATTACCGCATCTTCTGTAAAATTTTTTACCCAATCTTGAGAATTCATGGCGGACTGAGCATTGAAATAAGCAGAAATTATTGTTTGAATATGTTCTGGGGACATAAAAACCTCCTTTTTACCATTTCACTCAATTATGGCAAAATACAACTTCCGAGCATTGCGATCGCGAGTAAGTTTATAGCCAAAAAATAAAACAGACAACAAAAAAAAGCGACTTAAAGTTCTGGTAGAAGACAGGTTTCCATTTACTTAAGCTGGCAAAATAGGAACATCATAGGCTTTTATCCGACAATCGCGAGTGACTAGCGTACATCCTTCAAGAATAGATTGAGCGATGAGCATTCGGTCAAAAGGGTCGTCGTGGTGCCTGGGAAGAGAACCCACTTTCATAGCATGAGCAAGGGTGATTGACAGTGGCTCAAAATGACAGGCAGAAATTGCTTCTAATAAGTCGTCTGGTGCTTCTAATTTGCCAATTGCCTTTTTTATCGCGATTTCCCAACCACTTGCTGCACTAACAAAGACGGTATTGCTGCTATTTACTACTGTCGTGCGAATATTTTCCGGCAGTGTTGGATCGTCAGCCAGACACCATAACACAATATGGGTATCTAATAACAACCTCATGGTTCTTGACCTTGAAAGGCATTTGCTAGATCTGACGGCAATTCATCAAAATCTTCAGCAATTTTAACTTTGCCGCGCCATACTCCTAAAGGACGAGGGCTAGTTTGGTCGGGATAAGGCACTAGCTTGACGACAGGTTTGCCTGCTTTGCTAATGATGACTTCTTCTCCAGCAATTGCCATTTCAATGAGACGGGAAAGCTGGCTTTTGGCTTCGTGGATGTTAGCGGTGTGCATGGCTTTATCTTTAGAATATATAGCTAAGTCTAGCTTAGCTAACTCTAAGGTTCAATTACTTGAAAGGACGAAGTTGACTTTGTTGAATCCATCCGCCGCTACAAGCTGTAGTAGAAAAAGATGGCGACTTCAATGGCTATTGTGTTTCCATGCAACCAAATTTGTCTAAAATGTAATTAACTTTTCTTAAAAAAATTTAACACCTGTCGTCACCTATTATACGCTTGCTAAAATTAACGCGATCGCCTGTTCGACGTGTAATTGAAGCATCTGCTTTCCTAACATTCTTTTACCAGGAAAAAGATACTGCATCCCGTCTCGACTGATAAAGTAGAAAACACAGATGCCGATGATATTGTTGGCAGTAAATCGAGGATCTAGGGGACGAAAGCTACCATCTGCAACACCTCTTTCTAAAATTGCAATTAATTGCGCGTCAATGTTGTTAATGCCGATGCGTTTATAATATCGACCTTGATTTTGTAATGCCTCGTAGCACATAATTAGCGGCCAATTGGGATTGCGAACTAAAATGGAGAGAAGGCAGCGCACAAACTCTTCTAGGGCTTCTGTAGGCGATAATGTTTCTAAAGAAAGCTCTTGTAATGGCTGCATATATGCGTTAAAACCCCGTTTTAGTATTGCCTCATACAAACCTTCTTTATTGTTGAAATAGTAATAAATCATTGCTTTCGTCACCCCAGTATTAGCTGCGATCGCTTCAATTCGAGCATTAGCAAGTCCATTTCGCGCAAATTCTTCTACTGCGGCATCTAAAATTTCAGTCTTAGTTGCTTCGCGATCGCGCGTATTTCGAGAGGCTTTTGAGGCACGTTTATTTTTGGTTGCCACTACAGCTATAGAGGTTATTAACTAACTTTCACGACAGTTAGCATAAACGAGAGTTTTCTTATCTGTCAAAGTTTTGGCAATTGACAAGTCAACTAAACATCGCGTAGGTTAGTTGATAAATACAAAATCTATGTTAGATAAGAAATAGAGCAATGCACAGTCATAAAAAAATTATTATTATTGGTGGGGGAATTGGCGGTGCGGCAACTGCCCTCGCCCTTCATCGCATAGGATTAGAAGCTGTGGTTTACGAGAGGACAGCAACATTGCGAGAAGTTGGTGCTGGAATTGCACTTTGGGCAAACGCCACTCATGTTTTGAAAAAATTAGACGTATTGGAAGACGCATTAAAAGAGGGCGATCGCGTAACTAACTATCAATTCTTTTCTCAAAGGGGCAAAGAGTTGATGAACCTTCGCGTAGATGGTTTTGAAGTGCCAGCTATCGCTATTCACCGCGCCGATTTACAAGCGTTGCTTTGGCGGAAACTACCTTTAGAGCAAACCGTTTTAGGCGAGTCGTTCGAGCGCTTCGAGCGACATAAAGACAAAGTTATCACCTATCTTACTTCTAATTTAACAGATGAAGGAGATGCTTTGATTGGGGCAGATGGTTTGCGATCGCGAGTGCGAGTGCAACTATTCGGCGACGCCAAACCAATCTATCGAGGGATGACTGCTTACCGAGGACTGACTAATTACATCCCCGATAGCTATAAACCAGGTTACATCTGTGAATTTTTGGGCGCTGGTAATGGCTTTGGATTTGTGACTATTGGTAAAGGGCGAATGTATTGGTATGCAGCAGTTAAAGCTTTAGAAGGGCAACCCGACGCATCTATAGGACGCAAACAAGAGCTTCAGGAAATGTTTCGAGATTGGGCGATACCGATTCCAGAACTGATTGCGACAACGGATGAAGTTAATATTCTCAAAACCGATCTTTACGATCGCCCTACACTGCGATCGTGGAGTCTTGCCAATGTTACCTTGTTAGGAGATGCCGCGCATCCAATGTTACCGACGATGGGACAAGGAGCGTGTATGGCAATAGAAGATGCAGTAGTCGTCACTAATTGTTTATTAGAACAATCCGATAGCGCAGAAGCATTTCGTCAATACGAATCGCTGCGTCTGCTTCGTACCAAAAAAATTGTCGAACAATCGTTGCAAATAGGTAAAGTTGCTCGAATCGAGAATCGCGTTTTTATAGCAGTACGCAATACATTAATGAAATTGCTAGCGCAACAGTTTGAAAAAGATTATCAAATCCTTCATGCTTATAGAGTTTAGGTAAACAGAATAAATTTTGTTTTGTTCAACTTATGCTCTGAATTGCTTGTTGAGGAGCATTATAAGACTTATAGAAAATCCGTAATAGCTTGATTGGTAATTAAAAGCGATCGATTTTAATATTAAAAATATATACCTTTCGTTAAATAGCCAAAAACAGCAACAAGCTTAAGAGGAGATAGACTAATCTAATGCTTGAAATTAAGCGAAAACAGAGTAACACTGATAGCGGTAAAAGTGCAATACAGGGAGATGAATGTGAATTATCTGTAAATGGAACTTATGTTGGTGATGCAAAAGTCTCTGGAAGCTCTCCCAAGCTAGAAATCGATATTGAAAATTTTGAGGTTAGCAAGAAGATTGTTAACCATAGCTTTTTTCAAATATTTAAATCTATACACTCGTTAATTTTAGAATATCCGCAAGATTGGGTAGAGTTATATCCAAAAATTTTTGTACATCGAGATGATGACAAAAAAAGATTTACTATAATTTTAACTCTATATCTTGATAGAAATAATTGGAAGCAGCTTTGGAGTGTAAAAGAGTATATTCAGGAATTCGATCTGTTCGTTCAATCATCAAATCCCTCAAATATTTGTCTCCGTCGTTGTGATGATGAAGAACATAACTTAGTAATTGAATTAGAATTTAAAACAAGTTTAGGAAAAACTTTGATAGGAAGTGAAATTAAGCAAGCTTATGAGATTTTGCGTGAATTGCACAACAAGATAGTTAGAAATTTAGTATCAAAGCTTCGTGGTGATTCTGTAGTTATGTATTTTGATTTTCCCGAAGAAGTAAAAACGCCTTGCGAACAATATTTATTATACTTTGTACGATTCTTACGAGATTTAGGCATTGAATCGACTGCTGAGCTTAAAGAAGATGCCGGACAGGTTCTTTTTTCAGTAACACCAACTAATAAACGCGATGCTCTTGATAAGATTTATGATGCTCTCAGGATCTATCTATGCTTGCCTTCCAGTCACTTAATCTCTCCTTCTGTCGAATACGATATAGCTATACAACGGTTGAGTGCCAATATAGATAACTTGAATGCACAATTGAGATTAGCTTATGCAGAAGTTCAATATAAAAACGCGACTATTCAGGCACAACAATTCTTAATTGAAAATCAGCGTCGAGAACTTAATAGTAAGAATATATTTGAATCCTCAAGGATAACGACAACGCAAGAACGAAATGAGGAGAAAGAAGAGTTAATACGAGGTTTTTCTATTACAAAATACAAAAATAATTGGCTTGAGATTGATTTACCAGACCTCATCAGACAATTAAAACGATTTTTCTCTGGGACAAAATAAACATATTTTGGCACTAATGCACTTTTCCAAAATCAACATCGATAACTCGTTCTTTTGGTAGAAGTTCTATTCGTTCGAGAATTCGGGCGACTTTTGACTCGCTTAGAGGACTACAAAATACACGATCGCTATGTGCAATTGTTGTAAATTTATAGGGTTCCATCAGGTTAATGTTGCCTATTTTGTCGTTGTGCTTCGTACAATAATAATGCCGACGCGATCGCGACATTTAACGATTCAACTCCCTTATTCAACGGAATTTTGACTTGAAGATTGGACAGCGATATCAATTCTTCTGTCAATCCTGCCCCTTCGTTACCCAGTAAAATTAGAGTTGGACGATTAAAATCGATTTCCCAATATAATTTATTAGCTTTAGGAAGTGTAGCAACGATTTGTACGCCTTGGGATCGATATTCTTTCACCACTTCAGTTAAATTAGAACTAATCGCGATCGGTAAATGAAACCATGCTCCAGCAGACGATCGCAACACTTTAGGATTATCTAAATCCACGCTATTATCGCTCAACCACAACCCGTCAACCCCCGCCGCAACGCTAGTACGAATAATTGTCCCCAAATTGCCAGGGTCTTGCAACCTTTCTAAAACTAATCCTAAATGGAGATGAGCTAGCTGTACGGGTTTATCTATGATGCGAACAGCAGTAGCAACTACGCCATCGGGATGAACGGTTGTCGCGATCGCGCCTAAGACTTCTTCTGAGACTATCTCCGTCCGTTTTGCCTGCTTACAAGCCACTTCCCACAATTGCGGATAGCGTTCTTGCCATTGCTGAGTATAACAAACCGTCACTAGGGAACAATCGTTCTCGCAAGCTGTCTCTAGTAAATGAGTTCCTTCTAATAAAAACAGATTTTGTTCGCGCCTTCCTTTGGAAGAGTGCAACTTCCGCATCTGTTTGACGAGAGGGTTTTGAAGACTCGTAATCATCGGGTAACTTATTTAGCGAACAGTGCAACCCTAACTGGTCGCAGTGAGGGCGCACGTCATGCGCCCCTACAAAATGCGGAACCCGGGACTTGAACCCGGACAGGTTGCCCCACTAGAACCTGAATCTAGCGCGTCTACCAATTCCGCCAGTTCCGCATAATTTTAACGCCCGATCTCTTATTATGATTTACCGAATGAGATTAGTCAACCTTTGATGAGGAACATTGCGAACGGTTACTATGACTGGCACAAACGCGATCGAGTTAATCGGGATCTTTACGATCTTTCCGGTAAAATCAATAAGCAAAATTATGTAAAAAAAAAGTTAATATTTCTTAAGTTTTTGGAGGATAAAGTCATCAAACGCCCTCAGAATTCTAACCAGTCACTACCCCAATCTGAAGACGACCAACCCTTTTTAGAAATTTGGGGTCGCTCCTCTCTCAAAGGAGAAGTACGAATTAGCGGTGCAAAAAATTCTGCCTTAGTTATTATGGCAGGAGCGCTTTTATGCTCTGATGAGTTTCGGTTGCGTAACGTTCCGTCTTTGGTTGATGTGACGCGCATGGAACAGATTTTAGCTGCATTGGGCGTTAAATTAATTAGAAACGGCAATATTTTAGATATCGATGCGAGAAATATCGGACAATCGCAAGCGCCTTACGATATAGTCTCTCAAATGAGAGCGAGCTTTTTCATTATCGGGCCGTTACTAGCTCGTTTAGGCGTTGCTAGCGTTCCCTTACCAGGAGGTTGTGCAATTGGTGCTAGACCTGTCGAACTACACGTTCGCGGTTTGCAGGCGCTAGGCGCAGACGTTCGCATCGAACACGGTATGGTTCATGCTTGCGTTAGGGGCAGACGAAATAGATTGCAGGGAGCTAAAATTTATTTAGACTATCCCAGCGTCGGCGCGACAGAAACGATTATGATGGCAGCTACCCTTGCAGAAGGCGAAACCATCATCGAAAATGCCGCACAAGAGCCAGAAGTCGAAGATTTAGCTAATTTCTGTTCTTCGATGGGAGCCAAAATTAGCGGGGCTGGCACAAATACTATTGTAATTTCTGGAGTCGATCGCCTGCACGAGACAGATTACAATATTATCCCCGATCGCATCGAAGCGGGAACCTTCCTCGTCGCTGGGGCAATTACTCGTTCGGAAATTAGTTTATATCCCATCGTTCCCGAACATCTAGCTTCTGCGATCGCCAAACTGCAAGAAATTGGCACTCAAGTTATCTTAGAAGATCGCGATCGCTTGCGCGTCATTCCTGGGGAATTGCGGGCAACCGATATCGAAACGCTTCCCTATCCTGGGTTCCCAACGGATATGCAGGCGCAATTTATGGCACTGTTAACCCTAGCAGAAGGAAACAGCGTCATCAGCGAAACGGTATTTGAAAACCGCCTGCGCCACGTAGCAGAATTGAATCGCATGGGTGCAGATATTCGCGTCAAAGGCAACCACGCGATCGTGCGAGGCGTACCGATGCTATCTGGCGCACCCGTTATGGCAACGGATTTACGTGCTTCAGCCGCTTTGGTAGTAGCGGGTTTAGCCGCCGAAGGCAAAACAATCGTTCAAGGATTGCATCATTTAGATCGAGGTTATGACAATTTAGAGGCTAAATTAAGGCAGTTAGGAGCAAAAATCCGTCGAGTTACGCCCGATTTAGAAACTTCGTTTGAGACTCCGCTGATAAATCAATTTAATCCAGCAGCATCCTGAATTGAGTTAAGCTGGGTTGTGCGATTCGTGTTTGGTGCAACCCATTTTTTTATCCCCAAATACTTTGTAAATCTAAAATAAATCCAAGTAAAACGCCCTCACCCGATAAATTAGTAGGGGAATCTAATATTTCTACCGATTGTCCTTGACGATAAATCTCTACTTGACGTTTTTTCGGATTAATTAACCATCCAAGTTTTACGCCATTATCGATGTATTCTTGCATTTTGTCTTGGATATCTTTTAGGCCGCTGGGAGAGACTAACTCTAAAACAAAATCGGGAGCAATAGGAGGAAATTTCTCTTTTTGTTCGGGGCTTAATGCGTCCCATCTTTTTTGTTTTATCCACGATACATCTGGAGAACGATTCGCACCATTAGGAAGTTTGAAGCAAGTCGAAGAATCAAAGCAAACTCCTAGTTGAGTTTGTTCGTTCCAAATTCCTAATTTTAAAGCTAGATTAAAGTTTAGTTTTCCGGTTTCTCCTCCAGTTGGAGACATGATTATAATTTCTCCTTTAGCATTGCGTTCAAATTTAGTTTCTGGGTTTTGGCGACAAAGTTGATAGAATTGCTCGTCGGTTATTTTACAAATAGGCTCGAAGTCGATCGTATAGCTATTCATTTTCTATTCCCTGTTCCCTTTTTCACAATACCAAGCATCTAAGGCCATCTGATGAATAATGCGCCAAGGGCGAGCGCATTTCCTCGCTAATTCGGCACAATCTTCATACTCTGGCTGTACGTTTATAATGGTTTTCGCCTCATCTTTTCCTTGAGTAGCTACCTTAATTCTAACCGTGCCAAAAATTGTCTCTACTTGGTGAATTTCTCGCCCTAAAATCGAGCGTTGTTGGGTAAGATGTCGTATGCCTAAAGTTGTCGTTTCTCGAAACAGAATCGCTTCGCAAACCGAAGTTTTTTCTGGGGAACAAATAACTGTTAATAAAACTCCAGGACGAGATTTTTTCATACCAATTGCTTGTGTAAAAACATCTAAAGCACCTACTTTAAATAACTCTTCAAAAACATAACCGATCGCCTGGGGATTGAGGTCGTCAATTTGCGTTTCTAAAACTGATATTGTTTCTTGTTCTGGGTGTGGGCGCAAGCCTTGCGCCCCTACATTCCTGTTTGTATCTATGGATTGACCGAGCCACAATCTGAGAATATTAGGAAGCGGTAAATCTTGCGAACCTGCGCCTAAACCAATTCGTTCGAGACTCATAGCAGGTGGGGAACCAAAACGAGTCGCTAGCGCAACGGCGATCGCAGCCCCAGTCGGCGTGACCAATTCCTTATCGATACCATTGCTATAAAGCGGAACTTTACGGGTTTCCCACAATCTCATCACAGCCGGGACGGGAACGGGTAAACGTCCGTGTGCTACTTTTACCGTACCGCCGCCGATAGGCATCGCAGAACAGTATAATTCGTCGATTTCCAGCCAATCTAACCCCAAACAAGTACCAACAATGTCTACAATGGCATCAGTGGCTCCGACTTCGTGAAAATGGACTTGTTCTGGTAGAGTACCGTGAACGGCTCCTTCCGCGATCGCCAATTGACGAAATACTCTTAAACTCCATTCTTGTGCCCTTGGCGGGAGTAAAGCCGATTCGATGAGTTTCTCTATTTCTGGCAAATGTCTTGCAGGAGGATGATGATGGTGTCCGTCGTGTTCGTGACTAGGTTCGATAAGGAGATCGACATGAACTTTTGTTGCTATCTGTCCGTTGCGATGTACTTTTTGCGATCGCAAGCGATATTCTTGTTCGATCCCCAAACCTTTAAGCTTATCGACCAAATATTCTAACGGAACGCCAGCATCGACCAAAGCCCCCAAACACATATCGCCAGCAATTCCAGTTTGGCATTCAAAATAAGCTATTTTTTTCATCATTGTTTTATAACTAATTATTTCATATGGCTATTATTTATTCCCTCCATCCCCAAAATCCCCAACAACGTACCGTTGACGAAATTTGCAGTGCGCTTAGGCGTGGGGCGGTTATGCTTTATCCTACCGATACCGTCTATGCGATTGGTTGCGATCTCAACTCCAAATCCGCCGTTGAAAAAGTAAGAAAATTAAAACAGCTATCTAATGATAAGCCGCTCACCTTTCTTTGTTTGTCGCTTTCTAATATTTCTGAATATGCGACTGTCAGCGATTCGGCTTATCGAATCATGAAACATTTAATTCCGGGGCCTTATACCTTTGTGTTACCCGCTACAAAATTGGTTCCCAAGCTGGTCATGAGTCCTAAGCGAAAAACGACTGGCATTCGAGTACCAGATTGTTCCGTATGTCAAGCAATTTTACAAACTTTAAACAATCCAATTATTTCTAGTTCGGCTCATTTACCAGACGAAGAGGGAGATTTTCCCACGTTAGGACTAGAAAAAGCCTATCTCTTTGATGCGCTCGATAAATCAGTCGATTTAATTATCGACAACGATTCCGAACCCAACGGGGAAGTTTCTACCATTCTCGATTTGACGGCGGACGAACCTACTATCGTTAGAAAAGGGTTGGGGTGGGAAGAAGTTGAAAGTTGGCTAGTTCCGAGTACGTAGGCACAGAAGAAATATAATTAGAAATAACGCTTCGATAAATACTTTCTTTAGGTATAACATGACGAAAACCATCGCCGAGGTCATGACCCCCAATCCTATCTCGATCGCTCCGCAAAAGCCTCTCCAAGAAGCTATCAAAATTTTGGTAGAAAACCGTATTAGCGGATTGCCAGTCGTCGATGATGCTGGAAAATTAATAGGGGTAATTTCAGAATCCGATTTAATGTGGCAAGAAACTGGCGTAGAAGCCCCGCCTTACATCATGTTTCTCGATAGTGTCATCTACCTGCAAAATCCCACTCGTCACGACAAAGAAATTCATAAGGTCTTGGGAGAAACCGTCGGGGAGGTCATGACGGATCGACCCATTACTATTACAGGCGATCGCTCGCTCAAAGAAGCTGCCCGTATAATGCACGAAAAGAAAATTAGACGCTTAATCGTCGTTGACGAAAATGACGACAAAGTTGTCGGTATTGTGACTCAAGGCGACATCATTCGCGCGATGGCAGAAAGTTAATATAGCAATTCTCTTTTAGATGAAGTACATAGCATACAGTAGAGAGGCAGAGGGCAGAAGTTAGACGTACTTGATTGAGAAAAAGAATTGACTAACTCTGACAATTCTTAATCTATTAATAATCTTGACTCAAAGCTAGTCAAGCTACGATTGAGAAAAGTAGCAGTCCTTGTCACAATCTGCTTTGAGTTGTCATTGGCAAAATGACCCAAAGACAAGTAAACAAACTATGTCAAAAACCAAGACCGCGATCGCGGAAATTAATCTTAAAGATCCTCAATACTACCTCAATCGAGAGCTAAGCTGGTTGGAGTTTAACAATCGAGTTTTACACGAAGCGCTCGATCCGCGTACTCCTTTATTAGAACGCCTCAAATTTTCTGCTATTTTTAGCTCTAACCTAGATGAATTTTTTATGGTGCGAGTGGCAGGATTAAAGCAGCAAGTCAAAGCAGGCGTAACTAAACTCACCCCAGACGGTTTGACTCCCTCAGAACAGCTAGAAGTTCTCAGCGATCGCCTGCGTCCTCTAGTTACACAGCAAGACCAACATTTTGAGTACGAACTGAGAAACGAATTAAATGCCCAAGGCATTCATCTACTCAACTACGTCGATCTGACTCAAGAACAGCGAAACTATCTTCATCAATACTTTGAAGAACATATTTTTCCGGTTCTCACACCTCTGGCGATCGATCCGAGTCATCCTTTTCCCTACATCTCCAATCTAAGCCTCAATTTAGCAGTTATCGTCAGAGATCCCGACACCGACGAGGAATTATTTGCCCGCGTTAAAGTCCCCGCCGGAATTTTGACGCGCTTTGTACTTTTACCAAAAGAATTGCGACAAGAATCTTCCGATCGGGTATCCATTTGGACGGGAGTTCCCCTAGAACAAATCATCGCTCACAACCTCGAATCTCTCTTTCCTGGAACGATCGTTCAAGAATGCCATCCTTTTAGAGTCACTCGCAACGCCGATCTCTCAGTAGAAGAAGACGAAGCGGACGATTTAATGCTGGCGATCGAACAGGAATTGCGCAAGCGACGAGTGGGTAAATCTGCCGTGCGCCTAGAAATCCAATCTTCTATGCCGGAAAACGTCAAAGATAGACTTATGCAGGACTTGAGGCTAGAAGAGGTAGATGTTTATGATGTAGAAGGATTGCTCGGACTTAAGGATTTAATGTCTTTTATGTCCTTACCTTGCTCCGAACTCAAAGACCCTCCCTGGAATCCCGTCGTTCCCGCCTGGATATCTCGCGCTCAAGATACGTGCGATCGCGATTCGGAAGAATCCCAAGAAGGCGAAGATATTTTTACGCTCATCCGTGCTAGCGATCGCTTGCTTCATCATCCCTATCAATCATTTAACGCGACGGTAGAAGAATTTATCTCTCAAGCGGCACGAGATCCAAAGGTGTTGGCGATTAAAATGACGCTGTATCGCACTTCTGGCGATTCGCCGATTGTCAACGCACTGATCGCAGCGGCGGAAAATGGCAAACAAGTAGCCGCATTGGTAGAATTAAAAGCCCGTTTTGATGAAGAGAATAACATAACCTGGGCGAAAAAATTAGAACAAGCAGGCGTACACGTCGTTTATGGATTAGTCGGATTAAAAACCCACACCAAAATCGTCCTAATCGTGCGTCAGGAAGGCGGTAAAATTCGCCGTTACGTCCATATCGGCACGGGAAATTATAATTACAAAACGGCAAAACTTTACACCGATTTGGGATTGCTGAGTTGTCGGGAGGAATTGGGGGCAGATTTAACCGATTTGTTTAATTTTTTGACGGGTTATTCTCGACAAAAATCCTATCGCAAGTTATTGGTTGCTCCCGTTAATATGCGCGATCGCATGGTATCTCTCATTCTCCGCGAAGCAGATCGCGCCCGCCAAGGTAAAAGCGGTCGCATCGTTGCCAAAATGAATGCCTTAGTCGATCCTAAAATTATTGAAACGCTCTATGAAGCGTCGCAAGCGGGCGTAAAAATAGATCTGATCGTGAGGGGAATCTGTTGTCTGCGTCCTGGTGTAGAAGGAGTCAGCGACAATATTCGCATCATTAGTATCATCGGTCGTTTTCTGGAGCATTCGCGTATTTTTTACTTCAATAATGGCGGCGAGGAAGAAGTCTACATCGGTAGTGCGGATTGGATGACTCGCAACTTAAGTCGTCGAGTAGAAGCGATCGCGCCTATAGAAGATACGCAGATTGCTAAGGAGTTAGAAGAGATTTTAGGAATTATGCTCTGTGACAACCGACAAGCTTGGGAATTGCAACCCGATGGCAGCTATATTCAACTGCAACCCCCCGAAAACGGACGCGAACAAAGTTCTCAAGTAAGTTTCATGGAAATAGCAATGCGATCGGCAGGAATATAATTCAGTGACCAGTGATTAAAGTTCAAAGTTCAAAGTACGTCTTTCAGACGGGCTACGCCAACAAAGTTCAAAAATAGGGAACAGGGAAGAAAGGGAGATAAGAAAGAATATTTACTTCCGACTTTCGACTTTCGACTTTCGACTTTCGACTTCTGACTTCTGACATGACTTCCGACTTCCCAAAGACTCAAGACGAATGATTAATGAGCGAGTAACATAGGAAAAGTCTAGATGAGTTGTTAATTTAATGTCGCTATCGAGCGATCGCCCTAAAAGAAAAATTTCCCTTCGTACTGTCCTCATTATTTCGTCTGTATTGCAAATTATAGTTGCTGTGGGGTTGACAGGGTATCTTTCTTGGCGTGGGGCACAACAAGCCGTCAACGAACTTGCCTATGAGTCGATCGAGAAAGTCAGCAATCGCGTCGAACAAAATTTACACGAGTACTTTAGCATTCCCGAATTGGTCAACAAAAGTACGCTCAACGCGATTGGATTAGGATATTTAAATTTACAAAACTTACAACCTTGGGAAAAATATCTTTGGCGACAAGTTCAGCTAGCGCCTCAGCTTAATTTTATTGGCATAGGCAATGAAAACAAGGAATTTCGAGCCGCTAAAAAATTTGTGGATGGTTCCTTGGGGATTGTTATATCCGATCGCGCGACAGGATTTAATCTCTATACCTACAATAGCGATCGCAATGGCAATCGAACAACTCTCAACAATATTCTAAAAAATTTCGACCCCAGGCAGCGCCCTTGGTATCAAAAGGCTGTTAGTGCAAAAAAACTGACCTGGAGCGAGGTTTATTTATCGATTCTCGAACCAAAGTTATTAATTAGTGCCGTTCATCCCATATACGAACCAACTACCAAACAGTTAATCGGTGCATTAAGCGTTACACTGCGTCTCGATCGCCTAGATCGTTTCTTGAGCGAGCTTAAGATTGGAAAATCTGGACAAGCTTTTATTATTACTCGCGATGGTACGTTAATTGCGACTTCCACAGCAGAAATTCCCTATCGTACTAAGAATAACCAAAAAGAATTAATTGCGGCAAGCGATAGTAGCGATCGCTTAACTCAAGCGACGGCGAAATATCTATTCTCCCATTTTCAAAATTTGCAGAATATTTACAGTCCCAAACAATTAGAATTTACCTTAGAAGGAAAGCGACAATTAGTAAGAGTGCTTCCTTTTGCTGACAATCGAGAATTAAACTGGTTAGTTGTCGTCGTCGTCCCAGAAACCGACTTTACTCAACAGATTCATGCAACTACTCGCACCACGATTATACTTTGCCTTTTAGCCTTGCTCGTTTCGATTATTGTTGCAATCTTAATTTCTCGATGGATAACTCGACCAATTTTGCAACTAAACGCCGAGACAAAAAAGATTGCTAAAGGATATCTAGCACGCACTGTAATTGTTAATCGCACCGATGAAGTAGGAGAATTAGCAGACTCGTTCAATCGAATGTCAGAACAACTACAAGCCTCATTTGACGCGCTACAAATCTTGAATGAAGAATTATTATACAGCGAAAGCCGATTGACTCAATTTCTCGAAGCCTTACCCATCGGCGTAGTCGTCTACAACTACGACGGGACATTTGCTTATTACAATCAAACTGCAAAACACTTGCTAGCGATCGAACATATTCCTGAAAATCCTAGCGAACAATTCGCCCTCAACTATCAAATTTATGTAGCGGGAACTAACCAATTATATCCAACCGAACAACTTCCCGGCTATAGGGCACTCCAAGGTGAAAGCATTACGGTTGACGATTTAGAAATTCATCGCGAAGACAAAGTTATTCCTTTGGAAGTACGAGCTACGCCAATTTTCGATACTCAAGAACAGATTGCTTATGCGATCGTTGCTTTCGCCGATATTACCAAACGCAAACAGGTTCAAAAAATCTTATCAGACTACTACAATACTTTAGAATCTCAAGTAGCACAACGTACCACCGAACTAGAGCAAGCCAATCAACAATTACAGCGTTTGGTTAACTTAGATGGCTTAACTCAAGTTGCTAATCGTCGTCGTTTTGATGAGTATTTAAACCAAGAATGGAAGCGCTTAGTACGCGAACAACAACCGCTTTCTCTAGTTTTATTCGATATCGACTTTTTTAAACGTTACAACGATTGCTACGGACATCAAGCAGGAGATGATTGTCTCAGAAAGATTGCTAGCGCGCTTACTCGCGCTCTCAAGCGTCCGGCAGATTTAGCTGCTCGT
The DNA here is from genome assembly GCA_025454425.1 of Hydrococcus sp. Prado102. Classification (GTDB taxonomy): domain Bacteria; phylum Cyanobacteriota; class Cyanobacteriia; order Cyanobacteriales; family Microcystaceae; genus Hydrococcus. The sequence continues at coordinate 501 of JALOOL010000011.1, read as the reverse complement.
TACGGCGGAGAGGAATTTGCGGCAATTTTGCCCAATACCGAATTATTCGGGGCGGTGGCGGTAGCGAGGGCAATTCAAGAAGAAGTCAAACAATTAAAAATTCCTCACGAGCGATCGGAAGTGAGCGAATACGTTACGTTGAGTATAGGAGTCACGAGTACTATTCCCGATCGAGATCTGTCGCTAGAGAATTTAGTAGCTGCTGCGGATGAGGCACTATATGAGGCAAAAAAACGAGGACGCGATCGCTTTCTTATTTATTATCCGGCTTCGCCCCACCAACAATAAGAATGCCTTCGCGGGAGTCAAACCCTACAATGCGATCGCGCAAGTTTAGAGAAATCGCGTGCCAGATTTTGATGACAAGATATTAGAGCATTTGCGTCCTATAGAGTAATAATTTCTGGCGTTGGTGAATGCGTAATGCTAGAAAGATTAGAATAAAATGGTAAAACGATTCGTGTTTGATAATGCAGTGCCCCCAATGTAAATCCTTTCACA
>JALOOL010000155.1 GCA_025454425.1 Hydrococcus sp. Prado102 | reverse complement strand
CTCATTAAAGAACAGTTTCCAGACATTAAGGTTTTAGTGCTGAGTACGTTTGATGACGATCGCGACATTGCTCTATCGATGCGGGCAGGTGCAAGAGGTTATTTACTCAAAGATATGCCAGCCCCCGAACTAGCAGAAGCAATTCGTTTAGTTTATCGCGGCTATACCCAGATGGCTCCAGGATTGATGGAAAAGCTAGTGATGAAAGTTCCCGACTTAGATGAGGCGCAACCAGTACCCGAAGCATTAACTCCCCTACCGCCGAGAGAACGAGATGTCTTGCGCTTGATCGGACAAGGCTGTACTAACCGCGAAATCGCCGCACAACTGCACCTTGCCGAAGGGACGGTTAAAACTTACGTTACTCACCTGCTGAACCGTCTGACGCTCAAAAACCGCTCCCAATTAGCGATTTATGCCAATGCGATCGCTTTTAACAGCGACCACTGACAAGAGTTCAAAGTTCAAAGTTCAAAGTTCAAAGTTTAGGAGTTTAGGAGTTCAGTAGTTCAGTAGTAAATTTAATTCCGACTTTCGACTTTCGACTTTCGACTTTCGACTTTCGACCTCCCCTTGTCCCCCTTTCCCTTTTTCAGTTACCAGTTACCAAATAATTACGAATTACGAATTATGTTGTCAAGCTATCTTTAAGCGCATAAACTACTTGCTGCTGTTCTTCAAAAGAAAGAGCAGGAAACAATGGTAACGATAGTACCTCACGGGCAGCGCGATCGGCTTGTGGGAGTTGTCCTATTTTATAACCTAGATCTTTGTAGACGGGTTGTAAGTGTAAAGGAATCGGATAGTAAACCATAGATGCAACTCCGAGATCTTGCAATTTTTCTCGCACGCGATCGCGATAGGGGCGAGTCTCTACTTTTCGATCTAGAATGCGAATCGTGTACTGATTCCAAACGTGCTTGCCGCCTGCTAATACTTGCGGGAGTTCGATATCTGGTAGAGGTTGCAGCAATCGGTCGTAAACTGCTGCAAGTTCGGCGCGTTGTTGGTTCCAGGAATCGAGATGGCGAAGTTTGACTTGTAAAATTGCCGCTTGTATAGTGTCGAGACGACTATTAAGTCCGATCGCCTCGTGAAGATAGCGATCGCTCATCCCGTGTTCTTTGAGGAGGCGAATCGACTTCGCGATCGCCGGATCGTTTGTCGTGACTGCCCCACCGTCTCCACAAGCGCCTAAATTTTTGGTTGGAAAGAAGCTAAAACAACCAACTTGCCCGATGTTGCCTACAGTTTTGTCAGCCCATTGTGCCCCCGTTGCTTGGGCGCAGTCTTCGATAACAATAAGATTATATTTGTGCGCCATGGCGCACAAACGAGTCATATCTACAGGTTGCCCGAACAGATGAACGGGAATCATCGCTTTTGTTTGGCTTGTAATCGCAGCTTCTACAAGCTTGACGTCGAGATTAAATGTTTTTGGGTCGATATCGACAAAAACAGGCTTAGCGCCTACTCTTGAGATAATTTCTGCTGTTGCAAAAAAGGTAAAGGGAGTCGTAATGACTTCATCTCCCCGTCCGATATTTAAAGCGCGTAGCGTCAGATAAAGCGCATCGGTTCCAGAGTTACAAGCGACGCATTCAGCTACGCCGACGTAGTTGGCAAACTGTTTTTCAAAATCGCTAACAATCGCTCCCCCAATATAACGACCAGAATTGAGAACTTCTAAGGTAGCCGCTTCGATTTCCTTGCGAATTAACTGGTGCTGACGGGCTAGATCGACAGGTGGAATTTGCTTCACTCGTTTTTTACACAGATTTTATACTTAATAAAAGCAAATTTTGTAAAAAAAGGAAATAGAGATTATTGATTCAACTCGATCTTATCGATTTAGGTTGGTCTTTGGGAATTGTTGCCCTAGCCGCAATCCTCTCAAGCTGGCAGCAATTGGGATTAGAAGGACAGTTAATTTATGCGGCGGGGCGATCGCTCTTACAACTCCTAGTTGTGGGCTATATCATAGCGATTATTTTTGCCTTAAACAATCCTTTGGCAGTATTGGCGATTTTGGGCGTGATGTTAACCATTGCTGCTATTGTTGCTCGCGATCGCATTGGCAAGAAGATAAAAGGTATGTTACCCGTTGTCTGGGGCGCCTTATTCGTCAGCAGTGCCTTATCGCTGAGTTATATTATTGTCCTCATCATTCAACCGGATACTTGGTATTCGCCTCAATATTTAATTCCTTTAACGGGAATGGTGTTAGGCAATGCTATGAATGGCGCTTCTTTGGCGGGGGAACGCCTTGCTAGTTTAATTTCGCAAAATCGCTTAGAAGTAGAGACGCATCTGTGTTTGGGAGCAACGCCAAAACAGGCGATCGCGACTTATCGCAAAGAAGCTATCCGCATCAGTCTCATTCCTACGCTCAATCAAATGCTAGTCGTGGGAATCGTCAGTTTGCCAGGACTGTTTACCGGACAAGTCTTAGCAGGAATCGATCCTTTTGATGCGGCATCGTATCAAATCTTAATTTTATTTGCGATCGCTTTGACTAATTTATTAACGTCTATATTGGTTGCCGAAGGAGTGTATCGTCGTTTTTTCAATCGCAATGCCCAATTAACATTAATGTAGTGAAATGATGGTTGTTGCTGTTGAAACTTCAGTTTCTCAAAACAATTTAACTTTCTTTTCTGATTATTTAATTGCTAGTCTTCGTCTCTCGATTCCCCTTGCATTTGCGGCATTGGGAGGACTGTGGTCGGAGCGAGCGGGAGTTCTTAATATTGCTTTAGAAGGAATGTTATTGACTGGGGCACTGGTAAGCGCAGTAACGGCTTTTTATAGCGATAACGTTTGGCTGGGGGTTTTAGCGGCGGCGATCGCAACTGGATTAGTTGGGATCTTTCATGCTTATTTATCTGTTACTCTCAAAGTCAATCAATTAGTATCGGGACTGGCAATTAATCTAGTAGCGGCAGGATTTACCTCTTTTATAGCTAGAATTATCTTTCAAAATCGAACGACTGAAAAATTGCCTACTTTTACAACAATTGCTATCCCAGGATTAAAAGATATTCCAGTAATTGGGCAATTGTTTTTTAATAGAGATCCATTAGTTTATTTTTTAATATTATTAGTTATTCTCAGTATTTATTTATTATTTTATACAAATCTGGGACTGTCTATTCGCGCAGTTGGAGAATATCCTCGCGCGGCAGATACGGCGGGAATTTCAGTCAGCAGAGTGCGCTATTTATGCGTGTTTTTATCGGGATGTTTGTGTGGTGTGGGCGGGTCATATTTAACACTCGCTCACGTTGGTTTCTTTGCCGAGGGGATAGTTGCAGGGAAAGGATTTATTGCGCTAGCTGCCGTAATTTTTGGTCGCTGGCATCCTTTGGGCGCTGCGTTAGCTTGTTTGTTATTTGGGGCAACAGAAGCCTTACAGTTACGAATACAGGCGTTAAATGTTAGTATTCCCTATCAATTTCTCGTTATGTTACCTTATGCGATCGCGCTGTTGGCGCTTCTGGGACTAGCAGGTAAATCGACTCCCCCATCAGCGTTAGGGTTGCCTTATAAAAAAGAGAGTCGAGACAATTAGTAATTGTTCGGGCGCACGCTATGCGCCCCTACGGTCACTGGTCACTGATAACCGATCGCTGATTACTAGTCACTTGTTCGCTTCCCTTGAGACAATTAAGCATCCGTAGAGTAGCTGCTGCCGAATAATTGCGAAATGCAGGTTTGTTGGGGGCAAACTCAGTACCCGTTTCATTGAGTGGAGAAGCCACTTGACAATAAGCTGACATTTGGTTGACTAGCATTTCAGCCCAATGTCCGTTAGTATCGGAGAAAGTTTTTGTATTGGTAGAGGCTTGCTTGGCGGGTAATTGAGCCGTCGTACCGCGTTGAGATTGAGCGTATTGCGAGGCTTTTTGCAAAACGGCGATTAACTCTGCTCTGGTTACTTCTTTAGTTGGTTGAAATGTCCCATCGGGATAGCCGCTAACAATTTGATTTTTCTGCGCCCATTGAATTTTTGCCGCACTCCATCGCGATGCTTGTACGTCGGGATAGGGAGATTCAGAAACGCGATCGCTTACATTAAGTTTTAGATCGGGAATCGTCTTGAGGGCTTCGATAACCATCGAGACTAATTGTTCCCTAGTCAGGGCAACTTGGGGACGAAAAGTACTGTCTTCCTTAAATCCAGCAATAAATTTTTGGGCGACTGCTTGTTCGATTTCGGCTTTGTAAATATCGTCGCCAATATCTCGAAACGCGATCGCCGGAGTTCCAGGGGTATGATTGGGAGGTAATACACCGCCAGATGCTACTATTGTTTCGCCATTCCCGCTGAAATAGAAGTGACCGAGTTCTTTCCCATCGTAGGCTCTTTTTGAAAATTGCCACCCAGGTTCGAGAATAAATTTCATGAATCCTTGGGTCATTCCCCTCGTCCTACCAACGATTATTTCTGACCCTCCCATTCTAGGCGTTCCCACCAAAACTAATTCTCCATTGCGCTGAGCGACGCTGAGGAGATAATTTAAACCATAATCCCGACCGTCGATACGAAGAGAATAGCCGTTACTATCGGTTGCGCGACGACAATGCCCGGTGAAGTCAAAATTAAGTAATAAGGGGTTGACTGAGACTGGATTAGAACCGCTTTCGCTCCAGCACTGATTTTTATCGGGAATTTGTTCGATAACGAGCAAGTCATATTTATTATTGCCATAAGGTCTGGCGATCGCAATGACTCGACTTTGGTCGATGAGTTGCTCGTCAAACGAAGCTGCCGAGCGAGCGGAGTTAAAAGGAATAATACTGGTTAGAGCGACGGTTGCTAAGGTGGCAAGTCGAAGGGTTAGTGTCGATTTCATGGTTTTCATATAAGAGTTTTGATTTGGTATTTGTTTGTTTAAAAAACAATATTAGTTGAGAGCGATCGCTATCCTCACGACCGAGTAAATCGGTTTTATGTTCCTTGAAGCGTCTGTTGTCAGTCGCCGATTCTAACTGGTAAATATTATATAGATGGTTATAATTTGACTGACAAGCCAATTCTATCTAAATCCTGAGATCGAATTATAAAATTTACGAACAGCATTGTTTGCTCTACCTAATAACCAAGGTAGAAGGGCGATGGGCGATCGCCCTCTAGCGAAAGTCAGAAAATATGGCAGCTATAATACAATGCGATCGCGCTAAGGGCAATTTCTGAAAAAAGCGTTACGCGATCGCAAAGCTAGCTTAGTTATAATCAAGAATGAATCTTCCCATCAGGCATCGTCGCGCCTTTCCACTTCACCGCGGTGAGATTAGCACTCATCAAATCGGCTTGAGTCAAGTTAGCATAACTCAAATTAGCACCAATCAAATTGGCTCTAGCAAAAAAGATACCAATCAACTCCGCCTCGCTCAAATCTGCGTCCGATAAATTAGCCCGACTGAGATCTGCCTGATTCATTCTTGCCAATCGCAAATTAGCCATCGTTAGATTTCCTCGCGTCAGCACGACATGGGTCATGTTTGCACCTTGGCAATTGGCTTCTGGCATTTCTACTTGTACCATCTGGGCGCGTACTAAATTAGCACTCGTAAGATTAGCACCAATAAGTCTAGCTTCAGAAAGGTTGGCTTCTGTCAGCACCGCACCTTTAAGGTTGGCGCGACTCAAATCGGCTTGGCGCAAGTCTGCCCCTCGCAAATTTGCTTCTGTAAGATTAGCGCCGCTTAAATTAGCTCTGACTAAATCGACTCCTTTCATATTTATCCCTTGCAAGTCTGCCCCTGCTAAATTCGCGCCTTGCAAGTTAGTATTTAAATTTTTCTTTTCCTGACGCAAGTTAGCGCCTCTCAAACAAGCACCCGTCAAGGTTGCCCCACTCAAATCGGCTCCGCGTAAATCTGCGCCTACCAAGTTAGCATCGAGTAAAACGGCTAAAGTAATATCAGTTCCTTGTAAATTAGCTCCCTGTAAGGTAGCGCCATGTAAATTAGCGCTACGAAGATCCGCACCCGTAAGATCTGCCTGAGAAAGACTCGCGCCGCTTAAATTAGCACCGACGAGATTAGCATTAGCTAAATTGGCTCGATTGAGATAGGCAAACAAGAAATTAACTCCTTGGAGGTCGGCTTCATTAAGGACAATTCCAATTAAATCCGCCTCAACTAAATTAGCCAATGGCAATTTGATGCCACTAAAATTTGTTTCTCCATCAGCATATTTTTGTAAAAATTCTTCAACTTTCATTTAATTTTCTCAACTAGTTTAGTGGTTTGCTACAAATGGTTTAAGAGCTTCAACAATTGTGCCTGCTGTTTGCATATTTGATTCAAAATCTGTCAAAACTCTCGCTGCGGCAAAGAGTTTTGATTCGATATCGGTTAGGTTTTTAGTGTTTTGAATTAGCTCTCTAAGTAAATCGTCTAATGAATAGCTTCTCAACATTGCCCAATCTTGATTATCTTTATCCCATGATTGGTAGAGGACAGAAAAAAGTAAGACTTTTGCACGTAAGGGATTGGTATATTGCATGATTTCTAAACGCAACTCAAAGAAATCAATTTTTTTAGGCGATGGCTCTGGTTGAGAAGTTTGAGGGGTTGGGGGTAATGTTTGAGGGGTTTGCTCGATGATTGGCTGGGCGCTTAAATCGATAATAGGTTTTCCAAAATTTTGATGAGCGAGTGGTTGAGGTTCTATTGGATTAGGAGTAATGTAGTAAGAATTATTGACTTGAACGAATTGAGTATTAGTAAATTGCGTGTTCCCTTCTTCTTCAAAAGTACTCGTTGCTTGTCTATTGTTATATAAACTCCCTAATTGACTGACAATTAAGTTTGAAATCGCTAAATATAAATTTTGCTTGTTTATATTTTGAACGAGCTTTATTAAGGCTTTTTGAAGATCTTCTTTAGTTGGATAACGTTGAATGAGTTCTGCTATTAAATCTTGAAAGTTATAATTTTCAATAACTTGAATGTCGTTTTCCCAGCGTTTTTTACAAACTGAATAAACTACTTTTTTAATTCTAGATTTTTCTTGATGGCTTTGTAATTTCAACGCCACCGAACTTAAAAGATTGTTATCGACAGACTTGACAACGATCGCGGTTTGTGGCTCTTCATCCACATATTTATAAAGTTTGTTAACGCAATTAAAAACAACTTTGCCAACTTCCGTATAAATATTAGGTCGATTTAAAGTTTTAATCAACTTTACTAAAGCATTTTTGAAGCTATCAAACGTACTATAATTTCGCAAAATCTCTTCGAGTAAATCGCTAACTGAAAAAGCATTGAGAATAATTAGATTATTTTCCCAATACCTTTTACACAAACAAAACAAAACTTTTTTAATTCTAAGCGCTTCCTCTTGATCTTCTAAATGACGAGCAGCTTCATTAATTAGTTTTATTGGTAAAGACATAATAAATACACATTTAATAAAGATTAATTTTTCTGATTTTTAATCGGCAGAATGGCGATCTATTTTTTCGATATCTAACTCAAGTGAAGATTTTCCTTCTCCTATTGCAGAGCGAATTCCTTCTAAAGTAGACATCAAACTTCGAGGATCCATAAACAGCACTTTTGCACTCTCGCTACTGCCGATTTCTTTGCCCATATCTAGATAATTTTGGGCGAGTAAAAATTGAAGGGCTTCGCGAACATTGGGATCGTTCTTAAGCTTTTCAGTAATAATTTTCATGGCTTCGGCAGTTCCTTGGGCCTTAAGGACTTGCTCTTGACTTTTAGCTTCGGCTTCAAGAATAATTGCTTGTTTTTCGGCTTCAGCTTCGAGAATCGTCGCTTTTTTGAGAGCTTCTGCGTCTAGAAGTCTAGCTTGTGCCTTTCCTTGCGCGGAGTTAATGGCAGCATCTCTCTCTCCTTCGGAGTTTAAAATTGCCGCTCGTTTTTTCCGTTCGGCTGCCATTTGTAATTCCATCGATTCTTGTACGGCTTTAGAAGGCATGATATCGCGCAATTCTACCCGCGTAACTTTGACACCCCAAGGATCTGTAGCAATATCGAGTTCTCTAAGCAGAATTTCATTGATTTCCGCTCTTGCAGTAAAAGTTTCATCGAGTTCGAGCTTACCAGTTTCAGAGCGAATTTGAGTCAAGACTAAGTTGACCATTGCATCGCGGATATTTTCGACTTTGTAGTAAGCTTTCTCCATGTCTACGATTTTCCAGTAGACGACAGCATCGACAGTAATAGCGACGTTATCTTTAGTAATACAAGATTGGGGAGGAATATCGATAACCCTCTCGCGGATGGTTTCTCGATAGACAATGCGATCGACAAAAGGAAAGATAAAATTTAAACCAGGCGTAAGCTTTTTGTTATAGCTTCCCAGTCGCTCTACCAATGCTTCATTTTTTTCATTGATAATCTTAACCGAGCCAGCCAATGCCGAGCCGCTAAATACGAGAAAAACCAATACAAAAAATTGACCCATATTATTCAGTTATCAGTGACCAGTTAATAAAAGTCGAAAGTCGAAAGTAAAAATTCTCCCTTGTCCTTCTTGTCTCCCCAAGCGCAAGGCTTGCGCTTCTACTTCTCCCACTCTCCATGTCTTATTTTTGGAAATTAACGGGTAGGACAATTAAAGTATTCCCTTTTCGGCTGAGAATATAAACTTTTTGATGAGACGCGATCGCCAATTTTTCATCTCCACACACGGCGCGCCAAGAATTGCCCTCAAATAAAACTCGTCCTGCTTGTCCTGGCGCGATTTCGGTGAGGGTTTCTCCTTCGGTATCGCTATCCCAACTGACGGTTTTACGCTGTTTTTTGGGCGTTAACAAGCGTCGCGAAAGCAAAATCGAGCTAATTGAAAACAGCAGCCACAAAATTACCTGCAAAAATAGATTGGGAACGATTGGCGAGATGGCTGCTACTACAATTGCGCTAATTCCCATCATTAATTCCACAAAAGCAGTGGGGATGAGTAACTCCATCAAACAGAGTACGCAACCAGCAATTAGCCAGAGTAGGGCAGGATTCAACATAAAACCGAAATAAGGTAATGGATAGACTTACTGGCGGCAAGTTTTTTGCCCTTGAGTTTTCTTAATCATAGCTTTCCCAAAAAAAGGATTTTCGTTGCGATCTCTTTATCAGTGACCAGTAACCAGTGACCAGAAAGACAAGGGGGACAAACTCGATATAAAAGCAAGAAGTTTAATGAATGCGATCGATGGTACGATACTGAATCGCTTCTGCTACGTGATGGCTTTTTATCTCTTCCTCGCCTGCTAAATCGGCGATGGTACGCGAGACTTTCAAAATCCGATCCATTGCCCTTGCAGAAAGTCCAAGCTTGCGAATAGCCGCTTCTAATAAATTAAGACTCGTACTGTCTAACTGACAAAAACGACGCAAATGGTGCGATCGCATTTCTGCATTGCAACGCACGCTAGAATCGTCTTGAAAGCGTTTAATCGCGCGATCGCGACCCGCAATAACTCTTTCTCTGACGCTTTGAGAATCCTCCCCCATATCTTGTTTAATCATCTCATCGGGTTTCAATCGATTTACGGCAACTTGCAGGTCGATTCTATCCATCAAGGGACCTGAAAGCTTTGCCCAGTATTGCTCTCTCTGACGCGGCGAACAACTGCAAGCTTGGATTGGGTCGCCAAAGTATCCACACGGACAGGGATTGGTACTTGCTACTAAAGTAAATTGTGCGGGAAAGACGACCGATTGACGGGTTCTTGATATCGATACGTATCCGTCTTCTAACGGTTGTCTCAAAAATTCGAGGACATTACGTTTAAATTCCGTGAGTTCGTCGAGGAAAAGTACGCCTCTGTGGGCCAAAGAAATCTCTCCAGGACGGGGAAAAGAACCGCCACCTACTAAAGAAGGCCCAGAAGCAGAATGATGGGGACTGCGAAAGGGGCGTTCTTTAACCAAAGAACCTTTATCTTTCAGCAATCCCGCTACAGAATGAATTTGGGAGACTTCTAATGCTTCGACGAAAGATAGGGCAGGTAAGATTCCGCTTAAGCGTCTAGCAAGCATTGTTTTTCCGCTTCCAGGCGGCCCGACGAAGATGAGATTGTGTCCGCCTGCGGCTGCAATTTCTAGGGCGCGACGGGCATGGGTTTGTCCTTTGACATCTTTTAAGTCAGTCGTGACAATAGAAATGCGATCGAATTCTGTCTTAGCATCAAATTCAACAGGCGTATGGGTTTCGGGTTTATTTAAAAAATTGACAACTTCCTCAAGATGCTTGAATCCATACACGGAAATACCCTTGACAACAGCCGCTTCTTGTGCATTGCCCGTGGGAACGACTAATCCCTGAATACCCATCTTTTGTGCGGCGGCGGCGATGGGTAAAACGCCTGCGACCGATCTCAAGCTTCCGTCAAGAGAAACTTCGCCCAAAAATAAATAATCTCCTAATAATTGGGCGCTAACTTGTTCGGAGGCGGCTAAAATGCCGATACCGATCGGAAGATCGAAACTGGGGCCTTCTTTTCGCAAGTCGGCAGGGGCGAGATTTACGACGATTTTACGCATGGGAAAGACAAATCCAGCATTTTTAACTGCCGATCTTACTCTTTCTCTCGATTCCTGCACGGCTGTATCAGGCAATCCTACTAACGCGATTCCTGGCAATCCTCCCGATACATCAACTTCTACCGCTACTTGCACTGCATCGATGCCGACAACTGATGCACTCCAAACCCTTGCTAACATTTGATTTTATGCTCGTTATTCGTCTATTTAGTCTTAATATTCCCGAAAACTCTTTTCAGTTATCAGTGAAAAGTTTCTATGATATTTTTAACAAGGGATGAAAACAGTTCTTTAACTCACTCGTTCTAATTATTCCTTATGGTAGATATTTAAAGCTCGATCTGTCTCAATAGTATAAATACGCTTGAAGTGGTAGTTAATTCTCTTTAGCGACTCTGACTCATGAATCATTTTTCATCTACAACCCCTAAAAGTTTATTGCAAGAACCGATTTCTTGGCTGTATAGCTTCTGGAAATTTTCTCGTCCTCATACAATTATTGGAACGAGTCTCAGTGTTTTAGCGTTGTATTTAATTGCTGTTGCCACTTCTGAAAAATATTTAGGGATAGAAAGTTTATGGTATTTATTAGGAGCTTGGTTAGCTTGTTTGTGTGGCAACATCTATATTGTTGGTTTAAATCAATTAGAAGATATAGCTATCGATCGCATTAATAAACCTCATCTTCCCATAGCTGCTGGGGAATTTTCTCAACAACAAGGTCGGGCAATTGTTATAAGTACGGGGATATTCGCTATAACGATTGCTGCCCTATCCGGTCAATGGTTGCTGACAACAGTAGGCGTTAGTTTAGCAATCGGAACGGCTTATTCTCTTCCTCCCATTCGATTAAAAAAATATCCTTTTTTTGCCGCATTATGTATTTTTACGGTGCGAGGTGTAATCGTTAATTTAGGTTTATTTTTGCACTTTAGTAAAACTTTGAGCGGTCGCGAAGTGTTATTGCCTTCGGTGTGGGTATTAACTTTATTTATTTTGATATTTACTATTGCGATCGCGATTTTCAAAGATGTCCCCGATATGGAAGGGGATAAGCAATATAACATTACAACTTTTACTTTACTTTTAGGCAAACCAGCTATATTTAATCTATCTCGCTGGATTATTACGATTTGTTATTTTGGCGTAATCTTAGCCGCGATCGCCCGACTTCCAGGCGTTAATTTAATCTTCCTAGCTATAAGTCATTTGAGTTTATTAGGGTTATTGTGGTGGCGCAGTAGGAAAGTAAATTTAGAAGATAAAATTGCGATCGCGCGATTTTATCAATTTATTTGGAAGCTATTTTTCTGGGAGTATTTGCTCTTTCCGATTGCTTGTTTGTTGCAATGAAATTACATCCAAAACCCTGTAGGGGCGCATGGCGTGCGCCCTCATAACTATTTTCATTTCGTTCCAGTTAGCAACCCAAAGCGAATCAACCCTCGTTGATATCCTCGACTCATTAACCCAAGGGATAAAGCAGCTTGAATCGTCGTCCAACCGCTTTGCAATAGACCGACGACCGCTTTGGGATCGAAAGCTGAATCGATTACTACGTCCCAAAAAGGAGCAACCGCCATCGACCAATCATCAGAACGAAGATTTTTAAAACCGCATGAAGACGCGATCGCTTCGTATTCTGGTAAAGAAATCGTATAAGGTAAGCAATAAACTCGATAAATATCCTCTAAATGCTGCTTTTCATCTGCGGTTAGTTCGCCTGCAAGAGAATTGGTAGGACGGTGGCACCAAGTTGCTAAAATGAGCGTTCCGCCTGGTTTGAGAACGCGATAACATTCTTGTATGAATTTCGTTTTGTCGGGCATATGTTCGCCACTTTCGAGCGACCACACCAGGTCAAAATTGTTATCTTTAAAGGGGATATTTAAGGCATCAGCTACTTCAAAATGTGCTTTATCCTCCAAATTCGTCTCTCGCGCCCTTTCCCTCGCTCTAGCGGCTTGTATGGGCGATAATGTAATTCCAGTGCCTATAGCGTTAAATTTCTGTGCCAAATATAAGGTAGCGCCCCCAATCCCACAGCCAATATCAATAATATTTTCAGCACTTTGCACCTTTGCCCAATCGAGAAGTTCTTCGATAATATCGATTTGTGCCTGACGGCGATCCATTTTATATGTCCCCGCCCTGCCATAATAGCCGTGGTGCATATGTTCGCCCCAAATTTGCTCCCACAGTCCGCTAGAGGTATCGTAAAATTGTTGAATTTGTTGATAGAGAGTAGAACTCATAAGTTACTGTCAAGTAATGTCTAATCGCTCTTAATCTAGACTTTATCGTTCGATTTTAAAATAACACTAAAATATTCTGATAGTAACCAGAAAAATTTTTCGACAAAAGCTTGAAGTCAAGGTAAGCAAAAAAATGAGTCAACAGTTTACAACCAAACCCAACACTAAAAAATTAGTAAAATTGCTAACTAAGACAATTAAAGAGGTTGTCGTCAACAAAGAAATCCACCCAACTACTCGCAAAGGAAACAAAGAATTATCTTTACTAGTAAAACAAATCGCTAAAAGTAATCTTTGCAATAAAAAACAAGCAATAAAATATGGAGAACAGCTAGGAGAAGTTATTGTAGAATTCTCCCAAAAGAATCAAAAAATCCGAACCAGAAACCCTTGTACCAGAAGAAAAATCTCCTTCGCTCGATGATTCTGAATTTATAGAAAACTTGTCTGAATCCGAACCAGAAACCCTTGTACCAGAAGAAAAATCTCCTTCGCTCGATGATTCTGAATTTATAGAAAACTTGTCTGAATCCGAGCCAGAAATCCTTGTACCAGAAGAAAAATCTCCTTCGCTTGATGATTCTGATACAACAAAAAAATCTTCCCAAACTCAAGATTCTAACTCAATGAGTTTAAAAGATCGGATATCAGAAGATATTAAATTAGCGATGAAAGCTAAAGATAAAATTCGTTTAGAAACGGTTAGAAGTATCAAAAAAGCTTTAATTGAAAAAGAAGTAGCCGTGCGTCCAACAGGACAAGATAGTTTAACGCAAGAACAAGAACTCGAATTATTATCCCAACAAGCGAAACAACGACGAGACTCAATCGAGCAATATCGAAATGGTGGAAGAGACGATTTAGCTGATAAAGAAGCTCAAGAACTCGCTATTATTGAAACTTATTTGCCCAAACAACTTTCTGATGAAGAAATCGGCGCAGTTGTCGATGAAATTATTACTTCAGTAGGAGCAACTACTGTAAAAGATTTAGGTAAAGTTATGGGTGCTGTTATGCAACAGCTTAAGGGAAAAGCAGATGGTAAAAAGATTCAAACAATGGTTAAAAGTAAACTAGAAGCTAAGTAAGATGATGTACCACGATCGCGAGGGAGCGAAAATCGCTATCATCATTAGCGTTAAGATAGCAACTAAAGTCCTGTGGAAGAACGAGAGTGGACTATGACACCGGAAAGTACGCAAACCCCTCTTAAAGAAATAAACCTGAGAAACCGTGAGCGAGGGTTAGCCAGCCCGTTTTAACGGCTGGAAGCCCTCGCGAACTGGGGATTTATCCCCGCGTATCCACTACTTATTTT
>JALOOL010000480.1 GCA_025454425.1 Hydrococcus sp. Prado102 | reverse complement strand
TTATCGGCATCAACACGGCGATTAGGGCGGATGCTATGGGAATTGGATTTGCTATTCCCATTAATAAGGCGAAATCCCTAGAAAGTTTCCTCGCAGCAGGAAAACGAGTTCCCCACCCTTATATCGGGGTTCAAATGCTTAACCTGACTCCAGAATTAGCAAAAGAGAGCAACCAAAATCCTAATTCTCCATTCCTCGTGCCAGAAGTACAAGGGATTCTCGTCGTGCGCGTCATGCCTGATACGCCAGCAGAAAGAGCAGGCATTCGCATGGGAGATGTCATTCTTTCTGTCGATAACCAACGGGTTACTGATGGGGGTGAATTACAAGATATTGTTGAAAATGCCGGACTCGATCGCTCTCTCAAGCTCAAGATTCAACGGGGCGATCGTACTATGGATTTAACTGTCCAAACGGCTCAACTTTCAAATGCTTCTTAATCCTTGTAGCGACAGAGTATTAACATGACTCTTTAGCTATCCGCTTATTAAAGTAGGTCAGCGATCGAGTTGATAAGTGACTAGGCAAAATTAATTAGACCTCTTGCTAACTCTATCCTTAACTCAAAACAATGGTAGGGTGGGCAATGCCCACCCTACAAATTATTTAAGATAATTGTAATTAATTTTGTTTACCTGCTTATCACCGTAGCGATTGTCTTGAACGTCAAGTTAATAATGTAATTTGGCTTTCATGCGATCGCTACAAAATCGCTTAATTTTTTTTGATAATGCGATCGCATCAAGGTATTAATTTCAAATTAGTATTTACCAAAAACGTTCAATTTTTATTATTAGGTAGATAAAGATAAAATTTACTCTCTGGAAGCGAACAAGTTGACCAATAGGCAAGACCTATACATACTAACCAAAGGAAAGATATAAGCAGAGGAAAAGACTGCGCAATATTTTGTATTAATATTCCGTTAACTAGTAATTGTGCAAGCAATAGCAAAAGAGTAAACATTGCATTCTCCCGTGCTACAAACCAGTCATTTATTGCTTGCTTTTGTTGCTCGTATATTTTTTGTGTCCTTGGCTCGTCTTGTGTTGCTAAATAGCGTTCTATTAAAGGTAAATAAACAATATTTAGATCGTCTTTATAATTTCGTTTAAATTCTGGTTCTCGAATCAGTTCTGACCTACCAAGACGAGCTATGATCGAGAGAAATTTCAATTCTACATATAACCTTAAATTCTGAAGGATGTGTCTTATAAATTCTGCTAATTTGTAAAGTCCACCAAATCCTGCTATTAAAAAGAGTAATAAAACAATAGTTGGTAAGCTCTCCCAAGGTTTTGCTAAAATAGATAGATTAATAGTAGCCATTAGCGGCATGACAGTAATAAGATAAAGTCCAAGATTTAAAAAAAGATGTGAAGTATCTGATTGTTTTAATTTCTCAAGCAGTGATAGGTCAGAAAATTTCTCAAACAATTTTTGCATCGATGGGTCTGACATATGTGCTGTCCTCAAATCAAAAATCGTCTATTTTGTAATTCATATGTACCATCTAGTTTAACCACAAAATATTTAATTTGTCAGTGATTTTTTTTTAGGTTAAACTTCCTCTAAATTCTTAGATATTAACCTGTAAGATCGAAGTAGGGCTAAACCAGTCATGGTAAGGGAAACTGGAATATGATTTAAACGAACTACTAATATTAGATAATGGTTAAACTGAGAAAAATGCAGACAATTAACTCAAAGAGCGATCGCGGTAAGATATGACAAGACGGATTGGGGAAGTATTAAAAAACGGTCAACCTGACGAATCAATAACGATTCAGGGTTGGGTGCGAACTAAGCGAGAATTGAAAGAGTTTGCTTTTATCGAAGTCAACGATGGTTCGGCGATGGCAAACTTACAAGTCGTCCTCAATCCCGATGTCCCCGATTATACAGAATTGCTCAAAAAGCTGAATACAGGCGCTTCTGTCGAAGTTTCTGGCGTGTTGGTTGCTTCCCCCGCAAAAGGACAGCGAATTGAATTGAAAGCTGCTTCTGCGACGGTTTATGGAGAAGCTGACCCCGAAACTTATCCCTTACAAAAGAAACGCCACTCTTTTGAATTTTTGCGCACTATCGGACATTTGCGATCGCGCACCAATACCATCGGTGCGGTTATGCGAGTTCGCAATGCTTGTGCGAGTGCAATTCATCAATTTTTTCAAGAAAGGGGATTTCTGTGGGTTCATACTCCCATCATCACTGCTAGCGACTGCGAAGGTGCGGGAGAATTATTTACGGTTACGAACCTAAATTTAGACAAACTTCCCCAAACGCCAAGCAAAGAGATCGATTTTTCTAAAGACTTTTTTGGACGACGCGCTTATTTAACAGTTAGCGGACAGTTAGAAGCAGAAATTATGGCGCTGGCGTTTCAGAATGTTTATACTTTTGGCCCGACATTCCGCGCCGAGAATTCTAATACTTCCCGTCACTTGGCAGAATTTTGGATGGTAGAACCGGAGATGGCATTCTGCGATTTAACGGGCGATCGCGAGTTAGCCGAAGCCTTCCTTAAATATATCTTCAAATTCGTCCTCGAACGTTGCCCGGAAGATATGGAGTTTTTTAACCAACGCATCAATAATACCGTGCTGGCAACGGCGGATAATATTATTAACAACGAATTTGCTTGCATCACCTACACCGAAGCGATTAAGTTATTAGAGAAGTGCGATCGCGTCTTTGAATACCCCGTCGAATGGGGAATCGATCTACAATCGGAACACGAACGCTACCTGGCTGAAGAGTTATTCAAAAAACCCGTTATTGTCACCGACTATCCCGCTTCGATTAAAGCTTTTTATATGCGCTTGAACGACGATGGCAAGACGGTTGCTGCGATGGATGTTCTAGCGCCTAAAATCGGCGAGATTATTGGGGGTTCTCAACGCGAAGAACGTCTCGATGTCCTAGAAAGACGCATTAAAGAATCAGGAATGCCTGACAAAGATCTGTGGTGGTATCTAGAATTGCGTCGTTTTGGAACGGTTCCCCATGCAGGATTTGGTTTGGGATTTGAAAGAATCGTGCAGTTTATGACAGGAATGGACAATATTCGAGACGTAATTCCTTTCCCTCGCACTCCTCTTAATGCAGAGTTTTGAAGCCAATCAAGCCAGCGACGAGAGAAAACTGGCTAAAATCGCAAATATAACTTAAATTTAATAATTCTATATAAGCGTACTACTAAGGATCGTATATCTTTAAAAGTGAGAATTAGAATTCCATAGTAGTAAATTCAATGATTAAAGTGCTGATAGTTGACGATCAAACACCAGTACAGGATTTTTTAATAGCGTCTTTGGAAAAAGAATCGGGATTAGAAATAGTCGGTACGGCTAACAATGGTAAGATAGCTATTCAACAAGTGGCTGCTCTGCGACCTGATGTTGTTTTAATGGATATTGATATGCCAGGAATCGATGGTTTGACAGCTACCAAAATTATTGCAGAGCGATTTGTCGAAACAAAGGTTTTAATTCTCAGTATTCATGAAGATGACACTTATCTGAATAAAGCTTTGCAAGTAGGAGCAAAAGGATATCTTCTCAAAACTACTGCCGCAACCGAACTTATCAATGCAATTTATTCAGCTTGCAAAAACTATTTTCAGCTAGGGCCGGGATTACTTGAAAGATATCTGTATAAGTTTTCTCAAGCTCAATCTAATTCAACTGAAGTCGAACAATTAA
>JALOOL010000479.1 GCA_025454425.1 Hydrococcus sp. Prado102 | reverse complement strand
AAAATATCTCCCAAACGCCAATTCCCTTTACCGAGCAAAAATTCGAGCTATTCCTCTTAAAACGTGCATTTGTAGGGGTAAATGTTCTACTTGCTCTCCATCTATTGCTAAAATTCCGCGATCGCATAATGGCTCTAAACGAAAAGAACGAACTTTATAATATTCCACATAAGGTAAAGAAATATGTTTGCCATTGGCGCTGCGCAAGAAAGCAAATAATAATTGCAATCTAGAAATTCCCCGCCGTATAACTAATAAATCCATCGTTCCATCCGATAAATGAGCGCTAGGAGTCGCTTTGAGATCGTAAGCTGCCCAAATAACATTCATTGCCCACACCAGGATAAAATCATCTGCAATCGCATGGGTAAAAGAAGATGAACGATCGCTTGTATACTCAGAACAAATCGCACATTTCTCGAAGGAAGAACATTGAGATTGCGTTTTTATATTCGAGTTAACAACATCCAAAGAAAGACGACCCTTGTAAGTACGAAGACTCAAAATTCTTAATATTGCATAAATTGTATTTTTTAAAGATCCTAAATAGCGCAAGCGATCGCTTTCAATATCAACATCGCTAATAAACCCCCAAGATAAAGAAAGAACGCTATAGTAACTACGGCGTTGCTGTTGTACGACAGCGAGATCCAGAGGGCGCGTTTTTCCTTTAGCAATCAAAAAAGCAGCACTGATGGGATCGTAAGGTTCTCCTGCTAAGTCTAAAATAGTTTTGCACAAGCCATTGCCAGTTCCCGCGCCAATAATCCCGATGGGAGTAGTAATAGCCGTTTCCCAATCGGGACGGTTCATAATGCCATTAATAACTTCGTAAAGCGTTCCATCGCCGCCAATAACGACTAAACCATCAATTTTATCTAAGACTAGCGCGTTTATAAATTTCTGGGCTTCTCCCGCACTGCTGGTTTCAGTTACGGTTATTTGAATCTGGCTATTGTCCCATACAGATTTCACTTTCTGCAATATTTGCCACGCTTTTTTTTTGCCACTAGCGGGGTTGAGTAAAACTTGTATGTGACGGGGAAGGAGTTTAATGCTATATACAGGAAGTCCTTGTAAAGTATTGTTAATTGCTTTTACCCATTGCGATCGCGTTTCGATGTCCGAACAGGCAAAACGATACTTTTTTAGCACTCGTCGGCGTTTTTTAAAAATAATCCCGTCTCGTATCAACGGATAAGCATAGACGACAAAACCTACAATAGAAGACTCAGCAAAACAAGATACACCGACGACATCTTTTAATTCAAGAGTATATTTTTGGTTGTTTTCTAGCCAAATAAGCGTATCTGCGGTTAAAATTCCTTGGGTTTCTGGAATTGCTACGCTAGATCTCGCGTTACTAGCGAGGCTAATGATTTTTTGAGAGAAGATAGCGCGATCGAGCATTTAGCCTGTAGAAAATCTGACTATATGTTTAAGATACGACTAAGAAACAACTAAGAAAAGATGCGATCGGTTATCGGTTACCAAAGTTCTTAATTGGTCATTGGTCACTGTAAAAAGGGGCACTTCAAAAAGCGCCCCCACATAATTTGTTGTAAAGCTTGTAGTTGTTCTGTATCGTCTAGTTTGTTCGGGATTTGACCGATCGCGTGCTGGCCCTAGCCTAAGTTACCATTAAACAGCGAACTTACGATTAGTTATGACCATTTCCGACAAAAGCTTTAGTCAAGCTGTCAGGGACGAGGAAATGATTGAGATGATAAGCTCTTTCTTCGGTTTCTAACAAGATTTTTTCATATAAATAGCGAGTCGCGCGATCGCCTAAACTTTCTGCTTGGGATGCTTGACGGCGTATTAGCTGAATTAATGCTTGTTCGGCGACGAGATCGTTTTCTATCATCTTGCGACACTCATATGCGCCGTCAGATTCGGGAGTAAAGCAACATAGTTCGGCTAGTTTGCTAAAACTTGCAACTGGAATCCCCCCCAATCCGTTTAGACGTTCTCCAATTTCGTGTACGTGTCCCTCAACCTCGCCGTAAGATTCTTGGAAGAATTGGTGCAGTTGATAAAATTCGGCGCCTTCTACAAGGAAATGATGTTTTTGATACTGAAGATACAAAGCTTGGAAGCTAGCGAGGACGGTATTTAACCCTTCGCAAACCGGAACTGTGACATTTTGTTCTAGCAAAATCGGATTATCGCCAACTTCGCCAAAAGCGCGTACTAGACCTTGAGTTGTAGTCATGGTTGCAGTTTCCCCTCAATATTGGGTTGCTTTTTAAAAACATTTTAGTCTATCTACAGTTTTTGACTAAAAGATTGCTAAAAGTTTCGATCTTTAATACTTTGTTCAAAAAATTAATTGAGAATTATTTGCGTTTATCAGTAAGTCTGGGTATACTCGATCTAGAGGGACATATTGATAATCTTTAGCATTTAAGTTAGCCGATGAGTATTTTCAATCCGCAATCGCCATTTGGCTTTGTAATAGAGGTTCGACCTATGGAACGATGGGCAGTTTATCACCGCTTGCAGGAGTTAGAAATTCCTTGCGATCGCCCGACTCATCGCCCCTTAAAAGTTGAAATCTCAACTCCTACAAACGCTATGCTGCTATGGAGTGCGGTCAAACACGTTACCGCGCCTCGTCACGAACTAGTTCGTATGTTAGAGAACTGCTGGCACGAAAAAACAAATATAAAAGAGTAATCCAGGTCGAATTAGGTAAAAAAATATGTCATATCAAAAACAAAAATTGGAATTCAACCTCGTCGGACAACTACTAAGTTTTGTTATTAAAGACAGTTATAAAATTAAGTATTTAAGAATTATTGATTCAGGACGCGAGTATTGGATTAAGCCAGATAAAGAAATTCGCGATCGCCTCGACAAAACGCTTACGCCAGGTTGCTGGGTGGACATTCGCGGCACTAAAAAACAATGTTTCAAAACAGGGAAACTCATATTAAAAGCTTATTCAATCGAACGGGTTAATCTACCCGAACCTGCTGACGTTCCAATCTCGTTTCCCCAATCGCCACCTCTCAAACGCCAAGCAGCTAAAGCTAGTATTTTAGTCTGTCAGAAACCTAGCTGCTGGAAGCGAGGCGGAAAAGCAGTTTGTCAAGCCTTAGCCGAAAATTTGCGCGATCGCGGCTTGGACGACAAAGTACAAATTAAATTAACAGGATGTCTTAAGCAATGCAAGCACGGCCCGAATATGGTCGTGATGCCCGATAAAGCGCGTTACTGTCGAGTCGAGCCAGGGCAAGCAATCGAGTTAATTGAGAAACATTTCGAGTGTGCTTCGGTTGCTCAAGAGTTGCCAGTAACAGTTAGTTAAGAAAATTTAAAATGACATAATCTTCTGAGTTTTATTTGCCTTGAAGTTCAAGGCTTTTTTCGTCGCGATTAATAAGTTATTAAGGAAGAAAATTCCGAAAAAGCTCAAACTGAAATTTAAGAATATTCTAGATTCGGGCTTATTTCACGATTTAAAGAGCGAACATATTGCCTGTAACGTTACCCATAACACGGATGATTATTTAATGCTTTTAAATACATTTTCGCAATATGGCGCGATCGCACAGCAAACCAAAAATGCTTTATTTGAAGGGCGAATGACCATTCGCCCCTACAGTAGTCAATATTATCTTCCTTGTCCCCTCGTCCTCCTTGTCTCCCTTGTATAGGCGAAGGATGCTTACCAACCACTAATCGAATAAAGCGGCGTTGTTTGGGAGGA
>JALOOL010000478.1 GCA_025454425.1 Hydrococcus sp. Prado102 | reverse complement strand
CGCGCTTTAAAAGATTTATCCCTGCGTCTTCCATTTAGAACGCTATTACGTTGGATATATATGTATTTTTTCTTAGGAGGAATTTTAGATGGACGAGCGGGATTTGCTTGGTGTACGCTACAAGCTTTCTATGAATATTTAATTCTGCTTAAAGTTGAAGAACTGCAACAAGAGTCGCATTCTCGCGTCAGTCAGCCTAATTCCGTCACCTCATTTCATCGATCGAGTTTTTCTAAACATTCAGATTTGGTTTCAACTTATCGATCGCACATTTGGCCAAAATAAAAAAGCCAATCTTCTCTAACCACTTATTAGCAAATGAATGGTTAGAAAAATAATCTGTATTGGCAATTCTTAAACCTAAAGAAAACGAGAAGGCGCGATCGCCTCTGCTAAAAGCACGTTAAACGATCGCGAATCTTTGCTTACACTTACAACGGACGGTAAACTCGGTAATTAATATTCGGGAAAATATTGTCCATTTCTTCCACTTTGCTCAACCAACCCGCATCGATTTTTTCGGTTTTAATATCTTCATAGAGTTTATTGAGACGCAATAAGTGCGATCGCGTTCTGCGCACGGCATAAGGAACCATCGTTCCCGTCCGCATAATAAACGCCCAATCGGAAGACTGTGCCAGCAATAACTCCCTCGCGGCTTGATTGAGCGCTCGTTCTTCGAGTTCGTCGGCGGCTTCTCTTTTGCTTAACTCAATCGTGCGTTCGGTCGCTTTGTGCAAGTGGGGATAAATCCAAGCATTGGTATCGTTAAGCCAGTATTCGTGAAATCCTTTATAACCCCAACTAGATTGGGAAGGACGACAAACCTGCTGAGTAGGATTGCCCCTTAAATAATCCGCCAGGTGCGTCATATCAAACGTATTTTGATCGTGCCAAGCCTTGCGGAATAGATAATCGATAAACAAAGGCCCTTCATACCACCAGTGACCGAACAATTCGGCATCGTAGGGAGAGACGACGATGGGCGGACGCTGCATCATTCCTGCTAGGGAGCCTACTTGCTGTTCCCGATTGTACATAAAGTTCGCAGCGTGTTCTGCCGCCTTCTCACGCGCCCAGTAGGGGTCGTAGAGAGCTTTTTCAGATAGCCCTGCATGACGACTGGTAATCTTGTGGTATTTAATCCCAATGTTTTTACGCTGACCGTTGGGCATGATATAAGGCTTGATGTATTCGTATTCTGCCTCCCATCCCAAATCCTTATAAAACTCTCGGTAGACTGGATCGCCTGGATAACCGACCTGAGACGACCAAACCTGCTGAGAAGATTCGTGATCGCGCCCGAAAGCCGCCACGCCCGCTTCGGTAAAAATTGGCGCATAATTGCCAAAACGAGGACGGGGACGACCGTAGAGAATGCCGTGCCCGTCAACGAGGAAATAACGCAAGCCAGCATCTGCGAGCATCCGCTCTGTCCCTTCATAATAAGCGCATTCTGGCAGCCAAATTCCTTTAGGCGGACGACCGAAGTTTTCTTCGTAATGTTCGCAAGCTACTTTGATTTGCGCCCAAACAGCTTGCGGATACATTTTCATCAAAGGAAAATACCCATGAGTTGCGCCGCAGGTAATAATTTCTAAGTTTCCGCTATCGAGAAATTTTTTGAAAGCCAAAACGAGATCGCGATCGTAACGTTCCCAAGTCGTGCGAATATCATGAAATTCTTTGGCATAATATTCAGCTAAGTAACGAATGTGCCCGTTATGTTCGTTATGCTTAATTTCTTTTTGAACGAGTTCTTCTAGCTGAGCGAGGTGTTTATCGTATCGATCTTGCAAGAGCGGGTCTCGTAACATCGACACTAAAGGAGGTGTCATGCTCATGGTTATCTTGAAATCAATCCCATCTCGCTTTAACCCTTCAAAAACGTGCAACAGAGGCACATAGGTTTCTGTAATGGCTTCATAGAGCCATTCTTCTTCTAAGACATAATCGCTTTCTGGGTGTCGAACGAAAGGTAAATGAGCGTGAAGGACGAGAGCAACATAACCGAGAGCCATATCAAGTACGAGAGCCTTGTTTATAGTTAAGTGAATAAAACTTGGATATAAAGTTTAGTAAATTTTATACTATCTTAACGATCGTAAAATGAAAGAGGTGATAAAAAATACGATTTCTTTTAATAAAAGTTATTGAGTTTTAGTTTGGATTGCCAAAAAGACGTTAGCGACGACGTGTATACCAGACAGATGTAAAGCAGTGGAAGCCTAAATTAGGACGAGTGGAAACCCGTAAACTTTTGTCTAAAAGTATTTCTACATAAAAGCCCTTTGCCCTCTGTGCTATAACTGTCGCACCCTCAAAACCAACTCCTTTAATCTTAAATCTTCTGTGTTGCAACTACCTAACATGCAGACAGCCTCTGGACAAGACACTCCGACTCCCGTGTCGATCGAGCTTTTGCTATTTGTTGACGAGCGTCCTAGTTCTCAGGAAATCATGCGACAAATCAAAAATTACATTCAAAGCGTTAAAACAGAGCCTTCTATAACTTTGCGCGCGATTGAAATTGGAGAGCAACCGCATCTGGTCGAGCATTTCAAATTGATTGCAGCACCAGCTTTGGTGAAAATTTTTCCAGAACCCAGACAAACGCTAGCAGGCAGTAATCTAGTTCAACAACTAAAAAAATGGTATCCTCGCTGGCAACAGGAATTTGCCGAGCAGCAGACAAGCGAAACCGACTTAAATTTCAAACTGTCTTCGAGACTCGACAACATCAGCTATGCCGCCGAACTAATCGGGTTGTCTGATGAAGTTTTTCGTCTCAAAAAAGAAAAAGAGGAACTTCTAGAGCAGTTGCAATTTAAGGATCGAGTACTGGCAATGCTAGCTCACGACCTGCGCAGTCCTCTAACGGCGGCTTCTATTGCGGTAGAAACGCTCGAATTGATAGAAAAGCAAGAGAAGAACGAGCGAACGATTCAACTTGTCGAGCAACTACACAAACAAGCTCGCAAACAGTTTCAGATCGTGAACCGAATGATTACCGAGATTTTGCAAGCGTCTAAAAGCACGAATGCCGAACTGCGAGTTCATCTCAATCAATTTTATTTGCAGTCATTGTGCGAAGATATATTACCTCAGTTTGCCAAGCAGATTCAGAGCAAATCTCAGACCCTAGAAACAGATATTCCTCAAGATTTACCTTCTGTCTATGCCGATACCGAGTTAATTCGTCAAGTGATTGTCAATCTTATCGAAAATGCCTGTAAGTACACGCCTGAAAGCGGTAAAATTAGCATTTCTATTCTCCATCGAACCGCTCAAAAAATTCAAGTCAGTATTTGCGACACTGGGCCGGGTATTCCAGAAGAAAAACAAGAATTGATTTTTGAAGAACATTTTCGACTCAAACGCGATGAAGCCAAGGAAGGATACGGCTTGGGCCTATCGATGTGTCAAAAGATTGTCCGCGCTCATTACGGTCAAATCTGGGTCGATAGCGTTCTAGAGCGCGGTAGTTGCTTTCATTTTACTTTGCCAGTTTATCGGTAGGAGAAATTAGTTTCGGGCGATTGCCCTGGGGGAAGCGGCACAGCCGATCGCGATTGAAATTGGAGAGAATAAAGGCGAGCATAATAGCCATTGCGAGCCAATAATTGAGAGTGAGAACCCAACTCGACAATGCGTCCTCGCTCCATCACTGCTATTTGATAAGCTTTTTCTATCGTCGAGAGTCGATGAGCGATCGCTAAAATCGT
>JALOOL010000477.1 GCA_025454425.1 Hydrococcus sp. Prado102 | reverse complement strand
ATGCAAATCTAAGAAAGGAATTTGGTATGCACTGATATCTGTGTCGATGGAAGTTCCCGATGCAGGAGAAGTTCATGGTTGGATAGGAGTAGATAGAGGACAAAATAATCTTGCTGTTGCTGCACTTCGGGGCAGATTTGGTAAGTTTTGGTCATGTGGACGAGTTAAAGCCCTAAGACGACAGTTTCAGCGTACTCGTCGCCAACTACAAAGCGCCAAACAACTCAAGGAAGTAAAGCGACTAGAGCAACGTGAAAGACGTATCATGACTACTATTAACCACGTCATTTCAAAACAATTGGTACAGTTTGCCTTCAGTTTTGGAATGGGATTGCGCTTTGAAGATTTGTCTGGCTGTCGCAAGACGATGAAACAGCATAAAAAGACTAAATCTGATGCAGCCAACAATCGGGATAGTTGGGCATTCTACCAGCTTGAGACGATGACGCGATACAAAGCGATTCGTGCAGGTGTACCAGTCGAAGGAGTGCCAGCACCATACACTAGCAAGTCAGACCACCGTAACGGGGTAATTGGCAAGCGAAACGGTGATTGGTTTAAAGGATATGATGGGTATCGCTGCAATGCTGATTGGAATGCCGCGCAAAATATTGGTCAATGGTTAGGTTTTTCATGCCCTCTAGATCTTCAGAAATCTGTATCTGTAATGGATATGGCTGATGTAGAGGGTGGGGTCTATGACAGTCCCTTAAAAGCGAAAAACGTCTATGACGGTGGATTCATCCCCGTCATAGACAACCTCGCTTAATCCACGCGGTTTTAACCCGTGGAGTGTCAAATCTAATCAATGCTTTTAGGTATTCTTGTGCTTCTTCGTCGTTCAAAAATAAATTTACCAGGAAGTCAAACGGCGATCGCACGTTAGCGTTTATCATCGGCAAGTGCAACATAGGTTCCCAGTCCAATCAGCGACCAACCAGTAAATAATCGTTGTTTGCGCCGAAATTGCCGATGGGAACGCATCCACTGCCCAATAGTACCAGCAAGCATAGCGACACTTATGTCCGCGCTTGTATTCATAGCAATAGAAATGCTGCCAAGTATGACAAACTGAAGAATAATGTTTCCTTGAGGATTAATGAACTGTGGAATGAATGCCAAAAAGAACAGGGCCGTCTTGGGATTGAGAATTTCAGTAATAATACCTTGACGAAAAGCTTTGTAAGTTGTGCTTGATGCAACGTTTTGCTCTAATGCAATATCGTTTTTACTCATGAGGGTGCGAATCCCCAGGTAAATTAGGTAAACTGCACCAACATACTTGACCAAGGCGAAAACAACAGATGATGTCGCCAGGATAGCAGAGAGTCCTAAAGCAGCAGCAATAACATGAGTGAATCCGCCAACAGCAGTACCAAATGATGAAGCTAAACCTTCGCCACGACCGCCCTTTAAGCTTCGGGTCAGCACATATAAAAATCCAGGACCGGGAGTAATAGCAAGTATTATTGCAGCGGTGACAAACAATCCAAAACTGGTCGCATCTGGCATATTTATTCTCTAAATGTCAATTTAGTAATAATTTAATCGATCTAAAATCAAACCAATAGATGTTGAGGAACTCAACCTAACCTACAAGCTCGATCGCAAACCCATTCGAGAAAAAAGCGATCGCGCTCATGCTGCTATCATAGCTACTCTCCCCTTCGGCGGCTGGATAATTCCGAGCATTAAAATTAAAGATATGAAACCAACTATTATCGAAACAATTACTTATCCGATTGTCGAAACCTTTCACTCAGTCCAAGGAGAAGGGGCTTGGGCGGGTGTCAGTGCGTTTTTTATTCGATTGGGAGGATGCGACGTTTATTGTCCTTGGTGCGACCAAAAAGAGTCTTGGAATGCTAAACGCCATCCCATGCGATTGCCTCTAACCGTTGCACAAGAAGCCAAAAATGTCAACCCTGCGATCGTTGTGATTACTGGGGGAGAACCCTTAATGCACGATCTTAACCCATTAACTCAACAACTGCGGGAGTTAGGATTGAGAGTTCATTTAGAAACTTCTGGCGCACATCCGTTTAGTGGGGAGTTTGACTGGGTAACATTTTCGCCGAAACGATATAAATTGCCTCATGAAAGTATTTGCGATCGCGTCAAGGAACTCAAGGTTGTAATCGCCAATGCAGAAGACTTACAATGGGCGGAGCAACAAGCGAGTACAATTCCGCCAGAAGCCGTCAAATATCTGCAACCGGAATGGAATACACCCGAAAGCCAACAGTTAATTTTTGATTACGTCTTGCAGCATCCCCAATGGAGAATTAGCTTGCAGACGCATAAATTTTTAGGAGTTCGCTAATGCTAACCAGTCCAGCTAATTTTACCGTCACTTGGGAAAAATTACCCGATGAATATGTTTTAGACAACGAACCAGTGGATAATATCGCGCAACCCCTTCTAGCATTAGCCTTAACGGATAGTTTAGAGAGTGCAGGCAAATTACTAACCAATGCCTTAATTGCAACTAACTATGGCATCTGTGCCACCGTAGACGGCAAGGTAGTAATAAAAGCGCCAGATTGGGCTTATGTGCCTTCAATTAGCGTTTCGCGAGAAGAAGTCAAACGCAGTTATACGCCGCGCACCCAAGGCGATATTCCTACAATTGTCATGGAATTCCTCTCGGATACCGACAGTAGCGAATACTCGATAAAACCTACCTATCCGCCTGGGAAATGGTTCTTTTACGAGCAAATCTTACAAGTTCCTAACTATATTATTTTCGATCCAGATACGGGCGCGTTAGAAGTTTATCAATTAAATGATTCAGGACGCTACCAACTGCTACAACCCGATGCAAATAATCGCTATCAGATTGATGAAATCGGTTTGTTTTTAGGCGTATGGGAAGGGACAAGAGAAAACCGGACGGGTTACTGGTTGCGTTGGTGGGACGAGGAAGGAGAATTGTTGCTGTGGGGGTTAGAATTAGCCACAAGAGAAAGACAACGTGCAGAACGACTCGCAGCACAGTTACGTGCAGCAGGAATTGAACCGGAGGTATGATTATTTGGTTGAATGGTGCTTTTGGTGCTGGCAAAACACAAACAGCTTTTGAATTACACAGTCGTATCTCTGATAGTTTTGTGTTCGATCCCGAAGAAATTGGCTTTTGTCTTGGCAAGATTGTGCCGCCAGCAGTAAAGAAATCGGACTTTCAAGACCATCGACTGTGGCGCGAGTTCGCCTACCAAAGTTTACAGTATGTTGCTCAAAACTATACAGGTACGATTATCGTCCCCATGACCGTCGTAAATCCTGAGTATTACGACCAAACTGTAAACGCATTGCGTAACACAGGCTTACGGGTGCATCATTTTACTTTACTTGCCTCTCGCGAAACCGTTCTGCGTCGGTTGCGTCGGCGGGGCGATGGTATAAATTCTTGGGCTGCGCTTCAATTAAATCGTTGTCTAGCGTCTTTATCGGATGAAAAATTTAAATTTCATCTCGATACGGAAGCAAAAAGTATCGAGTTGGTTGCTGAGGAAATTGCACGCCATGTCGGTTTGCAGCTTAAACCTCCTACATGGCATCCAATCTTGCGTCCTCTAAAACGCGCGCTCGTGCAAATACGTCATATTCGTTTTTTATAATAGAAAAGCTGACGGGGTGACAAGGTAGCTAGAAAGCTTGCTGTATAATATTCATAGCCCTTAGACCTTTTTGATAAAATGGCAGCTTATTGAGACTAACTCTCAT
>JALOOL010000154.1 GCA_025454425.1 Hydrococcus sp. Prado102 | reverse complement strand
TGTTTCCATGGCTAAATCGTCATTATCGACGAGATAGCGAGTAGGAAATTCGGCGGGGAGATCGGGCAATTTCTCGCAATCTTTGGGTGAAATGCGATACTTAATACTCCAAACTTCTATTAGTGCTTTCCAACCAAAAATATGACGATCGCAATGGGTTAATCGATCGAATTTAAAAACGGCTACTCGCTGTCCGTTGTTGATTTCTTCGGTAAATGGCAGTCCAATTGCTTCGACTTTTCTAACTTTCTGGCGCGGCGTTTCGGCAGGAAGTGCGATTCTCCATTCGAGATCTTTCAATTCTACGGGATCTAAGGCTTCGAGTTCTTCTACATAGGACATTTCTACTAGATAGCCATTGGAAAGCGCGTAGTGTCGATCGCGGTAATAGCGAAAATATAAGGGATGAATGAAGGTGCGATCGCGATATTGCAATTCGTGATTGGGTTCGGCGTTAGGGTTATCTCGAATATAGGCTTCTGCATAAGCATAAGCGACATAGAGCGTTTCTTTGCCTGTTTCATCGATATAAAACGCTAATCCCGTTGGCGACTCAAAAGGAGTCAAAACGCTAAAAACGACCTGTCCCGTCGCGCGATCGAGGCAATAAACGGTTTGTTCTTGTGCGTCGCAAACCCATAGTTCCTCGCCTTTGACGGTAATATTTTCTACTCCTATTCCTGGCGCATAAAAACGAGTGATTTTTTTTCCCGTTTCTCGGCTAAAAACGAGGATATCGCCTGTTTTTTGGCAGGTTACATAAATAGTAGATTCCCATACGGCTATCCCATTAGCTGGGTATGACAATTCGGTCAGGAGTTGGGGCGCACTCTCCCCCTGACTCAAGGAATAAAAATATATGCCTTCCTCTGCGGTAAACCAAAGCGTATCGCCAGCAACTGCTATCCCTGTCGTTCCAATAAAATCTTGCCAATGCTGAGAATTAAGAATTTTTGTATTGTTGGTTAATGGATCGATCTCTAATAAATAGCCATTTCTGGCATCGATCGCCAGCAGAATGTCTTGATAAAAAGCAATCCCATGTATCGAAGACGCAGCGATCGGTCGAATGGTTCTGGTAGTTAGTTTACCTTCGGAGGTAGCACAAATAGTCAGGTTGGAAGTCATGCTTCAAATATTATGAAAATGCTGCATTTTAAAAATAGCTGCAATCTCTTACCCTAGCAAAATAAAATCTTTTTTAACTGCTCGTGTCGAACTAATTCGTTTCGGAGTTCAAAGACTAATTTTTTATAAATAACTTGTCGATAAGTTTTTGAAATCATTTAGGATAGCGATCGCATAATGATTAGATAGAGGGCTATTACTCGTTATTTTTTGTCTCGTTAGCAACAAAAAACCTTTTTTAAGCTTTTTTTAACAGTCATATGGAGAAAATTAATTGATTTTTAGCTATAAAACCTAGATAATACCATATTTATTGAATATAGCTCTAAATTAGAACTATTTAATCCTTCTTAAGAGAGATAGAATATGTAACAGTTTCATCCCTCTCAGGGAAAACAATATATTTAGCAATTTTTAAATAAAAATTCAGGAGTTCGGTAGGGGCGTTGGCGTAGCCCTCCGTTAGGAGTATGGCCATTCGCCCTTACAAGAGTTCAGTAGAGACGCAATATAATCGCGTTTTTACAGGAGTTCAGTAATTTAGTAGTCAATATTCTTCCTTGTCTCCCTTGTCTTCTTGTCCCCCAAGTCCCAATAATTTTGAACTTTGAACTTTGAACTCAACCCAAGTCTTCCGAAGGACGTTTCCTGTGACACAATCCTATTCTTCCCACTCCTTGAGCGATCGTCAACAATCCTGGTATACCTACGGGATCGAGAAAACAATAGAAACATTAAAGAGCAATTCCCAACAAGGTTTGACGACTGGCGAAGTCGAACAACGCCTCAAACATTATGGAACTAATGAAATCAAAGAAACTGTCGGTCGCAATAATTGGGAAATCTTGCTCGATCAGTTCAAAAACATCATGTTGCTGATGCTGATTGCAGTAGCAATAATCTCTGGAGTGATGGATGCGATCGCATTACAAAACGCCCAAACCGCTAAAGCAGAAATTCCCTTTAAAGATACTATTGCTATCTTATCAATTGTCGTTCTCAACGGCATATTGGGCTACCTACAAGAAAGCCGCGCCGAACAAGCGCTAGCCGCGCTCAAACGCCTTGCTTCGCCAAAAGTACAAGTAATTAGGGACGGACAAAGAATCGAGGTTGAAGCGCCCACTTTAGTACCGGGAGATATCATATTGCTCGAAGCGGGTTCGCAATTGTGCGCGGACGGACAAATTATTGAAGCCTCGAATTTACAAATTAGGGAATCAGCGCTAACCGGAGAAGCACAAGCAGTAACCAAAGAACCAGTCAAAGAGGGATTAAATGAAGAAACTGCCCTGGGCGATCGCATTAACATGGTATTTACAGGAACCGAAGTCATCGGCGGACGTGCTAGAGCGATCGTGACTAGTACGGGGATGGAAACGGAACTCGGTAAAATCGCTCAAATGCTGCAATCGGTAGAATCCGAACCGACACCCCTACAACAGAGAATGAATCACTTGGGGAACGTATTGGTTTCTAGTTCTCTGATTTTAGTAGTATTAGTTATTGCGATCGGAGTCGTGCAGGCAGGTTGGGATCGCTTGCAAGATTTGGTCAAAACGTCTTTGAGTATAGCAGTAGCAGTCGTTCCCGAAGGCTTACCCGCCGTCATAACCGTGACTTTGGCGCTGGGAACTCAACGCATGGTCAAACGCAACGCTTTAATTCGGAAACTCCCCGCCGTCGAAACCCTTGGATCGGTGAACGTTATTTGCTCCGATAAAACCGGAACGCTCACTCAAAATAAAATGGTCGTTCAAGAAATTGAAACGTGCCAAAAACATTTACACGTCACTGGAGAAGGCTATATTCCGATTGGAGAATTTCTTGACTTGAGTCGGTCAATCGAAACTAGGGATTATCGAGAACTAGAAAATTTATTAATGGCTTGCGTGTTGTGTAACGATGCAACCCTCAAGCAGGATGGCGGGCATTGGAACGTTATCGGCGACCCGACGGAGGGGGCTTTACTTGCCCTTGCTGGCAAAGCAGGGTTACAACAAAACGCTCTCAACGATCGATACGAACGAGTTTCAGAATTTCCCTTCTCCTCAGAACGCAAGCGCATGAGCGTTATCGTCAAAGATTGCGAGGACAAGGGAGCGGAAAATTCCCAATCACCAATCCTAATGTTTATGAAAGGTTCGTCAGAGTTGATTTTAGAACGCTGTCAATCTTATCAAATCGACGAACAAATCTTACCTTTAACCCAAGAGCAACGAAAAAACATCCTTCAAGCAAATAATGACATGGCGGAGCGCGGTTTGCGAGTGTTAGGGTTCGCTTACAAACCCCTAGAAACTATCCCAAACAGCGATTCGGAAGAAACAGCCGAACAAGATTTAATCTGGTTGGGACTGGTGGGAATGTTAGATGCTCCCAGACCGGAAGTAAAAAACGCAGTGGCGAAGTGTCGAGATGCAGGCATTCGTACCATCATGATAACTGGGGATCATCAGCTAACAGCGCGGGCGATCGCGCAACAATTAGGAATCGTTAAAGAGAATGCGATCGCCCTCACCGGACAAGAGTTAGCAAAGCTCTCCCAAGAGGAACTAGAACGAGAAGTCGATCGCGTCAGTATCTATGCTCGCGTCGCTCCCGAACATAAATTGCGCATCGTCAAAGCGCTTCAGAAACGAGGGAAATTTGCCGCCATGACGGGGGATGGCGTTAACGATGCTCCCGCTCTCAAACAAGCTGATATCGGCATTGCGATGGGAATTACGGGAACCGATGTCAGCAAGGAAGCAAGCGATATGGTTCTTTTGGACGATAACTTTGCTACGATTGTTGCTGCAACTGAAGAAGGACGAATGGTATACAACAATATTCGTCTTTTTGTTAAATATATCCTCGGCAGTAACGTTGGCGAAGTGATTACTATAGCCGCTGCGCCGATTCTCGGACTTGCGGACGTTCCTTTAACGCCTTTGCAAATTCTGTGGATGAATTTAGTTACTGATGGATTACCCGCGCTAGCGCTAGCAGTAGAACCCGCCGATCCTAATATCATGAGCCGTCCGCCATTTAGTCCCAAAGAAAGCATTTTTGCGAAGGGATTGGGGTTTTATATCGTTCGCA
Organism: Hydrococcus sp. Prado102; assembly: GCA_025454425.1. GTDB lineage: Bacteria > Cyanobacteriota > Cyanobacteriia > Cyanobacteriales > Microcystaceae > Hydrococcus. The sequence goes on along the minus strand of JALOOL010000154.1, from coordinate 9,317 downwards.
TTGGCATTATCTTTGCGATTATCAGCATTGCTTTAATGGTTTGGTCGTATCATTACGTTCGAGGAACGAGCAATCCCGATAGTTGGAAAACGATGGTATTTACGACGCTTTGTTTGGCACAAATGGGACACGCGATCGCAGTACGTTCGAGTACTCGACTGACGCTAGAAAACAATCTTTTCTCAAATCCCTATTTACTCGGTGCAGTTTCAGTGACGACTATTCTACAATTGATGCTAATCTACATTGCACCTTTGCGCGACTTTTTTGGAACTCATTTTTTAACGTTAGAACAGTTACTTATCTGTTTGGGTTTTAGTGCTTTGATGTTTGTTTGGATCGAATTAGAAAAATTATTTATTCGCTTTTTTAGATTCAACAAACCGATGTAGTGTAATGATTCCAAGCATCCCCATTTTCACTGTAATCCTCCCGCACAGTTCCCCACTGGCGTTCGCTCAAATAATGCCCCCATTTCTTCCAAGGCGTTTTTGGATCGCGGGCTGCTTGTAGTCTGAGTTGTTCTTCATTCATAGTAGTTTGTTAGATTAGCTAAAGGACGTATTTAATAAAAGCGATCGCCCTTACCGAGGGCGATCTTTTTGAATTGTGTCCGAACAACTAAAGTCACTGTCGTTTAACGCTCAAAGATCGATAGCATCAAACGCTACCACATTTTTTGGGAGTAATAAAACGAGTTCCAAATTGTTTGCCACCTACATTACTCGACGGTAGCAGGCAAGAATTTAAATGGCTCAGTGGGTTTGAACTTTTCCGCCGTATTCCCTGCATATACCGCACCATCGGTTAGCGTCAGTTTCTTGGTTGGCGATCCCTCTGACAAATCGAGGTCGGCTAGGTTTACCCAAAACACATTCGGTTGGCGTGCGGATTCAAAGAAATAACGTTTATTCTTCTGATCGGCAACCGTGCGCCAAAGCGTTTCGGCAATGTTGGGCTGGTCGGGCGTAGTAATGCCTAAAGGCACCGATACATTGCGCATCACCGAAAAGACACTGGCGATCGCTTCATCCATTTTGACGGTTTTGGGAATAGCGTTGATGTAGAATGAAGCACGGGCAAAGCGATCGGCTGCTCGATTCGTACCTGGTAGCATAGTGGTGCCACCAATGGCTTGCCAATAGCTATCGAGCGCTAACTGCTTGTCGAATACGGGCGAGTTTGTCATCACCTGATATTCGCGACTGTGATAAATATTGAGCTTTCCGTCAATATATTCAAAGATGGCGGAGTCGCCAGTCGCATCGGAAATTGACACGTGAACGGTGCCGGGTTCGCCATCTGGTGACTCAATCGGAATTATGTAAAATGGTTCTTGTCGCATTGCCTCGACTGCTTCTGCAACTGTGGCAAAGTTATCGAGCATATATTGCGCCCATACAGATAGGGACATTGGTTTGCGCGTGTCGTTGGGAGTTGGGGTTGGGTACTTCGCTTCAGCCAAATAGAGCAGATTCACAACGAACCCTTTTTCATTCATGCCATCGGTAGAAGCTGCATCCCATCCTGCCGCCACAACGCTGCCATACTTGGAAGTCCACTGAATGGAATTGGCACCAGCAGCACCATCTCGCTTCATGCCACGAGGAAATGCCCAAAGATTGGTTCCTATGTCATTGAACCAGTCCATCGATCGCCCAGTGACGACCATATTTTCTGGGCCTAAATAGACTGCCCGCGTACAGGCTTGGGCTGTTTGTGCCAGCATTAGTCCGACGAGGGAAAGCAGCGTGCTTCCTGCAACGAGGGTCTTTATTATTTTCTTCATCATGAGTTTGCTTTTCATGTCAGTCCGTAAATGAATTAACTAAATAGGCGATGCAATATCCATTAAGGAATTCGCAAGTATCGGGAAGCACAATTGCATATACTTGTTTTCCTCGCTTGCAAAATGGATGCGAATCATTAAAGATAAGCGTAATTTAGATTGAATAGATTTTAATCCGAACTTGTCGGAAATTTCTTTTTTTAAATAATTTTTTATAGATTATTCTTTTTATACTTTACTTTGGCTTTATTAAAGATATAGAAAACATTTGAATCGTTTATCTAGAAAAATTTAAAAAAATAATCTATATATTTTTCGCATTTATTAATAGGCAAGTTATCTTTTTATAGATTTCGATCGAGCTTATGAGAGCGTACTGGCAAAAAGGCGATCGAAGAAGTTGAAAGTTGCTGACAACGCTTGCATCGATGCTTTTGGCGTTATGGGTTGAGTTTCTCCTCTGAAACCGCGATCTACATCGGAGATCGGCAGCACTTCCACTGACGCATATACATCGCGAAGTTTTGTGGCTAGTTTTTGCGATCGTGTAAACGGAACCAAGCGATCGCCTTTGTTAGCGATACCAACAGGTCATCAATACTTGTTTCCTTTCGATCGAGAAAAGTTTTATTTTTGGCATTGCTGAATCAAGATAGGATATTCCCTCATCCCAAACCCTTCTCCCACCGGAGAAGGACTTGCAACTCCGATTCCCTCTCCCTTGGGAGAGGGCTAGGGTGAGGGCTGTTTCAAATCTTCATATTCTCCTTTCGCAACGCCTTATTTTGCATTTCCTAGCAACTCCATCGCCATCGTGGATGCTACCTTTGCGCCCAAGGGAATAGCATTCAAATCGACCTGAAAATTGGCGTTATGGTTAGAAAAAGGAACCATTAGACCTTCTGCTCTGGCTTTGGCAAACAAGGCGGGATCGGCAATGCCAACGAAAGCATAGTCAAACTGAATATCTTGGTTGTCGCCTTTGAGCAAATGGGCATCCTCAGATCCCGTGGTAGCAGGGAAGTCTTCAATTAATCCTTTTTGTCCGACTAGATTTACTAATTGAGGATTGAGGCGATCGACCAGTGCTTTATCATTGATTAATGGAGTTGTGCTGCCCTTCATGGTCATGGTCGGCAATTGGTCTTCTGGCATTCCATAGGATCGGGCGATCGCTTCATTAACGGAGCGAATGCCTTTAATTAAGGTTTCTCGCACTGCTGGGTTGAACCAACGCAGATTAATTTTGACTAAAGATTCTCCTGGAATTACATTGTTATCTTCTCCCGCCTGCACTGAACCCACGGTAATCACCGCCGCTTCCTGCGGATCGATCGCCCGCGCCACAATGGTTTGATATTGTGTAATAGCATGAGCCGTCATTACAACCGGATCTTTGGCAAACTGCGGCGAGGAACCATGTCCGCCAACTCCTTTGAATAAAACATCGATCGCGTCGCTGCCTGCCATACGAGTTCCGCCAACGTTGGCAATCAGTCCAGTCGGGCCGGGAGCCGTATGCAGTGCCAGCAAATAGTCGGGAACGGGTACGCCGTGGCGGGTATAGAGTCCATCTTCTACCATTGCCCTAGCTCCCCTGATTCCTTCTTCATAAGGCTGACCGACTAAAATCAGAGTGCCTTTCCATTCCGATTTGAGGTCGGCCATTACTTTTGCCATACCCAACATCCAGGTGGTATGGGCATCGTGACCGCAGGCGTGCATTACGGGCACTTCTGCGCCGTCGCGCTCGACTCGCTTGGTACTTGCATAGGGCAGTCCCGTCACTTCTTCGACCGCATTGGCATCCATATCGGCTCGAAACATGACTTTCGGCCCCTCGCCATTGCGGAGAATTCCAACCACTCCAGTTTTGCCGATGCCTGTTTTTACTTCATAGCCCAGCGATTTGAGTTCTTTAGCGACAATACCCGCCGTGCGAGTTTCCATAAAACCCAATTCTGGGTTTTGGTGAATATCTTTGAAAATAGTAACGAGTCGCTCGCGATCGCTATCGATTGCAGATACCATGCGATCGAAATAGGCAGGTTTGGGGGCAGGTGTGCCAGTAAACGTCTGTTGCGCGCGGACTGTCCCCCATGTGAGAGAGATTCCTACAAGCGCGATCGCGATCGCGACGAGTATACTAACGAGCGACTGTTTGCGGATGAGATTGCGAAGAAAGTGCATAGTCAAAACTCCTTACGATAAGCGTTCGATAGGTAAAGTGCGATCGATAGATGAACGGCAAGAAGTTGCATTAGAAGCTGTTGATGGTGACCTACTCAAACCAACGATCGCAGACAAAGACCCAGTTCCAAGTTGCAAAAAGCCAGATTGGGATAAGGCGTGTAGGACAGCAGGCGTGCAACAAGGACAAAACAAGGATTCAAGAGACAACATAACGATTACTTTTTGGGATTGCTAAATAAAATTGGAGTGTTTCTTGCATAACACTAAAATCGAATGCGCGATCGCAGACCAAGAACTAGTGCATCGTCGCTGTCCTCGTTGGCAGGGTCGATATACTGTAGGTCGGCGGTTAGGTGAAACCAAGGAGTAATGGCATAGCTGTAATACACTTCAATGCCATACTCATCGCCAAAATCGACGAGCGGATTAACTGCATTTTTTAGATCGTCGCTAAAGTTGTAGTAGTAGAAACCCAGACCAAAGCTGTCTTGCTCTCGCCCAGAAATTAGCCCTTTTCCTCCCAAACCGTACAACTAAGTAGCTCCGAATGGGATTGGGATTGCCATCCGCCAGGGCTGCTTTTAAAAACACGCCCCAACCCTCGCGAGGATTCGTTTGGTTTTGATGTAATAGGTGAGAGAACTGAAACTCGATGTTATAAGAGCCTTGCCTGGTACGGTTAGTTTCTAAATCGGGAGGCAACAAAACATCTCTTATACCAAATCCGATTGCTAAAACCCCTTTATTACAATCGACCAAATTCGGTTCTGCGAAATCTAAGCTATGCGGATAAGATGGGTATATGAACCGGATTTGGGATGAGTCGGGCAACAGTCGCTTTATTAGCTTTGGCATTGAAATAAGTTTTTTTTGCGATCGCGTTTTTTGGGCTAACTAAAACTGGATCGGGGTTTGCATTTGCTTGTCCAGAGAGCGCGATTGTTGCTACCAATCCCCCCGTCCCAAGTAATATCGATTGCCGCAAAGACAAAAAGGTTTGTGTCAGCCTATTAATTGCAGGATTGCAGCAGGGACAAGCACTAAGCGGCAATTTTGTCTTTTTACTCATAAATTTTCTGAGGAAGTGCAAAATGATTTTTTTGATTCATCTTGCTTGCGGTGTTGTTCAGATTTTTCTGAGACAGCAAAACGCGCATCCTTATTTTCCTGACTGACAAATCTGGATGAGAATAGCTGATGCTGTGCGAAATTTAGCCATAATGAATTTTAAAATACATAATTTACTCTCTAGGCTAAAGTTTATAAAAATCTAAACTTTATAGGAATAAATGCGATCGCATAACCTAAAAATCTTCTGCAACTGCAAACTATCAATGCTCTCGTTTAAATTTTGCCATTGCTTCAGCGAACTTCTGTGACGAAGTTGCACCGAGCAAATAAAACTTGAAAGGCTCCTCCCGACAGAGATATTCAGCATAGGAAGACTGAAGATAAGGGCGGATATCGTTGCGAGCGCTGATGTAAACCTCGAAAAATGCAAGTTGCATTGAGTGGGTATAATTAGCAATTAGCTGTGGAGTTGGCAGTGTAAGATTTTCTACCGACGCGATCGCCTCTGTAATTTCTGCATCGAGTTGGGAAAAATCGACGTGTGCTTGTCCTTCTACCGCCGCTAAATATTTATTGGGCGTAGTCAGCCAAAGAAACGAGCGAACCTGCTCGAAAACTAAGGGCGTTGCCGGATCGTAAGTTCCCGCACCGATGGAAACGGGAATTTCAATTTTGCTCAAGCCTTTCGGGCCAAAAATACTGCTGTTGACTGGGTTGATGGCATACACTGCCTGAACTCGCTCGTCTCGGAAATTATACGCTTGCCGAGGCAACGCTAAAGCTCGACACTGTAGCAAAAGAGAGATATTCAAACCGCTAAATTGCCGATTGCACTCTTGCTCCAAGTTCTCAAAATCAATTTCAGCCCCAGCTACCGCTAACGCCGTGTAACCGCCAAAAGAATGTCCCCCTACGCCTACCGAATCGAGAGCGAGTCGCCCTTCAAACTGAGATTGATTGCGCCGTTCGAGTTCGTCTATTACATAGCTGATATCTTTGGGGCGGTTAATAAATTCATCCACGTCAAAAACTTCTCTCGCATAGCCTTCTATTAATGCTTTTGCCTGTTTAGTATCGCTGCCGGGATGTTGGGGAAGTGCTACTACATAGCCATAGGAACTCAGATGTTCTGCATCTTTGGCAAAATCTTCAGGCCTGGAGGCTAGCCCGTGAGAGATAATTACGACCGGGGTTTTTCCCTCTCGCCACCGTTGGGGTTTGTAGACATCGATGTAGAATGTTCGCTTGCGGCTCTCGTCTGCTAGCAGCCAGGTTTCTTTCTCAACGGCATACTCTCCGGGCTTGCGGAGGTCGGGCAAGGTCGAAAAATCGACAGGCGGTTCTGCTTTTGCTTCCATCGCCGTCAACTTCTTCATTTCCTCAATGGATACCTCCGTTGCCTGGATCGCTATCTCGGCAGCCTTGGAGCCTTTGAGCATCAATTCTCCCTGAAACTGCATATTGGTAGGGAGCTTCTGTAAGAAGTTGAGTAGGGTCAATCCTTGAGGATCGAGAGCCGCTTGAACGATTGCGCCTCGCAGAGCATATTTCCCATTGCTTCCCCTTTCAATCGTGATAAATTTGCCAATTCGGGTTAGGATAGCTTCTCCGATTTCCGTGTTGAAAAAGCGAGACACGACTAAAGGATCGAGATTGGCTCGTTCGACGAGTGCCTCTCTAAATTGTGCTTGCTGTTCTGGGGTCGCTTGTCCTAAAAAGAATTCCAAGTCTTTATTAATTTTGCCTTCTTTAGCAAAGGTTTCTAAGGAAGCGACGCTAACGGACAATTGCAAAGGGCCGTAAGTTAAGTAAAGTTTTTCGGCTGCTCGAACTGGAATCGCACTTGCAAGCGTACAGAACATTCCCAACGCTAGAGATTCTTTCCAATGGTGAAAGATAGACGATTTAAATTTTCTTGCTGATGGTTTGAAATGGCTAGTTGTCATCCGATTAACCTCTATGCACTTGTGTCCGGCTTTGAAAGTAATTGCAAGCATCATGCGATCGATGATTTGTAGTTGGTATAACCTGAGAAGAAATTTTGCCGAGTAGAGAGAGTGTACCCAATTGTTTAAACAAAATTGCCATTGATTTCACTTTTTTTTGTCTTTCGGATGGGATTATTCCTTACCTGCTGGCGGTTCTATCTTATTTGACTGGTTTCCTAACCAATGAATCCGAAAATTTGGTATCGTATAATCCTTGGGTAAATAATCTTCTGGAATCGTATTTTGATTTCCATCTCGAATTGCCGAATAATGGGGCGACATGATTTCAATTCCAACTTCGTTGCATTTGTCTTGGATATTTTGATGCAATTCGGAGTAAATTCTTGCCATCATCGTCGGGCGATCGGTATAGGCATTCAATTCGTAGCTAACATAGAAATCATCCAAGCTCGTTTGCAACACAAAAGGGGCGGGTTCTTTCAAGATATGTTCGGTTGCGTTTGCAGCAGCAATTAACGCTTGGTAAACTTTTCGCCACGGCACATCATAACCCAGAGTGATTGTTGTATGGAGGATGAGAGGAGGAGCATTGGCTTCTCGCGCCGCAGCGCTATAGTTGATAATATTGCTGCCCAGTACCGTTGCATTAGGGATAGTAACTACCACATTTTTGACGGTGCGGAGGCGCGTTACCAAGAGCGTTTTTTCGACGATATCTCCTACAGAATCGCTAATTTTGACGCGATCGCCCACTTGAAAAGCACGAGTGTAAATTAGAATAAAGCCGCTAACAACATTCGCGACAGCCGAGCTAGACCCCAAGGAAAAGAGAATGCCCAAAAAGACAGAAATTCCTCGAAAAGCTGGCGAGTCGAAGCCAGGCAAATAAGGAAACGCAATAACTGCTGCCAAGGCAATAATCAGGCACAAGAGGAGATTGTAAGTTGGTTTTGCCCAATCGGGATAAAAACCCGACCAAGAAATCGTTCCTCTTTCTAATTCTGTAAAAATTGGCTTAATCGAGCGAATAATAAAAGAGGCAATCCAGACAATTAAAACAACAATAAAGATATTTGGAAAATAACCTACAATAGAGTTAAAAATGGTGTTTATTGCTGCCAAAAAATAACCAAAAACATTGATTCCTAGCGATTTCGTCCAAGGAAAAAAGCTTAGAACTGCGGGAATATATAAATTGAGGACTCCTAAAAAAATTACTAAACGAGCGATCGCAAGAAAGCGAATGATAAGATTAGTAATTTGAGCAGCAGAAAATATTTCAATATTTTGAATCCTCAAAGAAGGGATTATTGTTTGCTGCCAAGACCTCAGCTTGCGGTTAATTTTTGGAAAAGTTTTATTTAAAACAAGGAAAATAATAACTAAAACAAACGTTGAAACAATAGTATAGACAACTCCTAAAATAATATGGCTCGGCTGGCGATCTTCTCGATATTGCTCGATAGAAGATCGAATTTGCTTTCGATATTCATCGGCTAGTTCTTGGCGATCTTCACGAGAAGCTTGAGCATCAGCTTCTGTAATTGTGATAATTACCTGTTTGTCTAAAACAAGACTAGTTGCATTATCTTTTTCTTCCTCGATTTTAAGATTATCGACATCGGTAGAAGAATCGTTAGCAATTTTTTCCAGTCTTCTTGTAATAGCTTCCGCTCGTTCTTGTGGTGAAAACGAACCAATTTTTTCTCGAACGACGAAAAGGGTTTGCCCGTTAAAAATGACCGGAATGCCATCGATTGTATGGTCAGCATTCGTACTTTCTTGGGCATAAATTTGTGGAGATGTTGTAATGAGTAGAAAGGCAATTAACGCCCAAGCTATAAATATATTTATCTTTTTGGAAAGCGCCATTCTTGAGTTTAATGCTGGTTATAAATTTTTATTGGACTCGCGATCGCGATCGCGTTGCTGTTTCAATTGTCTGACAGACTCTTGAGCGCAACCCAAGAGCGATCCTGCCGTTGCTCCGATCGCGGCATACTTAACCTCTAAATTGCGATAATAGGGGCTGGGAACTAAGGCGCGACCGACGATCCAGCCGATTCCCCCTCCTAGCAGAGCAGTAACGATACCCGAAAAGATAATTCGTTTGCGGTTCATGTCTTGAATCCCTCTGCTTTCTTGGTTTTTTTCAAAGTAGAATCGCTGTCGAGAAAATAACTTTCAAAACTTTTGATTGCTACATACAACACTGGCACTATCAGCAAACTCAAGACAGTGGCAACTAACAAACCCCCAAACAAAGCTGTCCCAATCGACCAGCGCGAGGCTGCACCCGCTCCCGTAGCAATAAC